>NZ_JBYOKH010000001.1:0-384166 GCF_057799415.1 Achromobacter sp. 18P8.1.1 | reverse complement strand
AAGGCCCGACGGAAGTCATGCAGACCCGCGCACGCCACATCCTGATCAAGACGTCCACCGTGATGAGCGACGAAACCGCGCGCCAACGCCTGGAGCAGGTGCGTCAGCGCCTGGTGGCCGGCGATGCGAAGTTCGAAGACATGGCGCGCCAGTATTCGCAGGACTCGAGCGCGCCGCAAGGCGGCGAACTGGGGTGGCTGAACCCGGGTGAAACCGTGCCGCCGTTCGAAGCCGCCATGAACGCCCTGAAGCCGGGAGAAATCAGCGTCCCGATCCAGTCGCCTTTCGGTTGGCACTTGATCCAGGTTGAAGAGCGCCGCCAACACGACGTTACCGACGAATTGGCCCGCATGAAGGCGCGCCAGATTTTGTTCGAGCGCCGTGCCCAGCCTGCTTTCGAAGATTGGCTCGACCAGTTGCGCGCGCAAGCGTACGTCGACAACCGTCTTGAAAAGCAGCAGAAGATCCAGCAGAACAACCGCTAAACGCATTACGGGCTTTTCATGTCTCAACACCAGGCGCGCAAGCGCTTTGGCCAGAACTTCCTGACCGACGAAAGCGTCGTCGAGTCCATCGTCCGGGCGGTTGCCCCCGCCCGTGACGATGCCGTGGTCGAGATCGGCCCGGGTTTGTCTGCGCTTACCCGACCGCTACTTGAGCGCTTGGATCACCTGACCGCGGTCGAGATCGACCGCGATCTGGCCGCCCGTCTGCGCAAGCAGTTCGAGGCAAGCCGCCTGACGGTGGTCGAAGCCGACGCGCTGACGGTGGATTTTTCACAGTTCGGCAACGCACTGCGTGTCGTGGGCAATCTGCCTTACAACATCTCCAGCCCGTTGCTGTTTCATCTGATGGAGTGGGCCGACCACATCCGCGACCAGCATTTCATGCTGCAGCGCGAAGTGATCGACCGTATGGTGGCGCAGCCCGGTTCGGGCGATTTCAGCCGCTTGTCCGTGATGCTGCAATCGCGCTACCGGATGCACAAGCTGTTCGATGTGCCGCCGGAAGCGTTCGACCCGCCGCCCAAAGTGGTGTCGGCCATCGTGCGCATGGTGCCGCTGCCTGCGGACCGGCTGCGTCCGGTCAGTACGCGGGCCTTTGAAACCGTGGTGGCGCGCGCCTTCTCGCAGCGCCGCAAGATGCTGCGTCGCGTGTTGGCTGACTGGGCGCCGCAGGTACCTTGGGAAGCCCTGGATATCGCTCCCACGGCGCGTGCGGAAGACATCTCGGTGGACCGCTACATCCGTCTGTCGGATGCGTTGGTGGAAGCGGGCATATTGCAGTCCGCTTGAGCCGCAACCCTCAACGAAAAAGCCCGCCGATGCGGGCTTTTTCGTTGGGGCGGAACGTGAGTCGAACCGGTGCGGCGTCCGATGGGTTGCGGGCTTTCGCCAATCACAGCATGCGCTTTTGCGCCGCCATCCACAGCAGCATCACATCGCGCGCGCGATCGGCAAGCAGCTTTTCCGCATCGGCCAGCGCCTGTTGCAGCGTGATGGGACCGGGGGCCAGGCTGAATGCGGCGCTGATGCCGCAGGCATGCAGCGCTTCGTAGCCGTCGCCCAGCGAGCCCGCCAGCGCGACGACAGGCACGCCGGCTTGCTGCGCGATCCGGGCTACGCCTGCCGGTGTCTTGCCGCGCAGCGTCTGCGCGTCCATCCGGCCTTCGCCGGTGAACACCAGCGTGGCGCCTTCGATGGCCTGCGCCAGCCCGCCCAGTTCCGCCACGATCTCGACGCCGGGCCGGAAGTGCGCTTGCAGGAAGGCCTTGGCGGCAAATCCAAGACCGCCGGCGGCGCCGGCGCCCGGTTCATTGCGATGGTCCGCGCCCAGGTGCTGCGCGCAGACGTCGGCGAAATTCGTCAGCATCTGATCCAGCGCCAGTACCTGTTCCGGCGTGGCGCCTTTTTGTGGCCCAAAGATGTGCGAGGCGCCTTGCGCGCCGCACAGCGGATTGTCCACGTCGGAGGCGATGTCGATGCGGATGCCGGCCAGGCGCGGGTCCAGGCCACGCGTGTCGATGCGGGCCAGCTTGCCCAACGAGCCGCCGCCCGGCGGCAGGCTGTGGCCTTCCGCGTCCATGAAGCGCACGCCCAACGCCGTCAGCATGCCGGCGCCGGCGTCGTTGGTGGCTGAGCCCCCCAGCCCCAGGATGATGCGCGTGGCGCCCGCGTTGACGGCGGCCAGCATCAGTTCGCCCACGCCATGGCTGCTGGCTCGCATCGGGTCGCGCTTGGACGGGGCGATCAGTTCCAGGCCGGCTGCCGCCGCCATCTCGATGACGGCGGTTCCATCTTCCAGCAAACCCCAGACCGCATCGACCTTATGGCCCAGCGCGTCATTGACCGTCAGCTGCCGCTCCTGGCCGCCGGTGGCGGCCAGCACGGCTTCGACCGTGCCTTCGCCGCCATCGGCCATTGGCACGCATATGGTGTGGGCGCCGGGGCTGGCGGCTTTGACGCCGCGCGCAATGGCTGCCGCCGCATCGGGCGCGGAAACGCTTTCTTTGAAAGAGTCGGGAGCGATAACGATTTTCACGGGTTTGATTGGCCTGGTTGTAGGGTGGTGTGATGACCATGATACCCGTGCGGACGCAGGCGGCGTACCATAACGCTTTCGTTGTTTTCGCGAGAGTGGACCGTCATGCCTGTATTGCGCCGCACCAAAATTGTCGCCACCCTGGGCCCTTCGACTTCGTCGCCCGAACGCATTGATGCATTGATCCGCGCCGGCCTGGATGTGGCCCGCCTGAACTTCTCGCACGGCAGCGCGGACGACCACCGCGAACGCGCCCGGCTGGTGCGCGAAATCGCTGCCAAGCAAGGACGCTTCGTCGCCATCATGGGCGACCTGCAAGGCCCCAAGATCCGCATCGCGCGCTTCACGGACAAGCTGGTGCAACTGCAGGTCGGCCAACCGTTCACGCTGTCGCGCGTGCATCCCAAGGAAGCCGGCAACGCCAGCATCGTGGGCATCGATTACCCGGAGCTCGTGACGGATTGCCGCGTCGGCGACGAACTGCTGCTGGATGACGGCCGCGTCGTGCTGGTGGTGGACCGCGTCGAAGGCGACGAGGTCCACACGACCGTGACCGTGGGCGGACCGCTGTCGAACAACAAGGGCATCAACCGCCGCGGCGGCGGCTTGTCCGCGCCCAGCCTGACCGACAAGGACCGCGTTGACATCAAGCTCGCGGCCGAAATGGAACTGGACTATGTGGCCGTGTCGTTCCCGCGTTATGGCAGCGACATCGACGAAGCGCGCACCTTGCTGGCCGAGGCCGGCAGCCAGGCTTGGATCATCGCGAAGATCGAGCGCGCCGAAGCGGTGGCCGATGACGAAGCACTGGACGCCCTGATCCGCGCCAGCGACGGCGTGATGGTGGCGCGCGGCGACTTGGGCGTGGAAGTGGGCGATGCCGAACTGGTGGGCATCCAGAAGCGCATCATCCAGCACGCGCGCACGCTGAACAAGGTCGTGATCACGGCCACGCAGATGATGGAGTCGATGATCTCCAGTCCCATGCCTACGCGCGCCGAAGTGTCGGACGTGGCCAATGCGGTGCTGGACTACACGGACGCCGTCATGCTGTCGGCTGAAAGCGCATCCGGCCAGTATCCGGTGGAAGCCGTGCAGGCGATGGCGCGCGTGTGCCTGGGCGCCGAAAAGCACCCGACCACGACGAAATCGCATCACCGGGTGGGCGAGACCTTCACGCGCTGCGACGAGACAATCGCGTTGGCGGCTATGTATGCGGCCAACCACTTTCCCGGCGTGAAGGCGGTCATCGCGTTGACGGAAAGCGGCCACACGCCGTTGATCATGTCGCGCATCCGTTCCGGCGTGCCGATCTACTGCTACAGCCCGCATAGCCTCACGCAGAACCGCGTGGCGATGTTCCGCGGCGTCTACACCGTGCCGTTCGCGCCGTCGGACTACGAACCGGCCGACCTCAGCAACGCCGCCATCGATGAATTGCGCAAGCGCAACCTGGTGAAGACGGGCGATTGGGTCATCCTGACCAAGGGCGACTTCTACCGGGACAGCGGCGGCACCAACGGCATGAAGATCCTGCTGGTGGACTAAGGCGGCGCATGCGGGGCGCCAAGCCCCGCTGCCGCGCTCAGCCGAAGAACCAGTAGCACACGCCGATCGCGGCCAGTACGCCGGCCAGGTCGGCGATCAGCGCGCAGCCCACCGCGTGGCGCGCGCGCAATATCCCCACCGATCCGAAATACACCGCCAGCACGTAGAAGGTGGTCTCGGTGCTGCCTTGCACCACCGCAGCCAGCAGCGCGGGGAAACTATCCACGCCGTGGTGCGTCATGGTTTCCAGCATCATGGCGCGTGCTGCGCTGCCCGAGAACGGCTTGACCAGCGCGGTGGGCAGGGCGTCGACGAAACGCGTGTCCCAGCCCGCGTATTGCGCCAGCCAGCGGATGCCGTCCAGCAGGAAGTCCAATGCGCCCGAGGCCCGCAGCACGCCTACGGCGCACAACATCGCCACCAGGTAGGGCAGCAGGCTCTTGGCGATATCGAAGCCTTCCTTGGCGCCTTCGATGAAGGCCTCGTAGACCGGCACCTTCTTCCACGCGCCCGCGATCAGGAATGCCAGCAGGATGCCGAAGAGCGTCAGGTTGCCCAGCAGCGACGACAGCGTGGCGATGGCAGCGGCCGACATGCTGGCCAGCAGCGCCATGAACCCGCCCATGATTAGCGCCGCGCCGCCCAGCCACAACATCACGACCGGGTCCGTCAGGCGCAGCCGCTGGCAGGCGGCGACCGCCAGGAAGCCCGCGAGCGTGGATGCGCTGGTGGCCAGCAGGATGGGCAGGAACACCAGCGTCGGGTCCGCGGCGCCCTGTTGCGCACGGAACATGAAAAGCGTGACCGGCAGCAGGGTCAGCGACGAGGCGTTCAGCACCAGGAAGAGGATCTGCGCGTTGCTGGCGGTTTCCGGCGTGGGGTTCAGCGATTGCAGTTCCCGCATGGCGCGCAGGCCGATCGGCGTGGCTGCGTTGTCCAACCCCAGGCCGTTAGCGGCGAAGTTCAGCGTGATCAGGCCAATGGCGGGGTGGTTGCGCGGCACCCCCGGCATCAGGCGTGCGAACAGCGGCCCCAGCAGCCGGGCCAGTTTTTCCACCATTCCGGCGCCTTCGGCGATGCGCAGGAATCCCAGCCACAGCGTCAGCGTGCCGAACAGCAGCACCATGACTTCCACGGAGACGCGCGCCATGTCGAACAGGCTGGCCACCATGAGCCGGAAGACATCGGGGTCGCCGAGGGCCAGCCAGCGATACAGGGCGGCGGCTGCGGCAGTCAGGAAAAAGCCCAGCCAGAGTTTGTTCAGCATGCGGAATGTGCCCGGATAGCGGTTGATTGCGCACCAGCGCGGCGACGCTCATTGTCGCAGAGTCGGCACGCTCCAGCTTGGCCGCCCGCCGCCAATTCTGGTACTTTGGCCTGATACGCCCTAGGGCCATAACAGTGAGGGACACTCATGGACTTCAATGCCTGGCGCCGGCGCCGCATCTCGGAACCTGCGTATCGCTGGGCGCGCAACGCCCTGCCGCCCATGTCTGCAACCGAGCGCGAGGCCATCGAGGCCGGAGACACCTGGTGGGATGCGGACCTGTTCACGGGCAACCCCGACTGGCGCAAGCTGCTGGACGTGCCTGCCGCCACACTGACCCGCGAAGAACAGGCCTTCATCGATGGTCCCGTAGCCCAGCTATGCGCCATGCTGGACGAATGGGATATCACCTGGCGCCGGCGCGACCTGCCGCCGGAAGTCTGGGCGTTCCTGAAGGCGCAGCGCTTCTTCGGCATGATCATTCCGCGGCGCTATGGCGGGCTGGGCTTTTCGCCCTATGCGCATTCCGAAGTCGTGCGGCGGATTTCGGCGTACTCCGTGACGGCGGGCGTGACGGTCATGGTGCCGAATTCATTGGGCCCGGGCGAACTGCTGATGCAATTCGGCACGCCGGCGCAGCGCGACTACTGGTTGCCGCGCCTGGCCGACGGCCGCGAAGTGCCGTGCTTCGGCCTGACAAGCCCCGAGGCGGGCTCGGATGCCGCATCCATGGTGGACACCGGCGTCGTCTGCCGCCAGGTGGTGGACGGCCGTGAACTAATCGGCATCCGGCTCAACTGGCACAAGCGCTACATCACCCTGGGGCCGGTCGCCACGGTGCTGGGCCTGGCTTTCAAGATGTCCGACCCCGACGGCATCCTGGGCGGACCCAAGGATATCGGCATTTCGGTGGCGCTGGTGCCCACCGAGGCGCCGGGTGTCGAGATCGGGCGGCGCCACCTGCCCGCGATGCAGGTGTTCCAGAACGGCCCCAACAAGGGGCGCGACGTGTTCGTGCCGCTGGACGCGCTGATCGGCGGCGAGGCCCGCGCGGGCCAGGGCTGGAAGATGTTGATGAGCGCCCTGGCGGCGGGGCGCGGCATTTCGCTGCCTTCGCTGTCGGCGGCCGCAGCTGTCATGTGCGCACACACGACGGGCATGTATGCCCGGGTGCGCGAGCAGTTCGGCATCCCCGTGGGCAAGTTCGAAGGCGTGCAGGAACAACTGGCCCAGCTGGCGGGCAATGCCTATATGGTGGAGGCCGCCCGGCGCCTGACCTGCGCCGCGCTGAACCAGGACGTGAAGCCGGCGGTGGTGTCGGGCATCATGAAATACCACGCGACCGAGCGCATGCGTGGCTCGGTCAACGCCGCGATGGACGTGCACGCCGGGCGAGCCGTCATCGACGGACCCAGCAATTACCTGGGCGGGCTGTACCGCGCGGTGCCGATCGCCATCACGGTCGAAGGCGCCAACATCCTGACGCGCAACCTGATCATCTTCGGCCAGGGTGCCATCCGCGCCCACCCCTATCTGATGCCGGAAATGCTGGCGCTGGCCAACCCGGACGAAGAACGCGGCATCGAGGTCTTCCACGACGTGTTCTGGCGTCACCTGCGCCATGCCGGCAAGAACACGCTGCGCGCCATCGGCCGCGCCTGGACGGGCGCGGTGCTGGCGCCGTCGCCGGTGTCGGGCCCGACGGCCGGCCATTACCGGCGGCTGGGGCGTTATTCGTCCGGCTTCGCGCTGCTGGCGGACGCCACCTTGGCGCAACTGGGCGGCGGGTTGAAGCGGCGCGAAATGATCTCGGCGCGCTTGGGCGACATCCTGTCCGAGCTGTATCTGCTGTCGGCGGTGCTCAAACGCTGGGAAGACGAAGGGCGCAAGCACGACGACCTGCCGCTGGTGCATTGGTGCATGGAGCAGGGCTACGCCAGCATCGAGAAAAGCCTGGACCAGGTGCTGCGCAACCTGCCGGGGCGGGTGCTGGCCTGGGGGCTGCGCGCGGCCATCCTGCCGCTGCGCCTGGCCAGGGGGCCGAGCGACGCCTTGACGCGCGAATGCGCCGAGCTGCTCTTGAAGCCGTCTCCCACGCATGTGCGGCTGGCGGCCGACCTGCAGCGGGAACCGGGCAATCACCCGGCGACGGGCGTGCTGTTGGGAGGCGGCCGCGCGGGCGGCGACCCGTTGGGCGATCTGACTCGCGCGTTTGCGCTGGTGGACGCCGTGCAGCCGATCCGCGACCGCCTGCGGCAATCGGGCGTGCGCGACTGGCGCGAAGCGCATCAGCGCGGCGCGATCACCGACACGCAGGCCGCGCAGCTGGAAGCGGCGGAGGCCCTGGTGTCGCAGGTCTTGCAGGTGGATGATTTCGCGCCGGAAGACTTGTCGCCGCAGGCGGCAACCGCAGCAGATGCGCCGGCTGCGGCGCATCCGAACCCGGGCGGTTAGTCGTCGGCGTTCGGGTCCATGCCCGGAAACAGGATTTCGGTGAAGCCGAACTTCGAGAAATCCTGGATGCGCGACGGATACAGGCGGCCGATCAGGTGGTCGCATTCATGCTGCACCACGCGGGCGTGAAAGCCTTCGGCTTCGCGCTCGATCAACTGGCCGTAGGGGTCGCGCCCGCTGTAGCGAATGTGGCGATAGCGCGGCACCTGCCCGCGCAGGCCCGGTACAGACAGGCAGCCTTCCCAGCCATCTTCCATCTCGTCCGACAAGGGCGTGATGACGGGATTGCACAGGATGGTCTGCGGCACCGGGGGCGCATCGGGGTAGCGTTCGTTGCGGTCGAAGCCGAAGATCACCAGCTGCAGGTCCACGCCGATCTGCGGCGCCGCCAGCCCCACGCCTTGCGCGGCCGCCATGGTTTCGAACATGTCGTCGATCAGGGCGTGCAGCTCGGGCGTGTCGAAACGCTCCACCGGAGGCGCCACGCGCAGCAGGCGCGGGTCGCCCATTTTCAGGATGGGATGAATCATGGGAGCCCCCAGTCAGTCTTGGCGTCCTTTCTTCTGGATGAACTCGATCTTGTAGCCGTCGGGATCTTCCACGAAAGCGATGACCGTCTTGCCGTGCTTCATCGGGCCGGCTTCGCGGGTGACCTTGCCGCCGCGTTCCTTGACCTTGTCACAGGCTTCGTAGGCGTTGTCGACTTCCAGGGCGATGTGGCCGTAGCCGTTGCCCAGGTCGTACTTTTCGGTGTCCCAGTTGTGGGTCAGCTCGATGACCGCGCCTTCGGTTTCGTCCTGATAGCCCACGAAGGCCAGCGTGAACTTGCCTTCCGGGTAGTCGTTGCGGCGCAGGACGCGCATGCCGAGCACGTTGGTGTAGAAATCGATGGATTTGTCGAGGTTGCCGACTCGCAGCATGGTGTGGAGCATACGCATGGATATCTTCCTTAAGCGATGAGGGGTTGCGGGAAGCGCGGCGGAGCGCCGGCGCTTTCCCGAGTGATGCCGATGTCGCGCAGTGCGCCGCCCATGGCGTCGACCGCAAGCCGCATCTGTTCGGCGCCGAAAGCGCCGATGCAGCCGACCCGGAACGAGGGGTGTTCGGTGTTGCTGAAATTGCTGAGCACGTAGCCGCGGGCCTTGAGCGCGTCGACGAACAGCTGCAGGTTCCAGGTTGGGGCGTCCGGCGCGCAGACGTTGACGACGATGGGGCCCTGCAGGTCGCGCGGCAGATTGGGCGCAAGGCCCAGCTCGATCACGCCATCATATAGCGTGCGCATGTTCGCCGTGTAGCGCGCCAGACGGGCGACACGGCCTTCCTGCCGGTACAGGTCCAGCGCCACGGCCAGCGCCGCCAGCGTGGGCGCGGGCGGCGTGAAACGGGGGCCGGCATTGGGGACTAGCGTGTGCTGGTAGATATCGGCCAGGTCCAGCGACCAGCTGCCGGCGTTGCCGCGCGCAGCTTCCAGGCGGTCGATGCGCGCCACCACGAAGGCGGCGCCGGGCAGCCCTTCCAGGCATTTGTTGGCGGTGAGGACCACGGCGTCGACCGCGGGCAGCGCAGCCAGGTTCAACGGCAGCGCGCCGAACGCGGATACGGCGTCGACGATGACGCGGCGGCCCATCGCGTGGGCGATGCGGGCCAGCTCGGGCACGTCATGGCAGATGCCGCTGCCGGTTTCGCTGTAGACCAGCGCCAGGTGCGTCAGCGTGGGGTCCCGTTCCAGCGCCGCGGCGACGGCGACCGGGTCCACCCGTTCGGTCGCACCGACGGGCAGGGGCACGGCGACCCGGCCGGCCTCGCCCGCCAGCTTCTGCAGGCGGGACGCGTAGGCGCCCGTGGAGGGCGCCAGCAGGCGGCCGCCCGGCGGTACAAAGGTGCGGATCGCGGCTTCCACCGCGAAGTGCCCGCAGCCGGGCAGCGCCAGCGCGGCGTGTTCGTCGGGCGAGGCCTCGGCCACGCCCAGCACGCCCGCGCACACCTGGCGGTAGGTTTCGCGGAAATCGTTGTCCCACGGCGCGTAATCCTGCGCCATGGCGGCCTTCACCCGCGCGTCGGTCGTGACCGGGCCCGGAATCAGCAGCAACATTTTTGTGTCTCCAAGTCGCCTCAGAATTGAGGCAGGGAAGCGGGGTCGTGGCGCCGCAGAATATTCTTGGCGTCTTCGAAGTCAGGCAGGATCTGTCCCACTTCACGCCAGAAGTCCTGACTGTGGTTCATTTCGCGCAGGTGGGCAAGCTCGTGCGCGATCACGTAATCGATGATGGCGGGCGCGAAATGAATCAGCCGCCAATTCAGCATGATGTTGCCGTCGCTAGTGCACGAGCCCCAGCGCGTGGCGGCGGAAGACAGCCGCCAGCGGCGGATCTTCAGGCCGCTCACCTGCAGGAAATGCGCCAGCCGCGCGCCGAACCAGGCGCCGGCCCGCTGCTGCAACCAGGCTTGCGCCGAATCGCGGATGCGGCTTTGCTCGGCCGTGGAGGGCAGGGCCAGCCAGAGGGTGTCGCCGTCCTGCGGTGCTTCCGCGTCGCCCGACAGGCGGGCCTGACGGCTGTCGCCGCCCACGCCGATCAGGATGCGCTTGCCCAGATAGGGCAGTTCGCCGCCCGGCTGCCAGCGCGTATGCGCCATGGCCAGTTGTTGCTTGCGGGCGTGCCATTCGCGTAGCTTGGCAAGGATCCAGCGCGCTTTCTCACGCACCGCGTCGTCGATCTGCGCCAGCGTGACCCAGCTGGGCGCGGTGACGCGCAGGCCGTCGTCGGTGATCACGAAGCCGATGCTGCGGCGGCGCGAGCGCAGCAGGACGAAACCGATGGGCTGATGTTCGGTCGGCACCTCGCGCCAGCGCGCGCCCGGGGGCAGCGGTTCGGGGCACGGGGTGGGGACGCGGGACGACGCGTTGGGAGACAGCGTCAAGAGCGGCTCGCCCGCGGGGGCGGTGTCGGCTGGCGCGTCGGGGAAAAGCGTCTTCGGGGTGACGGGCTGCGGGGGCGTGGCCCGGGGCGCAGCAGGCCTGGGCGCCACCGGCGGCTTCGGCGTGGCGATCAGTGGCGACGCGCCCTGGGGCGCGTCGTCTTCTTGCACGTCGAACAGGAGTTCGAGCTGATCAGTGCTAGACATACCTTTCAGGGTTGAGACGCCGCATTTCCCCTTCGATCCACGCCTGAACCTTTTGGTTCAGTTCCTCGGGGGAGAGTCCCTTGGATTCTATCGCGGGACCGATCGATAGGGTGACCATGCCGGGATATTTGACGAAAGCGTTGCGCCGCCAGCACTCGCCGGCGTTATGCGCCACGGGTATGACCACCGCGCCGGTGCGCGACGCAAGCAGCGCGCCGCCCATCTTGAAACGCGCCGTCTTGCCCGGCGGCACGCGCGTGCCTTCGGGGAACAGCAAGGGCCAGCGGCCTTCGTCCAGGCGGGTCTGGCCTTGCTTGACCACCTGATCAAAGGCGTCGCGGCCCTTGGCGCGGTCAATGGCGATCATGCGCAGCAGCGCCAGGCCCCAGCCGAAGAAAGGCACCATGTGCAGTTCTTTCTTGTAGACGAAGCAGACTTCGCGCGGCATGTGGGCCGGGAAGAACAGCGTTTCCCAGGCCGACTGGTGCTTGGACAGGATCACGGCGGGGCCGTCGGGCAGGTTTTCCCAGCCCTTGACCTGCCAGCGGATGCCGCAGAACACCTTGGCGCCCCAGATGGCCAGGCGCGGCCAGCCCACCGTCAGCTTGTAGCGCCAGTGCAGCGGCAGCGGCGCCCACAGGACGCAGGCGAAGGCGTAGGGGATGACCGTGATGGCCAGGAACAGGAAATACAGCAGCGAGCGTAGCCGGGCCATCGAATCAATTGTCCTGAAGCAGGGCGTCGGCTACGGCCGACAGGTCTTCGCATACGCGCGTGTTGTCGGGCAGGCCGCCCTTGGCCAGCGTCTTCTTGCCGTTGCCGGTCTGCACCAGCCAGGGCGAGCAGCCGACGGACGAGGATGCCTGCAAGTCACGCAGCGAATCGCCCACGGCCGGCACGCCGGCCAGGTCGATGTCGTAGCGATGGCCGATCTGTTCGAACATGCCGGGGCGCGGCTTGCGGCAGGTGCAGTTGTCATCCGGACCGTGCGGGCACAGGAACACGGCATCGATGCTGCCGCCGACTGCGGCCAGCTCGCGCCGCATCTTGGTATGGATGGCGGTCAGCGTGTCCATGTCGAACAGGCCGCGCGCCAGGCCGGACTGGTTGGTGGCGACCACCACCTTCCAATCCGCCTGCGTCAGCCGGGCGATCGCTTGCAGGCTGCCCGGCAGGGCGATCCATTCGTCGGGATTCTTGACGAACGCATCGCTGTCCTGATTGATGACGCCGTCGCGGTCGAGGATGATCAGTTTCACTGTGCCAGCCTGGAAATGTCTGCCACCTGATTCATCAGGCCATGCAGCTGGCTCAAGAGAGCCAGCCGGTTGGCGCGCACGGCCGGGTCTTCGGCCATGACCATGACGTCGGCAAAGAATGCGTCCACCGGTTCACGGGCCTGGGCCAGCGTGGACAGGCTGCCGGCGAAGTCGCCGGCGGCCAGTTGCGCCTCGGCCTGCGGACGCAGGGCGGCGACCGCGGCAGCCAGGGCCTTTTCGGCGGGTTCCACCAGTGCGGCGTCGTTGACCGCGCCGATGTCGCCTTCGGCCTTCTTCAGCAGGTTGCCGATGCGTTTATTGGCGGCGGCCAGGCTGGCGGCTGCGGGCAGTTGCGCGAAGGCGGCGGCGGCGCGCACGCGCTCGGCCACCTGGTGCAGCGGCGGCGTCAGCGCGATCACGGCCTCTACCGCATTGCGGTCGAAGTCGTTGATCAACTGGTTGCGGTAGCGCTCGTAGATGAAGGTGCGGACTTCAGCCAGCGTGTCGGCCGGGATCTTGCCGGCGGGGAACGTGCCCGCGGCCAAGTCCAGCAGGCCGTCGAGAGACAGCGGGCCGTCTTCGCTGATCTTCAGCCAGCCGCCGGCGGCCAGTTGTTCGAAGGCGCTGATCAGGCCCAGCGCGGCGCGGCGCAGGCCGAAGGGGTCGCGTTCGCCCGTGGGCGCCAGGCCGATGGCCCAGATGCCGACCAGCGTTTCCACGCGTTCGGCGATGAAGAGCGTGGCGGCGGTCAGCGTGTCTTGGGTGACCGGCGTGTCGTAGCGGTTGCGGTACTGCGTGCGCAGCGCCTCGACGACGCTGGCGGGCTCGCCATCGCCGGCGGCGTAGTACGCGCCCATGATGCCTTGCAGTTCAGGGAATTCGCCCACCATGTTCGAACCCAGGTCGGCCTTGGCCAGCATGGCGGCCCGGTCGGCGGCCGATACGTCGCCGCCCAGTTGGCCGGCCACGCCGCGGGCGATGGCGCGCACGCGTTCGACGCGTTCAAGCTGGGTGCCCAGCTTGTTGTGATAGACGATCGAGCCCAGTTGTTCGACGCGCGCGGCAAGCGGCGTCTTGCGGTCGGTTTCGAAGAAGAACTGCGCATCGGCCAGGCGCGGGCGCACCACGCGCTGGTTGCCTTCGACGATGTTCACCGGATTGTCCGTGTGCATGTTGCTCACGATCAGGAAGCGGTGCGTCAGGCGGCCGGTGGCCGGGTCGAACAGCGGGAAGTACTTCTGGTTCAGCCGCATGGTCAGGATCAGGCATTCCTGCGGCACTTGCAGGAACTGCTCTTCGAACTGGCCCACGTAGACGGTGGGGTGTTCGACCAGCGCCGTCACTTCGTCCAGCAGCGCAGCCACTTCCGGGTCATCGCCCAGGGTGGCCGACAGGCGGCCGGCATGGTCCAGCAACTGACGCTGGATCTCGTCGCGGCGGCCCTCGAAGGACGCCACGACGCGGCCCTTTTCTGCCAGGGTGGCGGCGTAGGAGTCTGCATCGGCGAACGACACCGGGCCCGTGCTCATGAAACGGTGGCCCAGGGTGTCACGGCCCGCGGTAAGGCCCAGCGCGGACACCGGCACCACGTCGGCGCCGAACAGGGCGACGAGACCGTGCGCGGGGCGCACGAACTTGACGGACGTGACGCCATCGGCCAGCTGGTAACGCATGACCTTGGGGATCGGCAAGTTGTTCAGCGCTGTGTCCAAGCCTTCCTGCAAACCCGCGGCCAGTTGCGCGCCGGGGGCGGTGCCGCGGGCAACCAGGTAGTCCTGCTTGCCATCGGATTCGCGGTCCAGCGTGGACAGGTCGATGTTTTCCAGGCCCTTGGCGGCCAGCTTCTTTTGCAGCGCCGGGGTGGCGCGGCCGTCTTCGGTCAGGCCGATCTTCACCGGCATCAGCTTTTCGGCGTAGGGCTGGTCGGGCGCCTGCGTCAGCACGGCGGACAGGTGCACGGCCAGGCGGCGCGGCGTGGAATACGCGGTCACGGCGCAGTCGTCAGCCAAGAGGCCGTGACGCGCGAGCGTGGCGCGCACGCCCTCGGCATAAGCCTGGCCCAGCTTTTGCAGGGCCTTGGGCGGCAGTTCTTCGGTCAGCAGTTCGACCAGTAGCGGGCGGATGTTCGTCGTCATTTATGCAGCCTCCCCGGCGGCCTTGGTGCGGGCCAGCATGGGAAAGCCCAGTCGTTCGCGGGAATCGTAGTAAGCCTGGGCGACGGCGCGCGACAGGTTGCGGATGCGGCCAATGTAGGCCGCGCGCTCGGTCACGCTGATCGCGCCCCGCGCGTCCAGCATGTTGAAGGTGTGCGCGGCTTTCAGCGCGGCCTCGTAGGCCGGCAGCGCCAGCGGCACGTCCATCAGGCGCTTGGCTTCGGTTTCGTAGTCATTGAAGTGCGCGAACAGCATGTCGGCCGACGAGTGTTCGAAGTTGTAGGTGGATTGCTCCACCTCGTTCTGGTGGAACACGTCGCGGTACAGCACGCGGTTGCCGTTGGCGCCTTCGGTCCAGACCAGGTCGTACACGCTTTGCACGTCCTGCAGGTACATGGCCAGGCGTTCCAGGCCGTAGGTGATTTCACCCGTGGTCGGCGTGCAGTCCAGGCCGCCCACTTGCTGGAAATAGGTGAACTGCGTGACTTCCATGCCGTTCAGCCAGACTTCCCAGCCCAGGCCCCAGGCGCCCAGCGTCGGGTTTTCCCAGTCGTCTTCGACGAAGCGGATGTCGTGCTGCGTCGGGTCGATGCCCAGCGCCTTCAGCGAACCGATGTAGAGGTCCAGGATTTCCGGGGGCGCCGGCTTCAGCACGACCTGATATTGGTAATAGTGCTGCAGGCGGTTGGGGTTCTCGCCGTAGCGGCCATCCTTGGGGCGGCGCGAAGGCTGCACATACGCCGCGCGCCACGGCTCCGGGCCGATCGCGCGCAGGAATGTGGCCGTATGCGAAGTACCGGCGCCGACTTCCATGTCGTAGGGTTGCAGCAGGGCGCAACCCTGCTTGTCCCAGTATTCCTGGAGCGTAAGGATGATTTGCTGAAAGGTGAGCATAGGATTCTTGGAATTCGACTCGCCGGGCAAGGCTTGCCTTGGGCGTGGGAAACCCGGCATTTTAACTGGCCCGGGCCTGTCCTGTTTCCCGATGGCCGTCGGGCAGTTACATCTACGTCTTTTGGACGCCTTCCGGGCAAGCGGGGATGTGGCCGAGGGGGCGCCCGGGGTGTGGCGGGCGCCCCGCGGGTGTGCTGCTGGCGGACGCCCTGGCCCGCGTCGGCTGCGCCCGCAAACCAATGATCGTATGATTCCAGGTTGAGCCTCAAGTCTTATATAAAACCCGGAACCCGACGACACCCCGGGATTCCGAGAATTCCTGGAAGGAGCAGTCCCATGTCAGACCTGATCACGGTGGAAGTTACCGACGGCATCCAGATCATCACGATCAACCGCCCGGAAGCCAAGAACGCCATCAACCTGGAAACCGCCCAAGCCATGGCCGCCGCGCTGGACCAGCTGGACAGCCGCGACGACATCCGCATCGGCATCCTGACGGGTGGCGGCGGCACGTTCTCGTCGGGCATGGACTTGAAGGCATTTGCCAAATCGGGCCAGCGCCCCTACGTGGAAGGCCGTGGTTTTGCCGGCTTGAACGAAAAGCCGCCCAAGAAACCGCTGATTGCGGCCGTCGAAGGTTACGCGCTGGCCGGCGGTTGTGAAATGGCCCTGGCCTCCGACCTGATCGTGGCCGCCAGCAACGCCAAGTTCGGCCTGCCGGAGGTCAAGCGCGGCCTGGTGGCCGGCGCCGGCGGCATGCTGCGCCTGCCGCGCCGCCTGCCGTACCACATCGCCATGGAAGTGATCCTGACAGGCGAAATGCTGAGCGCCGAGCGCGCCTACTCGTTCGGCCTGGTCAACCGTCTGACTGAACCGGGCGGCGCGCTGGCCGGCGCGCTGGAACTGGCGCGCGCCATCGTCGAGAACGGCCCGTTGGCCGTGCAGACCGCCAAGAGCATCGTTTCGCAGTCCGGCGACTGGGAGCAGGAAGGCATGTTCGACCGCCAGCGTCCGCTGATCGCGCACATTTTCTCGTCCGCCGACGCCAAGGAAGGCGCCACCGCTTTCGCCGAGAAGCGCAAGCCCGTCTGGCAAAGTAAGTGAGCCCCCACGCCGCACTCGCTGCGCTCGCTTGCTGCCCCCCGAGGGGGCGTCTTTTGCCTTGGGGCGGCCCGGCGGCAAAAGATATCTTTTCTCCACTGCGGCTGGCCAATTAGGCCGGTCGCGTTTTCATGTTTTTTCCAAGCTCGTAAATCGCCATGTCCGTCATCATTAAAGAAGAAGACTTGATCCAGTCGATAGCCGATGGCATCCAGTTCATCAGCTATTACCACCCCGTCGACTACATCCGCCACTTGGCGCGCGCCTACGAGCGCGAGGAAAGCCCCGCCGCGCGCGACGCGATGGCGCAGATCCTGACCAATTCGCGCATGTGCGCCGAAGGCAAGCGCCCGCTGTGCCAGGACACCGGCATCGTCAACGTCTTCCTGAAGATCGGCATGAGCGTGCGCTTTGACACCAAGCGCACCCTGCAGGAACTCTGTGACGAAGGCGTGCGCCGCGGCTACCTGAACCCGGACAATCCGCTGCGCGCCTCGGTGCTGGACGATCCGCTGTTCGCGCGCAAGAACACGCGCGACAACACGCCCTGTATCCTGCACGTCGAACTTGTCCAGGGCGACAAGGTCGACGTGCAAATCGCTTCGAAGGGCGGCGGTTCAGAAAACAAGACCAAGTTCGCCATGTTGAATCCCAGCGATTCGCTGGTGGACTGGGTGCTGAAAACCGTTCCGACGATGGGCGCCGGCTGGTGCCCCCCGGGCATGCTGGGCATCGGCGTCGGCGGCACCGCCGAAAAAGCCATGCTGATGGCCAAGCAGTCGTTGATGGAAGACATCGACATGTACGAACTGCTGGCCCGCGGCCCGCAGAACAAGCTGGAAGAGCTGCGCATCGAACTGTACGAAAAGGTCAACGCGCTGGGTATCGGCGCACAGGGCCTGGGCGGCCTGACCACAGTGCTGGACGTCAAGATCAGCACCTTCCCGACGCACGCGGCTTCCAAGCCCGTCGCGATGATCCCGAACTGCGCCGCCACGCGCCACGCGCACTTCGAACTGGACGGCTCGGGCCCCGCTCGCCTGGATCCGCCGTCGCTGTCGGAATGGCCGGAAGTGCACTGGGCCCCCGACTACAACAAGTCCAAGCAAGTCGACCTGAACACGCTGACGAAGGAAGAAGTCGCCAGCTGGAAGCCGGGCCAGACGCTGCTGCTGTCGGGCAAGATGTTGACCGGCCGCGATGCCGCGCACAAGCGCATCCAGGACATGCTGGCCCGCGGCGAACCGCTGCCCGTGGACTTCACCAACCGCGTGATCTATTACGTGGGCCCGGTGGATCCGGTGGGCGACGAAGTGGTCGGCCCCGCCGGCCCCACGACCGCCACGCGCATGGACAAGTTCACCGACATGATGCTGGAGAAGACCGGCCTGATCTCCATGATCGGCAAGTCCGAACGCGGCCCGGTCGCCATCGAGGCGATCAAGAAGCACGGCTCGGCCTACCTGATGGCCGTCGGCGGCGCTGCCTACCTGGTGTCCAAGGCTATCCGCGGCGCCAAGGTGCTGGGCTTTGCTGACCTGGGCATGGAAGCCATCTACGAGTTCGACGTGAAGGACATGCCGGTGACCGTGGCGGTGGACGCCCAGGGCACCTCGGTCCACACGACCGGCCCGAAGGAATGGCAGGCCAAGATCGGCAAGATCCCGGTTGCGGTGGCGTAAGCTACGCGTGACATGAAAACGGCCGCTGAATCAGCGGCCGTTTTTTCGCGGTTAGGGGTGGGTAGGATGGGTGGAGCGCGAGAGGCTGGAGGGCAAGAAGCCCGGTATGTTTCGCGCGCAACCCGTCAAGCGGCGGTTGCGTTGTGCTCAAAACGGCTAAGCGTTCATTGCTGCTTGATGGGTTTCGCGCACGCCAGACCGGCGTTTTTGTCCCTGGCCTCTCGCGCTCCACCCATCCTACGGGCCCGCGTTGCATTTCTTGAACGCCGCGATGGCGTCGGCCGACTTGCCCAGCACGTCGCGCAGCACTTCCTCGGTGTGCTCGCCCAGCATGGGCGGCGCGCGCCGATACACGACGGGCGACGCCGAAAACCGCAGCGGGCTGGCGGTGACGGGCGCCGTGCCGCCGGCCGGATGCGGCAGGTCTCGCCGCAACTGCCGGGCCTGCGCCTGCGGATGCGCGAACGCCTGCGCGATGTTGTTGATGGGGCCGCACGGCACCCCCACCGCTTCCAGCTTGGCGATCCAGTCGTCGCGGCGGCCTTCCAGCATGATCGCCGTCAGGATGCCGATCAACGTTTCGCGGTTGGTGACGCGCAGCCGGTTGGTGGCAAAGCGCGGGTCGTCGCCCAGTTCCGGCGCGCCGATCGCGCGGCAATACGCGCGGTACTGCGATTCATTGCCGGTGGCCACGATCAGGTGGCCGTCGCTGGCGGCGAACACCTGATAGGGCACCACGTTCTGATGCGCGTTGCCGGCGCGCGTGGGCGCGACACCGGAGTTGAAGTAGTTGGAGTTCTGATTGGCCAGCAGCGCCACATGGCTGTCCAGCAGGGCGATGTCCAGATGCTGCCCCAGGCCGCTGCGATGGCGCTCCTGCAAGGCCGCCAGGATCGCGACCGTGGCGTACATGCCGGTGACGATGTCCGTCACCGCCACGCCCGCCTTTTGCGGGCCGCCGCCGGGCAGGTCATCGCGTTCACCGGTGATGCTCATCAGCCCGCCCATGCCCTGGATCATGAAGTCGTAGCCGGGGCGTTGGGCAAACGGGCCGTCCTGGCCGAAGCCCGTGACCGAGCAGTAGATCAGGCGCGGATTGATGGCCTTCAGGCTGTCGTAGTCCAGGCCGTACTTGGCCAGGCCGCCCACCTTGAAGTTCTCGACCAGGATGTCGCTTGCCGCGGCCAGTTCGCGGATCAGCGCTGCGCCTTCGGGCGTGGCCATGTCGGCTTCGACCGAACGCTTGTTGCGGTTGGCGCTGAGGTAGTAGGCGGATTCGCTGGTGTCCCGGCCGTCGCCGTCCTTCAGATACGGCGGACCCCAGGCGCGCGTGTCGTCGCCGACATGGGGGCGTTCTATCTTGATGACGTCGGCGCCCAGGTCGGCCAGGTTCTGCGTGCACCAGGGGCCGGCCAGGATGCGCGACAAGTCCAGCACGCGGATGCCGTCAAGCGCGGGCGGGCGCGTCATGATTGCACCGTCGCGGTGCCGTGGCTCATGACCACAAGATCGCGTTCGCGCGACCGCACCTGAAAGCGGAGCTGTCCGTCAGGCATGCGCCAGATGTCGCATTGCAGGGTCTCGCCGGGATATACGGGTGCCGAGAACCGCGTGTTCAGGCTGGTCAGCCGCGACGCGTCGTAATCGCAGCAGCTCTTGACGATGGCGTGCGCCGCCACGCCATACGAGCACAGGCCGTGCAGGATCGGCCGTGGATAACCCGCCTGATGCGCGACGTCGGGGTCGGCATGCAGCGGATTGCGGTCGGCGTTCAAACGGTACAGCAGCGCGGCGCTGGGCGGAACGCGCAGTTCGCACTGTAGGTCCGGTTTGCCGCCGGGCACGGCGGGCAGGGCTTCGGGGCTGTCGTCGCCCTGGCCGAAGCCGCCGTCGCCGCGGCAGAACGTGCTTTGCCGCAAGGTGGCCAGGCAGGCGCCGCTTTCGTCGTGCAAGGTGCGCTCGGTGATGACGATGGCGCCCTTGTCCGCGCCCTTGTCGATCACATGCGTGTTGCGGCTTTTTCCGATGACCACGCCCGATGTCGGCAATGGCGCGTGCACGGTCAGGCGCTGCTCGCCGTGCACCACCTTCACCCAGTCGATGCCGGCGCGCGGGTCTTGCACCCAGAAGCCGGGGTAGCCCAGCACCACGCTCATCGTGGGGAAGGCCTGCAAGTCCTTTTCGTACACGTAGCGCAGCTGGCCGGGGTCTTCGGGGTCCTGGCCCAGGCCGATGCCCAGCGCATACAGCATGGTGTCTTTCTGCTCGTAGCGCTGACGCACCTCGTCAAAACGCCAGTTCTTTACGGTCGCGTAATCCAGGGGCATGGCGGTCTCAGATGGGATCCCAGTCGATCACGTCGGGCGAACGCTCCAACGCGTAGAAGTGCTTGCGCATGGCGGGCACGGCGATTTCAGCAATGCGTTCCGGCGTCCAGCCTTCGCTGTTGTGCACGGTGCGCAAGGGTCGCGGCTGGCTCATCAGCATGATCTCGTTGGCGCGCACGGCAAAGATCTGCGCGGTGATTTCGCTGGCCGCGTCGCTGGCCAGGTAGACGGCCATTGGCGCCACCTTGCCGGCTTCCATCTTCTTCAACTTTTCGACGCGGGCCTTCTCTTCGTCTGTTTCTGCCGGGATGGAACTCGTCATGCGGCTCCAGGCAAAGGGCGCGATGCAGTTCGAGCGCACGTTGTAGCGCGCCATGTCCAGCGCGATGGATTTGGACAGGGCCACGATGCCGAGCTTGGCAGCCGCGTAGTTCGCCTGGCCGAAGTTGCCGATCAGGCCGGAGGTGGACGTCATGTGCACGAAGGCGCCCGATTCCTGTTCGCGGAAATAGGGGGCCGCGGCGCGGCTCATGAAGAACGAGCCGTTCAGGTGCACGTCGATCACCTGGCGCCATTCCTCTTCGCTCATCTTGTGGAAAACGCGGTCGCGCAGATTGCCCGCGTTGTTGATCACGGCGTCGATGCGGCCGAACGCGTCGATGGCGGTCTGCACCACGCGGCTCGCGCTGTCGTAGGCGGCCACGCTGTCGGTGTTGGCCACAGCCTGTCCGCCGGCCGAGACGATTTCTTTCACCACCGCTTGCGCCGGGCCTTCCGCGCCACCTTCGCCTGTCAGCGACACGCCGATGTCGTTCACGACCACCTTGGCGCCCGCCTGCGCCATCGCCAGCGCAATGCTGCGCCCGATGCCGCCACCCGCGCCCGTGACGACCACTACCTTTCCGGAAACCATGCCGCTCATTGCCTCTGACTCCTGTACTGCGGCGCATGCGCCGCCTGTGGAAAACAGTTCCGCATCAACCGGTAGGGTTCGCGGGATCGGAGCCTGCTAGTGTTAACAGGCCCTGGTGCATGGTAGATTCGACCCGGCATTCGAAGAATTCAAAATTAGAAATGCCCCCCTTCTGCGTGGTGGAACATGAGACATGATTTGACTGACCTGCGTTTGTTTCTGAACGTAGGGGAAACACTCAATCTGACCCGGGCTGCGGAACGCACCTTCCTGTCCTTGCCGGCGGCAAGCGCGCGGGTCAAGCACATGGAAGAGGCCTTCAAGGCGCGGTT
Source organism: Achromobacter sp. 18P8.1.1 (assembly GCF_057799415.1). Classification (NCBI taxonomy): domain Bacteria; kingdom Pseudomonadati; phylum Pseudomonadota; class Betaproteobacteria; order Burkholderiales; family Alcaligenaceae; genus Achromobacter; species Achromobacter sp. 18P8.1.1. The sequence goes on along the minus strand of NZ_JBYOKH010000001.1, from coordinate 362,572 downwards.
GCTGGTGCGCCTGGCCACAGGGGTTGCGCTGACGCCGGCGGGCGAGGTGCTGCTCAAGCACGCCAACGCCGTCTTCCGGCAGCTGGAATGCCTGAACGCCGACCTGCAACCCTATGCCAGCGGATTAAAGGGACGCTTGAGGTTGCTGGCTAACACCACGGCCACCAATTCGTTTCTGGCCGACGCGCTGTCCACGTTCCTGGCGGAAAACCCCGACGTGGACGTGGAGCTTGAAGAGAAGATATCCGGGGACATCGTCATCGCGATCCGCGCAGGCGCCGGAGACCTTGGGCTGGTGGCCGGCAACATCGACGTGGAAGGGCTGGACGTCACGCCCTTGTTCCGCGATGAACTTACCGTGGTGACGTCGCTGGAGCATCCGCTGGCGGCCTCGAAATCCGCGCATTTCGCAGACTTGGTCGACGCCTACCAATTCGTCGGCATCCATCCCGACAGCGCCATCCAGACCTTCCTGGAGGACATCGCCAGCGGCCTGGGCAAGCGCATCTGCCAACGCGTGCACGTGGGCAGTTTCGAAGCGGTGTGCCGCATGGTGGAGGCCGGCGCGGGCATCGCGGTCGTGCCGCGCGCCTGCGCCGCGCGCTACAGCCGCCCCGACGCGCTGCATGTGCTGAAACTGGAAGACCCCTGGGCGCTGCGCGACCGCCTGCTGTGCCGCCAGCGCGGCCGCGACCTGCCCAGCTTCGCCGAGTGCTTCATCGAACACGTGCAGCGCGCCGCGCGCGGGCAATGAACGAAGCGCAGCGGGGGCCGGATGGCCCCCGCACCGTTTTCCCTAGGCCAGGTGTCGTATCCACGCGTCGCGCAGGCGCAGATTGTGTCCGCTTACCGAACTTTCCATCCCGTGCGAAAGAGGGGCTTTTGAAAATGTGTAGCGGCCAATGCCCGCGCTCGGAAAATAATAAATAAGAGCGGCGGGCAGCAGTTCTTGAAGCTTGACCGTGAATAACACCAAGACTCAGGAGACTGCAGTGATTGATCCTCAACGCCGCCGCGTCGTCGCGGGGCTGGGCGCCGCTTGCGCCGCCGCCATCGTGCCCACCTTGTTCCCGGCCACCGCCCGCGCCGCCACGTGGCCCGGGCACGCCGTGACCTTCATCGTGCCTTTTCCCGCCGGCGGTCCGGTGGACACGACCGCGCGTTTCACCACGCAACCGCTTGGACAGTTGTGGTCGGTGCCTACCGTGGTGGACAACAAGTCGGGCGCGGGCGGGATCGTCGGTGCGCAGTTCGCGGCCAAGGCCGAGCCCGACGGCTACAACTTCTTCTTCGCGTCCATCCATCACGCGGTGCTGCCCAGCCTGCGCGACAACCTCAGCTACGACATCAGCCGCGACTTCGTGCCGGTCGGCATGGCGGCGGTGTTTCCCATCGTGCTGGTGGTGAACGCGTCCCTGCCCGTGAACACGGTGAGCGAACTGATCGCCTACGCCAAAGAGCATCCGGGCAAGCTCTCGTTCAGCTCGTCTGGCACCGGCGGCGGCACGCATCTGGCGGGCGAACTCTTCAATGCGATGGCCGGGGTGCGGATCCAGCACATCCCGTATCGCGGCAGCGCGCCGGCCATGCAGGACCTGCTGGGCGGGCAGGTGCAGGTAATGTTCGCGGACGGGCCGTCCGCCGTGCCGCACTTGAAGGGCGGCAAGGTGCGCGCGCTTGGCGTGGGCAACCCCACGCGATCGAGCATGTTGCCGGATGTGCCCACCATCGCCGAATCCGGTTTGCCGGGCTACGAGGCCTATTCCTGGAGCGGCGTGATGGCGCCCAAGGGCACGCCACCGGACATCGTGAAGCGCATGAACGCCGATATGGTGAAAGTGCTGTCGGACCCTGCCACCGCCAAGGGCATGATCGCGGCCGGCGCCGAGCCCAAGCCCGGCACGCCCGAGCAGTTCGGCGAATTCGTCCGCGACGAGATCGTGAAGTGGCGCGACCTGATCAAGACCGCGAACATCAAGCTGGAATAGGGCAACAGCGATCTTCGCGGCCGACGCTGGCGGGCCTGGGTTCAGGCCCGCCGGCTTGGCGTTTCACGCGGCCAGCAAGGCGTTGCGGGCGCTGCGGTATTCCACTTCCAGCTGATCCACCAGCGTGGCGATGGGCAGGATCTCTTGCGCGGCGCCCACGCCCTGGCCCGCGCTCCAGACGTCCTTCCAGGCTTTGGGCCGGGAATTCTTGTCCAGGTTGGCGGGTGGCGCATCGCCTTGTCGGGCCAGTGCCAGGGGATCCAGCCCCGCGGCCTGGATGCTGGCGGAAAGGTAGTTGGCCGGCACGCCGGAGAAGTACGGGGTGTAGGTCACGTCGGCCGCCTGCGCCTGCAACACCATTTCGCGATAGGCCTCGCCAGCCAGTGACTCCTGCGTGGCGATGAAGCGCGTGCCCATGTAGGCGAAGTCGCAACCCAGGACCTGGGCCGCCAGGATGTCCTTGCCGTGGCTGATGCAGCCCGACAGTGCCAGCGGGCCGTCATAGAACGCGCGGATCTCGTTGACCAGCGCAATGGGGTTGATCTGGCCCGCATGGCCGCCTGCGCCGGCGGCCACGAGGATCAGGCCGTCGACGCCCGCCTCCAGCGCACGCTTGGCGTGGCGTACGTTGGTGACGTCGTGGTAGACCAGCCCACCGTAAGGGTGCACGGCCTGCACCACGGCTTCCGGCGCATGCAGCGACGTGATGATGAGGGGCACGCGCCGTTCGGCGCAGATGGCCAGGTCGCCCTGCCAGCGCGGATTGCTGGGATGGACGATCAGGTTCACGCCATACGGCGCGACGCGCGCGCCGGGGTCGGCCTGGCGCTTGGCGGCCAGGCCTTCCTCGATGCGGCTGATCCACTCGTGCAGTTGTTCCTGCGGACGGGCGTTCAGCGAGGGGAACGTGCCGATGATCCCCGCCGCGCATTGCGCCACGACCAGCTCCGGCCCAGAGACCAGGAACATGGGGGCGCCGATGATCGGCAAGCGGGTCTGGGCTTGTAGCGCAAGCGGAGGAGGCATCTGGGGCTCCGGGTGGGGTCAGTTCGCCTGGATGTTGGCGCTTTGGATGACGTCCGACCACAAGGCGTACTCGCGGTCGATACGGGATTGCAACGCCTTCGAATCGCCGGCGTTGATGGTGTAGCCGCCTTCGGTCATGGCCTGGCGGAAGGCGGGGTCTTTGGATACGTCGTCCAGCGCGCGGGTCAGGCGAGCCGAGACGGCCTCGGGCAGCTTCTTGGGGCCGACCAGCGCGTACCAACCCACCACTTCGTAGTCCTTCATGCCCGCTTCGATCATCGTCGGCACGTCGGGCAGTTCGGGGTTGCGGGTCTTGGACGTGACGGCCAGCGCGCGGGCCTTGCCGCTCTTGATGAAGGGGATGGCGGTGCTGGTGATGTCGAACATGAAGGTCACCTTGCCGCTGATCACATCCATCATGGCTGGCGAGTTGCCGCGGTACGGTACGTGCAGCATCGACGCGTCGGCCTGCTTTTTCAGCAGCTCGGCCGACAGGTGGTTGGATGCGCCGATGCCGGCGGACCCGAACGACACGGCATCGGGATGCGCGCGCGCGTAGCCGACGAGTTCGCCCACGTTCTTGGCCGGAATCTGCGGGCCGATCAGCAGCACATTGGCGTAGTCGACCACCAGCCCGATCAGTGAGAAATCTTTGCGTGGGTCGAACAGCGTGCTGCGCTGGACCAGCGGCGACATGGTCAGGGTGGGGCTGGCGGCAAAACCCAGCATGTAGCCGTCGGGCGTGGCCTTGGCAGTGGCGTCGGACGCGATCATGCCGCTGGCGCCGGCGCGGTTTTCCACCACGACGGTCTGGCCCAGCTTGTCGCCCAGGTATTTGGCGAAGACGCGGGCCGTGGTGTCGACGGGGCCGCCAGGGGCGTAGCCCACCAGCAGGCGGATGGGGCGTTCGGGGTAGCCGTCCGCCTGGGCGGACGTCGCCGTGGCAAGCGCCGCCACGGCGGTGGCTGCGGCGAAGAGGGTCTTGATGTTCACGCTGTTGTCTCCTTGTGTATAAGTGGCCGGTCGTGGAGCGGAACAGCGGGTCCGCGCCTACGCCAGCCTTTCTTTCAGCGGCTGCTTCAGGATTTTTCCGCTGACGGTCGTGGGAATGGTCTCGATGGGGATGATCCGTGCGGGCCGTTTGTAGGGCGCCAGTTGCGCGCGCAGATGCAGCATCAGCAGGTTGGCGTCGATCGTGGCGCCGGGCAGGGGTTCGACGAAGGCGATGACTTCCTCGTTCTGGTCGGCCGTGTTGCGTCCCACCACGGCGGATAGCCGCACGCCGGGGAACGCGTTGATCACCGATTCGACTTCGATGGGATACACGTTGAAGCCGGACCGGATGATCAGGTCCTTGGAGCGGCCGGCGATGAACAGCGCGCCGCTGTCGTCCACGAAGCCGATGTCGCCCGTGTTGAGCCAGCCGCCGGGCAGAAGCGCCTGCGCCGTCTGTTCGGGGCTGCGGTAGTAGCCCAGCATGACGCCCGGGCCGCGGATCAGGATGTCGCCGCGTTCGCCGTGGGCGGGGGTGCCGCTGTCGGGGCTGCCAATGCGCATTTCCACGCCTTCCACCGCATAGCCCGCCGAGCAGTCTGCGCGCGGGGCGTCGATGCGTGTGATGAACATCGACCCCGCGTATTCGGTGATGCCGTAGCCATGGTGCATCGGCACCCCGAAATAGCGTTCGGCGTCGCGCTTGAGCGTGGGGTCGAGCGCCGCGCCGCCGGTGTACAGGTAGCGCAGCGCGGGCGCGCGCAGGTCGGCGCGCGGCGGCGCCACGGCCATCATGCGGCTGAACATGGTGGGCACGCCCTGCAGGATGCTGACGCCCGGGTGCGCCAGCGCCTTGAACGCGTCTTCGGCGTCGAAGCGGCTGCGCAGCACCAGGCTGGCGCCCGCATGCACGGTGGCCATCAGCACCGTGGCAATGCCGAAGATGTGCGACATGGGTAGCGCCGCATAGCCGATGTCGTGAGGCGTCAGCCGGCGGGACGCTGCGGATACGCGCGCAAAGTGCAGCAGGCCGCGATGCGGCACCATCACGCCCTTGGGTGCGCCCGTGGTGCCGGAGGTATAGATCACGGTGGCCACTTCGGCCGCCAGCTCACCGGCTTCCGCCTGGGTGGGCGTCGCGGCCCGCGCGGCCTGCACGCCGGGCCCCCAGACGGCAGGATCAGCGTCTTGCGCGCCGGCCGCCACGGCATGCGCGGCCGCTGCGGACGAGACGTCCGTGGTGTAGAGCAGCAGTTCGGGCTGCGCATGCTGGCGGATGTTGTCGACTTCGCGTGCGGACAGGCGGGCGTTCACGCCCACCGGCCAGGCGCCCGCCAGGCCGCATCCGAACAGTGCCGCAATCATCGCCGTGCAGTTTTCCCCCACCATCAGCACCCGGTGGCCGGGTTGCACGCCCTGGTCGCGCAGCCAGCCGGCGACGGCCTGCACGCGTTGCCACAGTTGGGCGTAGGTCAGCGTGCCGCCGCCCTCTTCGTACAGGCAGATGGCGTCGGGCCGCTGTTGCGCCTGCAGCGCGACGACTTCGTGGATGCGGGTGATGGGTTCTGCGTGGGACATCGGTGTTGCCGTGGCGTTCAAAGGGTGGCCTGGGTGCCCAGGATTGCGGTGGATTGGCTGGACAGCGTGCCGCCGTTGCCATGCACCAGCGCCAGTTGCGCATCGGCGACCTGGCGTGCGCCGCCTTCGCCGCGCAGCTGCCGGACGGCTTCGATCATGATGAAGACGCCGTACATGCCGGGATGCACGCAGCACAGGCCACCGCCGTTGGTGTTTACCGGCAGCCTGCCGCCCGGCGCGATGGCCCCGTCCGCGATGAAGTCCTTGCTTTCGCCCTTGGCGCAGAAGCCCAGGTCTTCCAGGAAGAGCAGGGTATTGATGGTGAAGGCGTCGTACAGTTCGACCACGTCGATGTCTTTCTGCGACACGCCCGCCATGTCGAAGGCGCGCTTGCCCGATTCGGCCGCGGCCGTCACGGTCAGGTCTTCCATGGACGAGATCTGCCGGTTCCAGACCGCGGTGGCGTTGCCCAGTACGTAGACGGGCGGGCGCGGCAGGTCGCGCGCACGGTCGGCGCGCACCAGCACGTAGGCGCCGGCGCCATCCGTGACCAGGCAGCAATCGCGCACGCTCAACGGGTCCGACACCATGCGGGCCGACAGGATCTGGTCCAGCGTGGCGGGCTCGCGCAGTTGCGCCTCGGGATTCAGCTGCGCCCACTGGTTGGCTGCCAGGGCCACTTGCGCCAGATGTTCGCGGCGCGTGCCGTACTGGTGCATGTGGCGCGCGGCGGCCAGCGCGTACGACGACAAGGGGCTGAGCGGATCGTAGGGCGTTTCGTAGGGCTGGGGATCGAACTGCTTGCGGACCCGGCCGATTTCGGCCCGGCTCAGCGTGGAGGTGCGTTGCGTGCTGCCGTAGCAGACCAGCACCGCGTTGCACTGGCCGGAAGCCAGCGCATGCAGGGCGGGCATCAGATGCGCCACGAAGCTGGAGCCGCCCAGCATGGTGCTGTCGATGAAGGTCGGGCGGATGCCCAGGTGTTCGATCACCGGCATCGCCCACATCGGCGCGGCGACGCTGGCCGTGCAGATGCCGTCGATGTCGCGCATCGTCAAGCCGGCGTCGGCCACGGCGCGCTGCGCCGCCTGCACCAGGATTTCCATTTCGGTGTAGCCCGCGGCCTGTCCCAGGCCCGCGTGGCCCACCCCCGCCACGGCGACGGCGCCGCGCAGATCTTTCAGCGTCATGGCGCCTCCTTGTTGGGTACGAAGACCACGAGGCCGTGGCCGTCCTGCTGCGCCACCTGAGCGCGCACCGCCATGCCGATGTGCACGTCGGCGGGGGCGATGCCCTGCACGCGGCTCATCAGCCGGACGCCTTCCTGCAGGTCGACCAGCGCCACGTTGTAGTCGCCGCCCGCCTCGGGCTTGCGCCGCACTACGGTGGTGGAATAGACGGTGCCGCGGCCGTCGGGCTCGGCCCATGCCAGCTTGTCCGCCCCGCAGTGCGGGCAGATCATTCGGGGATAGAACACCGCGCGGTCGCAGCCGGCGCAATGCTGGATAAGAAAGCGGCCCTGGTCGAGCGCCTGGCGGTACTGCGCCTCGACGCCCTGCGACACGCCTTCCTGGTGATCGGGAACAGTCATGGTGCGATGGGATTCCAGTGGATGACGGCTGCTAGTGTCGGTACTGCCGCCGGGTTCGGCCATTCTTCATTGCTGAAGCAGGCCTTTTGCGGACCTGTAGTGGGGGGGCGCCCTACATCCTGCGCGAAGCCGGTCTTCGGAAGAGGCAGATTGCCGGCCTCTCGGGGCCGTGGCTAGATACCGGGCAAAGGAGGTAGACCATGAACCTGACCTGGACGCGAGAAGAGCGCCAATTCCGCGACGAGGTGCGCGCATTCGCCGCCGCCAAGCTGCCGGACGACATCCGCGACAAGGTGTTGCGGCATCAACGGCTGGAACGCGAGGACTACGTGCGCTGGCACAACATCCTGGCCGACCACGGCTGGGGCGCGCCCAACTGGCCTGCGGAGCACGGCGGCACCGGCTGGAACGCGTTGCAACGCCTGATCTTCGAAGTGGAATGCTTCAAGGCGGGCGCGCCGCGCCTGCTGCCCTTCGGCCTGTCCATGATCGGGCCCGTACTGATGAAATACGGCAGCGCCGAACAACAGGCGCGCCTCTTGCCGCGCATGCTGCGCGTGGAGGACTGGTGGTGCCAGGGCTATTCGGAGCCGGGCTCTGGTTCCGACCTTGCCTCGCTCAAGACCCGCGCGGTGCGTGACGGCGACGAATACATCGTCAACGGCCAGAAGACCTGGACCACGCTGGCGCAGTACGCCGACTGGATGTTCTGCCTGGTGCGCACCGACCCCGACGCGCGCGCGCAGCGCGGCATTTCGATGCTGCTGCTGGACATGCGCGCCCCGGGCGTGACGGTGCGCCCCATCCGCACGCTGGACGGCGGCCACGACGTGAACGAGGTCTGGCTGGAGAACGTGCGCGTACCGGTGTCCAACCTGGTGGGCGAAGAGAACCAGGGCTGGACCTACGCCAAGTACCTGCTGGGCCACGAGCGCACCGGCATTGCAGGACTGGGCCATTGCCATCGCGAACTGGGCATCTTGAAGCAGATGGCCGCGCGCGCGCAGTCGCACGGCAAGCCGCTGCTGGCCGACAGTCGCATCCGCGACCGTATTTCGCGGATCGAAGTCGACATCATGGCGCTGGAAATGTTGCTCCTGCGCGTGGCGTCCAGCAACGACGGCACGCCGGGCCCCGAGGCCTCGGTGCTGAAGATCCGGGGCTCCGAGATCCAGCAGGATCTGGCCATGCTGCAAATGGAAGTGGCCGGGCCGGACGCGTGGCCGTACGACCCCGACTGGCTGCAGGCCGGCGGCGATTTCCACGGTCCGGGCCCCGAGATGGCGGCGGCCGCAGGCGCGGGCTACGCCGATATGCGCAAGACCTCGATCTACGGCGGCACGACCGAAGTGCAGAAGGGCATCATCGCCCGCCTGGTGCTGGGCCTGTAGGCCCGCCCACGCGCAATCCGACAGGAAGACACGCATGGATTTCATCTACACCGAAGAACAGCGCATGCTGGCCGACAGCCTGCGCCGCCTGGTCGACCAGGCATGGACGTATTCCCAGCGCCGCGCCCGTCAGGCGGACGGCAAGCTGGACCCCAAGGCCTGGAGCGCGCTGGCCGAACTGGGCGTGCTGGGCCTGACCATCTCGCAGGACTTCGGCGGCTTTGGCGAAGTGCCTGCCAGCCTGCTGCCGGTGCATGTGGAACTGGGCCGGGGGCTGGTGTCCGAACCGGTCATTCCCAGCGCCGTCATGGGTGCGGCGCTGCTGGACGCCTGCGGCGACGCCGTGCGCGGCCGCTGGCTGCCCGCCATCGCATCGGGCGAGGCCATCGTCAGCGTGGCCTACCAGGAACCCGGCCGCCGCTACGACACGAACCCGCAGGGCTGCCGCGCGGCCAAGACGGCAGAAGGCTGGCGCCTGGACGGCGTCAAGCATCTGGTGTGGCACGGCGCCGCGGCCTCGGCATGGCTGGTCAGCGCGCAGGGCGCTGACGGGCAAACCCTGCTGCTGGCGGTGCCGGCCGACTCGGCGGGCGTGCGCGTGACCGATACGCCGACGCTGGACGGGGCGCGCTGCGCCCGGCTGGATTTCGACGCGGTGGGCCTGCCTGCCGACGCCTTGCTGGCCGAGGGGCCGGCGGCGGACGACGCACTGGCGCAGGCCTTGCAGTGGGGCACGGCGGCGCTGTGCGCGCATGCGGCAGGCGCCATGGACCGCTTGCTGGAGATCACGGTGGACTACCTGAAGACGCGCAAGCAATTCGGGCAGCCGCTGGCGTCCTTCCAGGCCTTGCAGCACCGGCTGGCCGAGATGTTGGTGGCCAAGGAACTGGCCCTGTCGATGGCCTATGTGGCGGTCGCGGCCTTGACCGAACCGGATGCCGCGCAGCGCCGCCGCATGATCGCGTCGGCCAAGCTGGAAGCCGCGCGCGCGGGTCGCCTGGTGGCGCAGATGGCCGTGCAGTTGCATGGCGGCATGGGCATGACGGACGAACTGGACGTGGGCGACTATTTCAAGCGCTTGACGGTGGTGGACCAACTGCTGGGCGACACCGCCGAGCAACTGGCCGTGCTGGAGGAACTGGCATGAGCGCGGTAACGTCACGCACGGCCGAAGGCGGCGAGTACACCCAGATCCGCTTCACGTTGGACCAGGGCGTGGGCGTCATCACGCTCAACCGCCCCGACCGGCTGAACAGCTTCACCGAAGTCATGCACGCCGAACTGGCGCGCGCGCTGGACGCCATGGAGGCCGATCCGGGCTTGCGCGGGCTGGTGATCACGGGGGGCGGCCGGGGCTTTTGCGCCGGCCAGGACTTAAGCGAACGCAAGCCTTCTGACGACGGCTCGCGCCGCGACCTGAGCCAGATTCTTGAGAAGTGCTACCGGCCGTTGATTACTCGCCTGCGCGCCTTGCCCGTGCCGGTGGTTTGCGTGATGAACGGCGTGGCGGCCGGTGCCGGGGCCAGCCTGGTGCTGGCGTGCGACGTGGTGTTCGCCGTGGAGTCCTCGCGCTTCATCCAGGCCTTCAGCAAGATCGGCCTGCTGCCCGATGCGGGCGGAACCTGGTTCTTGCCGCGGCTGGTGGGGTCGGCCCGCGCCATGGGGGCAACGCTGTTTGGCGAAGCGGTCAGCGCCCGGCAGGCGGAATCGTGGGGCTTGATCTGGCGCGTGGTGCCCGACGACGCGCTGGCGGCCACGCTGGCGGACGTCACGGCGATCTTGGCGGCCGGGCCCACGCGGGCCTATGCGGCGACCAAGGCGGCGCTGCATGCGTCCAGCGGCAACACGCTGGCGCAGCAGTTCGACCTGGAATGCCGGTTTCAGCGCGAGCTGGGCTACACCGACGATTACCTGGAAGGCATGCGGGCATTCGCGGAAAAGCGTCCGCCGGCGTTCACCGGCACCTGAGGCGGCAGGCGGCGCTGGCTGCGGGCATCAAGGCGCCCGCGGCACCTGGATCTGTTCGATGAGCTCGCGGGCGCAGCCGGGCAGGGCGTCGATGTCGCGTACCAGGAGCTTGCGCTCCCGCACCACCCACGGTTCGTCCAGCTCCACCACGCGCAGCTTGGTGTCGGCGCCGTAGCGGCGGGCCGCGGAATCGGGAATGACGCCGATGCCGACGCCGGCCTGCACCATGCGGCAGATCGAATCGAAGCTGTAGAGCTGGATGCGTTGCGGCAGGCGCTGGCCGACGCGCTCCAGCTGGTCGCGCAGGAAGGCAACCAGCGTGGAACCTTCGTGCATGGTGATGAACGGATAGCGCACGGCGTCCACCAGCTTGACCTTTTCCTGGTCCTGCAGCGGATGCCCGTTGGGCACCACCAGTACCAGCCGGTCGGTGCTGAAGTGGATCGTCTGCAATTCGGGCGCGTCTACGGGGCCCGCCACGATGCCCAGGTCGGTCGTGCCGTCCAGCACGCCGCGCACGATGTCGCGCGTCAGGCGTTCTTGCAGGTCGACCGTGACGCCCGGGTGGCCCGAGAGGAACTGCGCCAGGATGTCCGGCATGAATTCGGTGACCGCCGTGGTGTTGGCGAAGATGCGGATGTGGCCCGCGTCGCCGTCGGATTGCTCCTGGAAGTCGTGCTTCAGGTGGTCCACCTGCCGCATGATGACGCGGGCGTGCTGCAGCAGCTTCTGGCCGGCGGGCGTGATTTCCACGCCGCGGCTGTCGCGGTACAGCAATCGGGTGTTCAGCTGGTTTTCCAGCGCTTTGATCCGCACGCTGACGGCGGCCAGGGACAAGTGCGCCCGTTTGGCCGCCTGGGTCAGGCTGGGGGATTCCGCGATGTGGATGAACAGGCGTAGGTCGGCAAGGTCGAAGTGCATGGGGCATATATTACGGCGCGCGGCGCCGGGGCTGGGCATGGGCGGTCGATTCAGGCGCCGCAAACCCCGCCTTGAGGAAAAACGAATTCACAACGGGGACGGCTTGCGGGCATGCTTCAACTTGAGAAAACCCCACCAAAGGATATCGGCATGACTTCTACAGATCCGGCAGGCTGGATCGGCAGCGGCGAACGCAAGGCGGACGCGATGGATCCCGGCCACGCGGCGCGCATCGCAGCCACCCTGGGCGGCGCCGCGCCGGCCCAGGGCGAGGCCCTGCCGCCCCTGTGGCAATGGGCGTTCTTCATCAGCACGGTGGGTATGGACGGATTGGGGACGGATGGCCATCCCTCGCGCGGCGGTTTCCTGCCGCCGGCCCAGGACCGCAACCGCATGTGGGCGGGCGGCCGGGTGGAATTCCGTCGGCCGCTGAAGGTGGGCGTGCCCGCAGAACGCGTATCCACGGTGGCCGACGTCAAGGAAAAGACGGGCCGCACCGGGGCGCTGCTGTTCGTGACCGTGCGCCACGAATACCACCAGGCGGGCGAGATCGTCATCCTGGAAGAGCAGGACATCGTCTACCGGCAGCCGTCGCCGCCCAAGCTTGCGGGCAGCGAACCCGCGCCCCAGGCGCAATGGCGCGATACGGTCAATCCGACGTCGGTGCTGCTGTTCCGCTATTCGGCGGTGACCTTCAACGGCCATCGCATCCACTACGACCATCCCTACGTGACCGGCACCGAGGGCTATCCCGGCCTGGTGGTGCACGGTCCGCTGATTGCCACCGAAATGGTGGCCGCCTTTAGCCGCGCCCATCCCAAGGCGCGCCTGACCCATCTGTCGTACCGCGGCCTGCGTCCGCTGATTTCGCCCGCGCCCTTCCAGGTGGCCGGCCGCTTGACCGAGCCGGGCGTGGCCCAGCTTTGGGCCGAGCAGGACGGCACGCTGGCCCACCAAGCTGAACTGAGGTTTACCGAATGAGCACGCAGGCAACCCGCCCCTTGGACGGCATTACCGTCGTCAGCCTTGAACACGCCATCGCCGCGCCGTTCTGCACCCGCCAACTGGCCGACATGGGGGCGCGCGTCATCAAGATCGAACGTCCCGGCAGCGGCGATTTCGCCCGCGGCTACGACGAGCGCGTGCGCGGCCTGTCCTCGCATTTCGTCTGGACCAACCGCTCCAAGGAAAGCCTGACGCTGGACCTGAAGCGCGACGAAGCGGGCGGCATCATGGACCGCCTGCTGGAATCGGCCGACGTGCTGGTGCAGAACCTGGCGCCTGGCGCCGCGGCGCGGCTGGGGCTTTCGTTCGATGCCCTGCACAAGAAGTACCCGCGCCTGATCGTGTGCGACATCTCGGGCTATGGCGAAGGCGGTCCTTATCAGGACAAGAAGGCCTACGACCTGCTGATCCAAAGCGAAAGCGGCTTCCTGTCGGTCACGGGCACCAAGGACGATCCGGTCAAGGCCGGGTGTTCGATCGCCGACATCGCGGCGGGCATGTACGCCTATTCGGCCATTCTGAACGCCTTGCTGCTGCGCCAGCGGACCGGGCTGGGCAGCCGCCTGGACGTGTCCATGCTGGAAAGCATGGTCGAATGGATGGGCTTTCCCATGTATTACGCGTTCGAAGGCGCCGCGCCACCCGTGCGCGCCGGCGCCGCCCACGCGTCGATCTACCCTTACGGGCCGTTCCCGGTGGGTGACGGGTCCACCATCATGCTGGGCTTGCAGAACGAGCGCGAATGGCGCGTGTTCTGCGCCCAGGTGCTGCGCCAGGCCGACCTGGCCGAAGACCCGCGCTTCCTGTCGAATTCGCAACGCACCGCCAACCGCGACGCCTTGCGCGACCTGATCGTGGCGGCCTTTGCCGACCTGTCCATCGCGCAGGTCACCCAGCGGCTGGAAGACGCGCAGATCGCCAACGCCCGCGTGAACGACATGGCCGGCGTCTGGGCGCACCCGCAACTGCAGGCACGCGCCCGCTGGAGCCAGGTGGACAGCCCGGCCGGCACGCTGCCGGCGCTGCTGCCGCCGGCCAGCAGCAATGCCTTCGCGCCGCGCATGGCCGCGGTGCCCTCCGTGGGCCAAAACACCGATGCGGTGCTAGCATCGTTGGGATACGCGCCGGATCAAGTGGCGCAGTTCCATGCCTCGGAGGTCGTGTGACGCATCCCGTCGTTCGTAGCGCCCTGTTCGTGCCGGCTTCGCGCGCCGAGCGCATCCCCAAAGCGCTGGCCGCCGGCGCGGACGCCGTCATCGTCGATCTGGAAGACGCCGTCGAGCATCTGGCCAAGGCCTCCGCTCGCGAAGCCCTGTGCGACTTCCTGGGGACGCATCGCCAGACGCGGCTGTGGGTGCGCATCAACGACGCGTCCACGTCCTGGCACGACGACGACCTGAAAGCCTGCCGGGGTCAGCCGGGCGTCGCGGGCATCCTCCTGCCCAAGGCCGAAAGCCTGGCGCAGGTGCGGCACGTGGCGCAGACGGGCTTGCCCGTCATCCCCATCATCGAAACGGCCCGCGGCCTGTTGAACGCGGCCGAGGTCGCCGCCACCCCCGGGGTCGCGCGGCTGGCCTTCGGCAGCCTGGACTACGGGCTGGACATGGGCCTGACGCCCGACACCCCCGGCGCGGAAACGGTGCTGGACCACGCGCGGGTGCAGGTATTGCTGCATACGCGTTCGGCCGGGCTGGCGCCGGCGCTGGACGGCGTCCATGCCGGCGTGCAGGACCAGGCGGGGCTGGCGCTTGCGGCGGGCCGCGCCCAGCAGATGGGGTTTGGCGGCATGCTGTGCATCCATCCCACGCAGGTGCCGGTGATCCACGCGGCCTTCGTGCCGGCGCAGGAAGAACTTGCCTGGGCGCGGCGCGTCGTAGCCGCGCACCGCGAGACAGCGTCGGGCACCTTCATGCTGGACGGCAGGATGGTCGATGCGCCCGTCATCGCGCGCGCACGCCTGGTGCTGGCGCAAGCCGGGGAGCAGGCCGGCGCTTAGCCGGGGCGGATCTCGCCTATCCTCGGGGTTCCCTTCCATTTTTCACAGGCTGCGCCATGAGCGATGCGCTCTTCATCGGACACACCTATATCGACGTCACCGTGCTGGCCGACGAATGGCCCACGGGCGACGAGAAGAGCGTGGCGCGGGACTATGCCGTGTCCTTTGGCGGCAACGCCGTCACGGCGGCATTCGCCTGCGCACGGCTGGGCTCTCCGCCTGACCTGATCTGCTCGCTGGCGCCCGACTGGCTGGGGCACATGTACACGGACATGGCGGCCGCGCATGGAGTGACGCTGCATGCGCGCCACGTGCGCCGCTCGTCCTTGTCCTTCATCATGCCCAACCACGGCAAGCGCGCCATCGTGCGCGCACGCGACGCGGACTACCTGAACGATTACCCCCGCCTGGACATCAGCGGCTATCGCGCGCTGCACCTGGACGGCCACCAGCCCGACGCCGCGCTGCACTACGCACGGGCCTGCCGGGAGGCGGGCGTGCTGACGTCGCTGGACGGCGGCGGCGTGCGCGAGAACACCGACGAGCTATTACGCCATATCGACGTCGCCGTCTGCGCGGAGCGCATGTGCGAACAGCTGGGCCTGACGCCGGAAGGCTTGCTGGACCTGCTGAAAGCGCGCGGCTGCCGCATCGGCGCCGTGACGATGGGCGAACGCGGCATGCTCTGGTACGACGAGGACGGCCGCGTCGACACGCTGCCGTCGCTGGACGTGCCGGGCAACCGCATCGTGGATACCTCGGGGGCGGGCGACGTGTTCCACGGCGCCTATGTCTGGTCTTACCTGAACCGTCCGGACCAGCCGTGGGTGGAACACTTCACCTTCGCGCGCGCAGCGTCAGCCCACAAGATCCAGCATCTGGGCAACGAGGCCGGCCTGCCCAAGGTGGAAGACGTGGAACGGGCGATGATGGCGTTTACCGCCAAGGCGGGGTGATCGTGTTCGGGGCGCCGGTGGGATGATGGGTTGCGCGCGCTTGGCGCCCGTTTCCTGAGCTGGACTCCCTCGCGCTCCACCCATCCTACCGGCCGCTTGCGTCATGCCCGGGACCGTCGGTCGGTGCGGGGCAATACTTCGTAGGATGGGTGGAGCGCGAAAGCATGTGGCCAAAGACGCCGGCTCCAAACGCGCGGAACCCATCAGGCCCGGCAGCTATTGAACGATCCGTTCAATCGGCTGATCGTGGATCGCGTCGATCCATTCGCTGATCGGCTTGCCCTGCACGGCAATCTCTGGTGCCAGGTCGCGCAACGGCAGCAGCACGAATGCGCGCAGGTGCATGCGGGGGTGGGGCAGGATCAGCCGTTCGTGATCCAGTTGCGTCTCGCCATACGCCAGCAGGTCCAGATCCAGCGTGCGCGGGGCGTTCTTGTAGGGGCGCAGGCGGCCATGGCGGTTTTCCAGCGCCTGTAGCGCATCCAGCAAGGCCAGCGGCGGCAGGCGTGTGTCCAGCGCCGCTACGGCGTTCACGAAATCGGGGCCGGTGGCCTCAACGGGCGCGCTGCGGTAGAACGGCGACGCCGTCACGGCACTGACGCCGTCGGTGGCCTGCAGTTCGGCCAGCACGCGGCGCAAGGTGGCTGCGCTGTCGCCCAGATTGGCGCCCAGGCCGATGTAGGCGCGGACCAAGGGGGGCGACACGGTGTTATTCAGCGCTGGCCGGGCCGCGCGGCGATGAGCGGCGCGGACGGCGGCGCTTGCGCGGGGACGACGAGGTGGCCGGACCACTACCGCCGCCACCGGTGTCGCCGGCTTCGCGCGGCAGGCGCGAGACTTCTTCGATCATGTCGGCGCGGGTGACGTCGTCGGCGTTGGCCAGGTCCATCCACCATTGCGCCAGCACGCTGTCGAACTCGCCGGCGGCGGCGCGCAGCTGCAGGAAGTCGCAGGCGGCGCGGAAACGCGGCTGTTCAATCATGCGGAAGATCGTCTTGCCCATGCGGCGTTCAAAACGCGGCTGCATGAACCAGATCTCGCGCATGTCCGACGAGAAGCGGCGCTGGATGGCCAGCTTCTCGGTCTGTTCGTCCAGCACCGAATCGGCGGCTTGCGACAAGGCGGGAATGGTGTGCTCGCCCTGGGCGCGCAGCTGCTTCCAGCGCACGTCCACCTGCTGCCACAACAGGGCGGCAAACAGGAAGCTGGGGCTGATGGTCTTGCCGGCACGCACGCGGGCGTCGGTGCGTTCCAGCGCCAGTTCCACGAAGTGTTCGCCGCCGGGCTGTTCCAGCACCACGTCCAGCAGCGGCAACAGGCCGTTGTGCAGGCCGTCGGCGCGCAGTTGGCGCAGGCAATCCATCGCGTGGCCGCAGGTCAGCAGCTTGAGCATTTCGTCGAACAGGCGCGAGGCCGGGACGTTTTCGATGAGCTCGGCCATGGTGCTGATCGGCTGGCGCGTGGCCGGGTCGATCGTGCCGTTGAGCTTGGCGGCGAAACGTACGGCACGCAGCATGCGGACCGGGTCTTCGCGGTAGCGCTTGACCGGGTCGCCGATGATGCGGACCTGGCGCTTCTTCAAGTCGGCCACGCCATTGTGGTAGTCGATGACTTCCTCGTTGTGCGGGTCGTAGTACAGCGCGTTCATCGTGAAGTCGCGGCGCTTGGCGTCTTCTTCCTGCGAGCCGAACACGTTGTCGCGCAGGATGCGGCCGTGCTCGTCGGTTTCCTGGTCTTCCGAGGCGGGCGCCCGGAACGTCGAAGTCTCGATGATTTCCTGGCCGAACACCACGTGCACCAGCTGGAAGCGGCGGCCGATGATGCGGGCGCGGCGAAACAGCGGGCGGATCTGTTCGGGTGTGGCGTTGGTGGCCACGTCGAAGTCCTTGGGCTCCAGGCCCACGATCAGGTCGCGCACGGCGCCGCCGACGATATAGCCTTCGTAGCCATGCTGGCGCAAGACTTCGCAGACCTTGATGGCGTGGCGCGAAACGTTACGGCGGTCAATGCCGTGCTTGTCGCGCGTGATGCGCAACGGCCCCCGGGGTGCCGGCGCGAACAAGCGGCCGACGAATTTTTTTATGGTTTCAGTGATCATTTAGGACTTCGAATCTTCCATGTGGTCGAACAAGTCGATCACTTGCCAGCCACGTTCCTGGGCGATATTGCGCAGGGTCGGGCTAGGGTTGGCGGCGATCGGACGGGTCACCTTTTCGAGCAGCGGTACATCATTGACCGAATCGCTATAGAAAAACGATTCGGAGAAATCCGCAAGCCCCAGGCCCATATTGGACAGCCAATCGTTCACGCGCACCACTTTGCCTTCCTTGAAGCTGGGCGTGCCCAGGATGCGGCCGGTGTAGCGGCCGCGCAGGTATTCGGCATCGGTGGCCACCAGGTGCGGCACGCCGAAGGCGCGGGCGATGGGGGCGGTGACGAAGCTGTTGGTGGCGGTGACGATGGCGCACAGGTCGCCGGCGTCCAGGTGGGATTGCACCAGTTCGCGCGCGTCGGTGGTGATGGACGGGCGGATGACTTCGCGCATGAATTCCTCATGCCAGTCCGCCAGGTCGTACGGCGAATGCGCCGCCAGCAGGCCGAGCATGAACTCGGCGGCCTGCTCGGCCGTGAGTTCACCGCGGTTGTAGCGGTCCATCAGGTCGTCGTTCTGGCGGCGGGCGACGTCGGGGTCACCCGCGCGGCCCGTGCGTGCCAGATAGTCGGCCCATTGATAGTCGCTATCCAGCGGCAGCAGGGTGTGATCCAGGTCGAACAGGGCGAGACGTCGGGAGGTCATGTGCGTTGCGAATCAGGGTCTGCGAGCATGGCCCGCAGCAAGGGCAGGGTGATGGGGCGGCCGGTGGCCAGGGAATAGCGGTCCAGCGCGTCGAGCAGCGCAGCCAGTTTGCGGATGTCGCGCTCGTGGTGGATCAACATCCAGTTGATGATTTCGGGCGCCAGGTGCATGCCGCGTTCGGCGGCCTGGGCGGACAGCGCGGCCAGCTTGTCCGCGTCGGACAGCGGGTCCAGCCGGAACACCAGGTCCCAGCCCAGGCGGGTGCGCAGGTCTTCGCGCAGCGGCATCGACAGCGGCGCGCGGTCGCCGGCCAGCGCCAGCGCAAACGCGCGGCCGGTGGCGGCGGATTCACGCCAGCGGTTGTACAGCGCAAACAGGGCGGCCTGGCGGCTGTCGTCCATGCGGTGCACGTCGTCCACCGCCACGAACTTGGGCATGGGCGACTTGGAATCGGCTTCGGCCAGGCGGCGCAGCATCATCTCGCCATTGGCGGGGTCGACGAAAACGGCGTCCGGGCGCGCAGTCAGCGCGCGCAGCAGATGGGTGCGGCCGCAGCCCGCCGCGCCCCAGATATAGAGGGCACGGCCAGGATTGAGCGCGCGCACGGCTGCCAGCGCTTCCCCGTTTGGGCCGGCGATATAGTTGTTCAGCGATGGCGCTGGCGCGGGAAGAACGTCGAGCAGCAGCTGGCGGTTCATGAGAGGTTATCGATCAGGCTTGCAGCGTCGCGAGGACATGCCGGTGTTGCCGGAAAAGCCAAAAAACGGTGATACAAAGGGCCGGCGCAAGATTAACCCGCCAGAAACTGGCAAAATCCATACCGGCCAACCCAACACTTTAAACCACCTGGGTGGATGGTGTCGCGCCCAAGCGCTTTGCCTGGCTTGGGTTTGCGCCATTTTTGCCCGCCAGCCCGCCTGGCCGGCTCCCGCCGCAATCGCCGCGCCCGGCCGGCTTGAACCCTGCTCAGGCCCGCAACATCGTAAAATGCAGGGCGTTCCACCAAATTCCCAGCAATTGTTACATACCCCACGGCATTTCTCATGACGAATCAACCTAAAGCCCCCTTGACCTACCGCGATGCCGGTGTCGACATCGACGCGGGCGACGCCCTGGTCGACCGTATCAAACCCCTCGCCGCGCGCACCATGCGCCCCGGGGTGCTGGCCGGTATCGGCGGCTTTGGCGCGCTGTTCGAAGTGCCGAAGAAGTACAACGAGCCCGTGCTGGTCTCGGGCACCGACGGCGTGGGCACCAAGCTGCGCCTGGCCTTCGAGTGGAACCGCCACGACACCGTGGGCATCGATCTGGTCGCCATGAGCGTCAACGACATCCTGGTCCAGGGCGCCGAGCCCCTGTTCTTCCTGGACTATTTCGCCTGCGGCAAGCTTTCGGTGGACACGGCGGCGTCGGTGGTGGGCGGCATTGCCAAGGGCTGCGAATTGTCGGGCTGCGCGCTGATCGGCGGCGAAACCGCTGAAATGCCGGGCATGTACCCGGACGGCGAATACGACCTGGCCGGTTTTGCGGTGGGCGCGGTGGAAAAGTCCGCGATCATCGACGGCAAGTCCATCAAGCCGGGTGACGTCGTGCTGGGCCTGGCCTCCAGCGGCGCGCATTCCAACGGCTATTCGCTGGTGCGCAAGATCCTGGAACGCGCCAACGCCAAGCCCACCGACGACTTCCACGGCCAGCCGCTGGTCGACGTCGTGATGGCGCCCACGCGCATCTACGTCAAGCAAGTGCTGGCCGCGCTGGCCAAGCACGGCACCGACATCAAGGGCCTTGCCCACATCACCGGCGGCGGCCTTCTGGACAACGTGCCGCGCATCCTGCAGCCCGGCCTGTCGGCCAAGCTGCACCGCGACGGTTGGGAAATGCCCAAGCTGTTCCAGTGGCTGCAAGAGCAGGGCGGCGTGGAAGACACCGAAATGCACCGCGTGTTCAACTGCGGTATCGGTATGGTGCTGGTGGTGGATGCGGCCCAGGCCGACGCCATCGCTGCGACCCTGCGTGAACAAGGCGAGACCGTCAACAAGATCGGCGAGATCGTCGAGCAGACGGAAGGCATGGCGCAGACCTTCGTGGTCTGAGGCCGGATCGCCGCCAAGAAAAATCCGCCCATGGGCGGATTTTTTATGCGCGCCGGGATTTGCCTCAGCGGCTGCGCGCGCGGCGGGCGGAAAACGCCAGCATGAGGCATGCGCCGGCGCAGACGCCCGCCAGCAGCCACATCGCCGCCTCATATCCTGCCAGGAAAGATTGCGCGATCCAGGCCGTGGCGCCGGCCGGGGCGACCCCGTGTTGCGTCAGCGTGTGCAGCGCGTTCAGGGGATCGGACGCCAGCGCCATCGACTGTGCGGCGTCCAGTCCCGATGCGGCTTGCAGCGCAGGGCCCGCCACCGCGCGATACAGCGAGGTGGCCGCTGCCAGCCCTAATGCGCCGCCCACGTTATGCAGCGTCCACGACGCGCCCATCGCCACACCGGCCAGCCGTTCCTGCACCGAGCCCAGCGCGGCCATCGTGGACGGACCCAGAATGGCGCCCCAGCCCACGCCCATGCAGACGAATGCCGCCAGCATGACCTGCCAGCGGGTGTCCGCAGCGAAATGCGTCTGCAGCAGCGCTGAAGTTGCCAGGAAGCCGAAACCCGCCAGCAGAAGCGGCATGGCGCCGCGACGGTCCGCGAGCCTGCCCGCCAGCGGGGACACCAGCGCCATGACGACGGTTGTCGGCAGCAGCGAGATGCCGATGGTGCCGGCGTCCTGATGGCGGATCAAACCCAGGTACAAGGGCATCAGGAAAAAGGCGGTGCAATAGAAAAACGCGAGTGAAAACGTGGCGGCGCTGGCGCCAATGAAGCGCAGGTTCGCAAACAGGTCAAAGCGGATCAGGGGCGAGGCCTTGCCGCGCGAGACGCCCACCAGCACGGCGAAGAGTCCGATGCCGGCGGCGGCCAGGCCCAGCGTGCGGGCCGACGTCCATCCCCAGTCCGCGCCGTGTACCACCGCCAGCAGCAGGCAAGGCAGCGCCAGCAGGAACAGCAGCAGGCCGGCGACGTCCAGGGTTTCGCCCTGCTGCGCGCCGCGGGATTCCTGCACCCGGCCCAGGCAGAGCGCAAAGGCCAGCGCGACCAGTGGCACGTTCAGCAGAAATATCCAGCGCCAGCCCAGGGCGTCCACCAGCAGGCCACCCGCGACCGGGCCGATAGCCAGGCCCAGGCCGTTCGCGCCGAACAACAGGCCGATGGCGCGGCCGCGTTCGCTTTCGGGAAAAGCATGCGCGACGATCGCGGTGGAGGCGGTATAGAGCGCCGCACAGGCGACGCCTTGCACCAGTCGCCAGGCGATCAGCATGCCGATATGGGCAGCCAGCCCCGCGCCCAAAGACGCCGCGCCGAACAGCAGCATGCCGGCATACAGGGCGCGGCGACGGCCGTGCAGGTCCGCCACCCGGCCCGCCGCGACCATGAAGGTGGACAGCGCCATCACAAAGGCGGTCACGATCCACTGCGATGCCTCGATGCTGGCGCCCAGGTCTTGCTGAATGGCGGGGATGGCGGTGTTGACGATCGTGAAGTCGATGCAGCCCAGGAAGCTGGCAATGGCGACGCCGGCCAGGGCGAGCCAGCGGCCACGCGCGGGGGCCGCGGCGGCGGGGTGGGTGGGGGAAGTGGTGTCTGTAGCAGGCATTCCGGCACTGTATAGTCGCCGGTGTATCCGTAGTGACGCTATTTATTCGGTTTATTCGCGACAATAATTCGCTAATTGGACGGCACCGCCATGATTTCCAATGAACGCTTCAATGGCATCCGCGCCTTCGTCCAAGCTGCGCAGGCCGGCAGTTTCAGCGCCGCGGCCCGGCAGCTGGGGCTGTCTTCGTCCACCGTGGGCAAGGCGATCGCCCGGTTGGAGCAACGGCTGGACGCGCGCCTGTTTCACCGCACCACGCGCAGCCTGTCGCTGACCGACGAAGGGCTGGCGTTTCATGACAGTTGCGTGCGGGCGCTGGAAGAATTGGAACGGGCCGAGTCCGCGCTGGCCGAGCGGCGGCTGGTGCCGTCGGGGCGCCTGCGGATTGCGTTGCCCGTGCTGTTCGGCCGCGACCGCGTCATGCCCGTGTTGCTGGCGCTGGCGGCACGGCATCCCGCGCTGGAAATCGATGCCGTGTTCTCGAACCGGCCGGTGGATTTTGCCGAGGAGGGCGTGGACCTGGCCGTGCGGATCGGCGATCTGGACAACAGCCCCACGCTGGCGGCGCACCGCCTGGGCCGCCAGCGGCTGGTGGTGTGCGCCGCGCCGGCGTATCTGGCAGAGCGGGGCGCGCCCGCGACGCCAGAAGATCTGGCCGGGCATGCCTGCATCGGCATGCTGCGCAACGACCACGCGGAACCGTGGCGGTTTCAGGCCAGCGCCGGCAGCGTGCGTTATGTCCGCGTGCAGGCCAGGCTTCGGTTGGGGCATCTGGAGGCCGTGGTGGCGGCGGCCAAGGCGGGCCATGGACTGGCGCAGTTGCCGGCGTGGCTGGTCCACGATGCGTTACGCGCCGGCGAGCTGGCCCCGGTGTTGTCCGCGTACGAGGCCGAAGGATTGCCCGTGCATGCCTTGTGGCCGGCCACAAGGCGCATGACGGCGCGATTGCGCGCCGTGATCGACGCGCTGCGCGAGGCGCTGGCCGAGGCGCCGGACAACGCGCGGCCAGCCGCGCGTTAGGGCTTGGCCGCCAGGGCCATCGCCACCGCGTCGATGGTCTGGGGCACGGCATCCGCCGCCAGGCAGTCGACGATGACGCGTTCGGGTTGGGCACGCAGCCAGGTGATCTGGCGCTTGGCCAACTGGCGCGTGGCGGCGATGCCTTGTTCGCGCGCGGTGTCCAGGTCGATCTCGCCGTCCAGGTGCGCCCACATCTGGCGATACCCCACGCAGCGCACGGACGGCAGGCCGGGATGCAGATCGGGCCGCGCGCGCAGGCCGCGCACTTCGTCCAGCAAGCCGTTGGCCAGCATGGCGTCAAAGCGCTGCTCGATCCGCGCATGCAGCGCACTGCGGTCGGAAGGTTCAAGACTGATGGTCAGGTACTGGTTGGCGTTGTCGTCCGGCTTGCGCTGGTCGCGCTGCAGCAGGGCGGACATGGGCTGCCCGGTCAGTTGGCAGATCTCCAGCGCCCGCTGGATACGCTGGCTGTCGTTGGGCGCCAGGCGCGCCGCCGTGACGGGGTCCAGCCGTGCAAGTTCGGCATGCAGCGCGGGCCAGCCCTGCGCGGCTGCGCGGGCTTCCAGTTCGGCGCGCAGGGCCGGGTCGGCCTGCGGCAGGTCGTCCAGCCCGTCGCGCAGCGCCTTGTAGTACATCATCGTGCCGCCGGCCAGCAGCGGAATGCGTCCCCGCGCGCGGATCTCGGCAATCAGGCGCAGCGCGTCGGCGCGGAACTCGGCGGCCGAATACGACTGCGCCGGGTCCAGGATGTCCAGCAGGTGCTGCGGCACGCGGGCCTGTTCTTCCCGTGAGGGTTTGGCCGTGCCGATATCCATGCCGCGGTAGATCGTGGCCGAATCGACGTTGACGATCTCCATCGGCCAGCGTTCGGCCAGGGCCAGCGTCGAGGCGCTCTTGCCGGCGGCGGTGGGGCCGGCCAGGCAGATGACGGGCAGCGTGTCGGGAGAGGGGATCGACGACAAACCTATTGTCCGCGCAGAAAGAGCTTGTCCAGGTCCGACACCGACCACTGCACCCAGGTCGGGCGTCCGTGGTTGCACTGGTCGGCGCGTTCGGTCGTTTCCATCTGGCGCAGCAGGCCGTTCATCTCTTCGATGGTCAGCTTGCGGTTGGCGCGCACCGAGCCGTGGCAGGCCATGGTGGACAGCAGTTCGTTGCGCTGTTCGGTCAACAGGCGCGAGACGCCCACGGCGCCCAGGTCGCGCAGCACGGCGCGGGCCAGCGTCTCGATGTCGCCGCGCGCCAGGATGGCCGGCACGGAGCGCACGGCGATCGACGTGGGACCCGACGGGCGCATCTCGAAGCCCAGGTCGGCCAGTTGCTCTTCGAATTCCTCGACCGTGGCCACGTCCTTTTCCTGGGCGTGGAACACCACTGGCACCAGCAGGTCCTGGCGGGGCAGGCTGCGGGCGTCCAGCGCCTGTTTCAGCTGTTCGTACACCACGCGCTCATGGGCGGCGTGCATGTCCACCAGCACCATGCCGCGGCGGTTCTGGGCCAGGATGTAGATGCCGTGCAGTTGCGCAAGCGCCATGCCCAGCGGGTGCTCCTCGTCGGCAGGCAGGCGGGGGGCGGAGCTGGGCTCGCTCACCGGCGTAACGGTCGCCGCTGTGTCGTCGGACAGCGGGCGGTACAGCGACTGCCAGTCCGCGGCCGGAATGCCGGCGGGTTCTGCATGCAGGCGGAACGGCACCTGCGTGTGGGCGCGTTGCGGGGCCGGGGACGGGCGCAGGCCGTAGGTGGCGCTGCTGCCTGCGCTGCCGGCAGAATGGCTGCCCGGATTGCCGCCGGAATAACCCGGCCGGGGCGTGTCCGCCATTGGAGCGGGGCTGCCGGCGGGGGCGCTTTGCGGCGCGAGGGAAGGCGCGGGCGTGGAGCCCTGCGCGACGGTTTCGAAACCGCCGTCTTCCGCGTCGCTTTGCTGCGCGGCGGGCGTGACGGCCGATGAGCCACCCGTCTGTGCCAAGGTCTGGCCGACGGCGTGCGACACGAAGCGGTGCACGGCGCCGCTGTCGCGGAAGCGGACCTCGTGTTTGGCCGGGTGCACGTTCACGTCCACGGCGGCGGGGTCGATGTCCAGGAACAGCACGTAGGCCGGCTGGCGGTCGCCATGCAGCACGTCCGCGTAGGCGGCGCGCAGCGCATGGCTGACGGTGCGGTCGCGCACATAGCGGCCGTTCACGTACAGGTACTGGCGATCGGCGCGGGCGCGCGCGGCCGTCGGGCGGGTGATCATGCCGGCCAGGCTGACGGTGCCGACCGAATGCGACAACAGCAGTCCGTGTTCGGCGAATTCAGCGCCCAGCACGTCGCGGATGCGCTGCGGCGGTTCCGCCGGCAGCCATTGGCGTTGCGCGCGGTCGTGATGGAACAGGCGGAACGCGATCTGCGGGTGCGCCAGCGCGATGCGCTCCATCGCGTCGACGCAGTGGCCGAATTCGGTGGCCTCAGAGCGCAGGAACTTGCGCCGCGCCGGAACCGCGTCGAACAGCTGGCGCACGTCCACGGTGGTGCCGGGCGGCCCCGACGCGGGGCTGACCTGCATGCTGCCGGCGTCGATCTGCCAGGCATGCTCGCCGTCGCGGGTGCGGGAAATGATGGTGACCTGGGCAACCGAGGCGATCGATGCCAGCGCTTCGCCGCGGAACCCCATCGACGCCACGGATTCCAGTTCGTTCAGCGAGCGGATCTTGCTGGTGGCGTGGCGCGCCAGGGCAAGGGGCAATTCCTCGGGCGGGATGCCGCCGCCGTCGTCCGTGACGGCAATCCGGCGGATGCCGCCGCCTTCCAGGCGCACTTCAATGGCGCGGCCGCCCGCGTCGATCGCGTTCTCAAGAATTTCCTTGAGCACGGAGGCGGGGCGCTCGATCACTTCGCCAGCGGCGATCTGGCTGATGAGCAGGTCGGGAAGCGCAAGAATGGAACGGCGTTCGGTCATTAGGCTCAGGTCTGGTGGGGCTATGTGGATGATTTTAGCGCCATGGCCGGGTGGGCTATAGTCGCTGGGGATTAACCCTCTACCGACTTCCGGGCTGCTGAATGCTTGAATTTTTCAATATGGTGCTCCACATCGACAAGACGCTGGGCGTCTGGGTCGCGCAATACGGCGTGTGGGTGTACCTGGTGCTGTTCTTGATTGTGTTTGCGGAAACGGGGCTGGTCGTCCTGCCCTTCCTGCCTGGCGATTCCCTGCTGTTCATTGCCGGCGCGTTCGGCGCCACGGGGCATATTGATCCCGTCATGATGGGGGTGCTGCTGATCGTCGCGGCGATCTCCGGCAATACGCTGAACTACATGATCGGCCGCTATATCGGGCCACGCGTATTTTCGATGAACCTGCGGTTCCTGGACCGGGGCGCGCTGATGCGCACGCATGCGTTCTACGAAAAGCATGGCGGCAAGACGATCGTCATGTCGCGCTTCATCCCTGTCGTGCGCACGTTCGCACCCTTCGTGGCGGGCGTGGCCGACATGTCGATGTCGCGTTTCCAGCTGTTCAACGTCCTGGGCGCGCTGCTCTGGGTCGTGAGCCTGGTCGCCGCAGGCTATTTCTTCGGCAACATCCCGCTGGTGCGTGAACACCTGAACACCATCGTGCTGCTGGGCCTGGCCGCGGCGATCGTGCCGGTCGTCGGCGCCGGCATATTCAAGCTGATCAAATCCCGCCGCTCGTAGGATGGGTGTAGCGCGCGAGGCCGTCGCCCAGAGCGCCGGCCGGCAGCGCGCGCAACCCATCAAGCACACAGGGCCGCACGACGGCTTTCCAAAAGAAAAAAAGGCGATGCGTCCAGAACGCATCGCCTTTTTTTACGCCAGCGTGATCAGCTGACGTCGCCCAGCCGCGCCAGCGGCGGGTTGGCGGTGAAGTAGCGCTGGATGCCGGTCATCATGGCTTGGGCCAGCTTGTCCTGGTGCGCGTTGCTGCGCAGCAGGGCTTCTTCCTGGGGGTTACTGATGAATGCGGTTTCGACCAGCACGGACGGAATGTCCGGGGCCTTCAGCACGGCAAAGCCGGCCTGCTCGACGCTGTTCTTGTGCAGGCGGTTGATCTTCTTGATCTCGTCCAGGAAGGCGTTGCCGACCTTGAGCGAATCATTGATCTGCGCGGTGGTGGACAGGTCCAGCAGCACCTTGGCCACCTGGCGGTCGTGGCTGCCCAGGTTGACGCCGCCGATCAGGTCGGCCGCGTTTTCCTTGTCGGCCATCCAGCGCGCTTGAGCGCTGGTGGCGCCGCGCTGCGACAACGCGAACACCGACGAGCCATTGGCAGACGGCTTGACCCAGGCGTCCGCATGGATCGAGATGAACAGGTCCGCGTGCACGCGGCGGGCCTTCTGCACGCGCACATGCAGCGGTACGAAGTAGTCGTCGTCGCGCGTCAGGTAGGCGCGCATGAAAGGTTGGCTGTCGATCAGCGCTTTCAGGCGCCGGGCGATGCGCAGCACCACGTCTTTTTCGCGCAAGCCGCTGCTGCCGATGGCGCCAGGATCTTCGCCACCGTGGCCCGGATCCAGCGCGATGGTCAACATGCGCTGCTTGCCGCGGCCGGCGGTGGCGGGGGGCGGCTTGGGCGCCGTGGGCAGCGGCGGGGCCGGCTGCTGGCCCTTCACGCGGGGCGGTTCGGGCGGATCGGCGCGGGTTGCCGGATTGCGCTGGATGTCTTCCAGGATGCGCGCCAGCGGGTCGTCCGCGTCGGCGCCTCCCTTGTTCAGAATCGCCACCAGGGGGTCCTGGGCGATCTTGGGGTACAGATCCAGCACCAGCCGGTACTGGTAGTCAGCCACGGGCTTGAGCGTGAACACCTGGGGCGCCACGGGCTGCTTCAAGTCGAACACCAGCCGCACGACGTTCGGGCGGTTCTGCGCCACGCGCAGGCTCTGGATATAGGGGTCGTCCGGGCGGACCTTCGAGACCAGGTCGTTCAGGGCCGCGCTGATGGTCAGCCCTTCGATGTCCACCACCAGGCGGTGGGGGTTTTCAAGCGTGAACTGTTCGGCCTTGAGCTCGCTGTCGAGTTCGAGGGTGACCCGGGTGTATTCGTCTGCCGGCCAGGTACGGACGGCCAGGATCGTCGCGGCTTGCGCCAAGCGCGGCAGAACCGGCAGGACGAGCAGCGTGGCCGCGACGCTGATCAGGCGGCGCCGGGTGGCGCCTGCCGAGGGAAGGGCGCCGTCTTTGGCGGGGGGACAATCGCGTTCAACCATGTTTGTCCTCGAGCGGTGTTCGCGGTCAGGGTGGCGTCACGTCCCTCGCCGGCATAAGCCAGGGAAATCAGCAGGTCGGGCGGGGGCAAAAGACCCTCGGCCCGCTCCGGCCATTCGATCAAAACGACCGCATCGTCACGCAGTAAATCCCGGAATCCTGCGTCCAACCATTCACGCGAATCACTAAATCTATAAAAATCAAGATGATAGAAGTATAAGTTAGAAACTTTATAGGATTCAAGCAGCGCGTAGCTTGGACTTTTGATTCGGCCAGTGATGCCGCATTCCCGCAACAATGCCCTGGTGAAGGCCGTTTTTCCTGCTCCGAGGTCACCTTGAAGGTGGATACAAGCGCCTGCCGGGCCGGTTTTGCCTCCGGAAATCAAGGGGGCAAGCTGCCGCGCCAGCGATTCCGTGGCGGCTTCGTCGGGCAGGTGCAAGGTCAGGCTGCAAAGAGGGGCGGACATGGCGCTGGGCGAGTGGTAAAAAACGGTGGAGGGAACACGGATTCCTGCAATTATAGGAATGCGGGTTTCTGCTAACCTAATAAGTGATTGCTATTCTCAATAATGTCGCGCTTGGCGGGTGCCGCCGGCCGCGACTTACGTCGCCACGGAGTTGTACGCGCCATGAAGACCCGCATCGAAAAAGACACGTTTGGGCCCATCGAAGTCCCCGAGGATCACCTCTGGGGCGCCCAAACGCAACGTTCGCTGCATTTTTTCGCGATTTCGACCGAGAAGATGCCTGTTCCCCTGGTCAACGCCATGGCCCGCCTGAAGCGCGCGGCCGCCAAGGTCAACGCCGAACTGGGTGAGCTGGATCCGAAGATCGCCGACGGCATCATCCGCGCCGCCGACGAAGTCATCGACGGCAAATGGCCCAACGAGTTTCCGCTGTCCGTCTGGCAGACGGGGTCGGGCACGCAAAGCAACATGAACATGAACGAGGTGCTGGCCAACCGCGCCTCGGAGCTGCTGGGCGGCGTGCGCGGCGAAGAGCGCAAGGTGCACCCGAACGACCACGTCAACCGCGGCCAATCGTCCAACGACACCTTTCCGACCGCCATGCACGTGGCCGCCGCCGTCGAGGTCGAGCACCACCTGCTGCCGACGCTGAAGAAGCTGCGCGCGACCTTTGCCGAGAAAAGCGCCGAGTTCTACGACATCGTGAAGATCGGCCGCACCCACCTGCAGGATGCGACCCCGCTGACGCTGGGCCAGGAACTCTCGGGCTACGTCGCGCAGCTTGACCTGGCCGAGCAGCAGATCCGGGCAACGTTGCCCGGCCTGCACCAGTTGGCCATCGGCGGCACCGCCGTGGGCACCGGCCTGAACGCGCATCCGCAATTCAGCGTCAAAGTGTCCGCAGACCTGGCGCATGCCACCGGCACGGCCTTCGTGTCGGCGCCCAACAAGTTCCAGGCGCTGGCCTCGCACGAAGCGCTGCTGTTCGCGCACGGCGCGCTGAAGGCGCTGGCCGCCGGCCTGATGAAGATCGCCAATGACGTGCGCTGGCTGTCCAGCGGCCCGCGTTCCGGCCTGGGCGAAATCAGCATCCCCGAAAACGAACCGGGCAGCTCGATCATGCCGGGCAAGGTCAACCCGACGCAGTGCGAAGCCATCACGATGCTGGCCGCGCAGGTGCTGGGCAATGACGTGGCCATCAACATCGGCGGCGCCAGCGGCAACTTCGAACTGAACGTGTTCAAGCCGCTGGTGATCCACAACTTCCTGCAATCCGTGCGCCTGCTGACCGACGGCATGGCCAGCTTCAACGAGCACTGCGCCGCGGGCATCGAGCCCAACCACGAGCGCATCGCCGAGCTGGTGGACCGTTCGCTGATGCTGGTGACGGCCTTGAATCCGCACATCGGCTATGACAAGGCCGCGCAGATCGCCAAGAAGGCGCACAAGGAAGGGCTGTCGCTGAAGGAATCCGCGCTGGCGCTGGGTTATGTGACCGAGGCGCAGTTCGCCGAATGGGTCGTGCCGGGCTCCATGACCAACGCGCACAAGCCGTCCTGATCGGCTTTGCCCAAGCGTGAGAATGGCCGCCTTCGGGCGGCCATTTTTTCATGAGATGGCGCGGGCCCGCCAAGCCCGCGTAAACCGCATGAAATAAGGGAAAACCAGAAGATTTTGCCTTGGCCGGAAAGGCATTTTCTGAGGGCGCTGGTTGCAGATCCGCACGCTATGCGTGTGTAAGCATTTGCTGCTATTCTCCGTCATTCTGGCGGGCGCGTGTGCCACAAGCAATCCATAAAAGCAGCGCGAAACACGCAGCACACACGCAAAGCGCCCCCACCGTTAACTGCTGGTCCGCCTACAGGCGGGCACATCACAAAACGGGCCGTTTACATACGGGCTCGCAATCTTGGAGGAAACACACCTATGAATAAAGTTCGCTCCCTGGCCGTGGCTATCGCTTTGGCTACTGGCGCTGCCGGCACGCTTGGCGCCTCCGTCGCGCACGCCGCCGACAAGTACCCCAGCAAGCCCATCCGCGTGATCGTTCCGTTCGCGCCCGGCGGTTCCACCGACATCATTGCGCGTCTGGTGACGCAGCGCATGAGCCAGGAACTTGGCCAACCGATGGTTGTGGAAAACAAGGGCGGCGCAGGCGGCGCCATTGGCGCTGCGGAAGCCGCGCGCGCGGATGCCGACGGCTACACGCTGTCCATCGCCACCGTTTCGACGATGGCCGTGAACCCGGCTTGCCGTCCGAAGGACCTGCCGTACGATCCGATCAAGGACTTCCAGCCCGTCACCAACTTCGCCAATACGGCCAACGTGGTCGCGGTGAATCCGAAGTTCCCGGCCAAGGACTTCAAGGGCTTCGTCGAAGAGCTGAAGAAGAACCCGGGCAAGTATTCCTACGGCAGCTCGGGCACGTGCGGCGTGCTGCACTTGATGGGCGAGTCGTTCAAGATGGCCACGGGCACCGATATCGTGCACGTGCCGTACAAGGGTTCGGGCCCGGCCGTGGCGGATGCCGTCGGCGGCCAGATCGAAATCCTGTTCGACAACCTGCCGTCGTCGATGCCGCAGATCCAGGCGGGCAAGCTGCACGCCATGGCCATCGCATGGCCCGAGGAAATTGCTGCCGTCAAGGGCGTGCCGACCTTCAAGCAAGCCGGCTACCCCGTGCTGAACCAGCCCGTCTGGTACGGCCTGCTGGCGCCCAAGGGCACCCCGATGGACGTCGTGAACAAGCTGCGTGACGCCGCTGTCGTGGCCCTGAAGGACCCGAAGGTCATCAAGGCGCTGGACGACCAGGGCTCGGCACCGTCGGGCAACACGCCGGAAGAGTTCGCCAAAGAGATCAAAGAGCAGTTCGACTGGGCTCAAGACGTCGTGAAGAAGCAGAACATCAAGCTGGACTGATGCTGCGCGCGGGGGCAGGCTTTGGCCCGCCCCGGCTTGCACGGCAAAACGGGCGCCTTCGGGCGCCCGTTTTCTTTTGGCGCAGGGTCCGCAATTCAGGCTCGCAATTCAGGCCGGCAAGTCCAGCGCGGCGATGCGTTCGGCGCACGCGGCGCGCAAGCGTTCGATCAGGTCGCGGTGCAGGGATGACAAGGGGTCCTGGTTGCGCACCATGATGCTGATCGGCACGCGCAACGCGGGCTCCAGCCGGCGCAGGTGCATGCCGGGCCGCAGCATTGCCTGCGCCGTGATGGCGTCGACGATGGCGTCGCCGCAACCCGCATCGACCAGCGCGCAGGCCACGTAATGCGTCTGCACCTGGATGGCGACTTGCGGGTCCAGGCCCTGCGCGTCCAGCGCCATCTGCAGCAAGGCGCCCGAGGCATCGCTGGCGTCCAGCACGATGAGCGTGCCGCCCGACGGCGTCGTCAGCTCCGGCAGCCGTATCGGGCCCGAGCCGGCCGTGCGGCTCAGGTGCACCAGTTCGGTATGGCCCAGGCCCATGCGCGTCAGGCCGGGATAGTCGTTGGTGTCGAAGGTGACGGCTAGATCCAGTTCGCGGGTCAGCAGCCCCTGCACGAGTTCGGCGCTGTGATGCGTGTGGATATCGAAGGTGATGCCGGGCTGTGCGTCACGGCTGTCGCGCACCACGCCCGGCAATAGTCCCAGGCCCAGCGCGGGCGCGCATCCCAGGCGCAAGTGGCCGTTGGGCCGGTCGCGCAGATTCGCGGCCAGACGGCGCACGCTGTTCAAGTCTTGCGAGAGGCGCGCGACTTCGGGCGTCAGGATGTCGGCCTCGTGCGTGGCGACCAGCCGGCCCTTGACGCGTTCGAACAGCTTGAAGCCCAGTTGGGCCTCGGCGTGCGCCAGCAGCTTGCTGGCGGCGGGTTGCGAGATATGCAGCGTGGCGGCGGCCTCGGTCAGGGATCCGGTACGGCGGATCGCTTCGAAAATCTCGATGTGGCGCAGGCGCATGGCACGATGGGGGAAGAAGGACCGGAACCGGGATTCTATGTCGGAAGGCGTGGGGCAGCCATTTCCGGTGCGCGGCCCGCCGTGGGGCGACAGCGGCGGGTGCCTTGACTATGATGGACGCCTGCCGGAACGCCGGCGTTATCCCGGAGCCAGATCATGCGCGCCTGCCGCCACGCCGCCGCCTTCCTGCTTGCCGCCGCCATGGCGGCTGCGCCCGCCGTGTGGGCGCGCACTCCGCAGGCGGCCGAAGACCGCAATCCCGAAGCCGCCAGCGGCACGCAGGCGCGCGAACTGGTGCGCGCGCCGCATTACATGATGGTCTCGGCCAACCCGCTGGCGACCCAGGCGGGCGAAGCAATGCTGCGCCGGGGCGGCAGCGTGGTGGACGCCGCCATCGCAACCCAACTCGTGCTGAATCTGGTGGAACCGCAATCTTCCGGTATCGGCGGCGGCGCATTCATGGTGCTGTATTCGGCCAAGACCGGGCGCATCCAGACGGTGGACAGCCGCGAGACCGCGCCCGCGGCCGCACGCCCGGACCGCTTTCTGGATGCGCAGGGCAAGCCGCTGCCCTTTGCGCAAGCCGTCAACAACGGCATGTCCGTAGGCGTGCCCGGGTTGCTGCGCGGCCTGGAACTGGCCCACGAGGAAGCGGGCGTGCTGCCTTGGGCCGACCTGTTCCAGCCCGCGATTGGGCTGGCCGAGCAGGGCTTTGCGGTGTCGCCCCGCTTGCATGCGCTATTGGCCGGCAACAAGGCTTTGCCCAAGCAGGCGGCTGCCGCGGCGTATTTCTATGCGCCTGACGGCGCGCCGTGGCCGGTGGGGCATGTACTGAAGAATCCCGAATTCGCGGCCACGTTGCGCGCCGTGGCCCAGCAGGGCGCGGATGCGTTCTACCAGGGCGACATCGCCCGCGATATCGTGGCTGCGGTGCACGGGCACGCCACGCCGGGCGACCTCAGCTTGGCTGACCTGGCCGGCTACCGCGCCAAGACGCGCGACCCGGTATGCGGCGCTTATCGCGGCTACCGACTGTGCGGCATGGCACCGCCTAGCAGCGGCCCGATCGCCGTGCTGCAGATGCTGGGCGAGCTGGAACAGTTTCCGATGGCCAGCTTCGCGCCCGGCTCCGTCGAGGCCGTGCATTATTTTTCCGAAGCCGGGCGCCTGGCATTCGCGGACCGCGACTTCTATGTGGCGGATCCGGATTTCGTTCATGTGCCCGTGCGCGCCATGCTGGACCCGGCCTATCTGCGCGCCCGCGGCGCGTTGATCCAGCCCGACCGCAGCATGAAGGTGGCGCTGCCCGGCGACCCCGAAGGAAAGCTGCTGACGCTCGGCCGCGACAACGCGTTGGAGTTGCCATCCACGAGCCATCTGGTGGCGGTGGACGCGCAAGGCAATGCGTTGTCCATGACGACCACGATCGAAAGCGAGTTCGGCAGCAAGATCTTCGTACGCGGCTTCTTGCTGAACAACGAGATGACGGATTTTTCATCGTCGTTCAAGGACCCGGAGGGGCGCTTGATCGCCAACCGCATTGAACCGGGCAAGCGCCCACGCAGCGCCATGGCGCCGATCATCATCCTGCGCGACGGCAAGCCCGTCATGCTGGTGGGCTCGCCCGGCGGCAGCGCCATCATCAATTACGTGGCCAAGACGATCGTGGGCGTGCTGGATTGGGGGCTGGATATCCAGTCCGCGATTTCCCTGCCGAACATGGGCAGCCGCAACAAGGAAACCGAGCTGGAGAAGGGCACCGCGCTGGAAGCGCTGGCGCCTGCCCTTGAACGCATGGGGCACCCGGTGCGCATCACCGAGTTCCCCAGCGGCATCCACGGCATCGTCATCGACGGCAACGGCCTGCAAGGCGGCGTGGACCCGCGGCGGGAAGGGCTGGCCGCCGGGGGCTAACCCCGGCGCCCGTCCTGCCTGTGGCGCTGACCTACTCCAGCGTGGACGGGTCCAGTTGCATGCGCGCTTCCTTGCGGTGCGCCAGATAGGTCACGCCCCACATCACGACGCCCAGCAGCAGCAACCAGCCCGCCACCTGATACTGGATGACGTCGCGCCCGGTCAGCGGCGTGACCAGGAACAGGCACGCCGCCGCGCCCAGCCAGGGAATGATGCGGTTGATGCTGAAGTGTTCATGCTTGACCTTGTCGCGGCGCAGGACCAGCACCGCGACGTTGACGAAGGCGAACACGCCCAGCAGCAGCAACGCGGTGGTGCCCCCCAGCGCGCGGATGGCTTCGGAATCCGCCAGCGCCACCAGGATGATCAGCCCCAGCGCCAGCACGGTGGTGAACAGGATGGCCGTCCACGGCGTCTGGTTCTTGCGGTGCACGTGCGCCAGGAAGGCTGGCAGCACACCCTGGCGCGACATGCCGTAAAGCAGGCGGCTGGCCATCATCATGTTGATCAGCGCGGAGTTCGCCACGGCGAACATCGAGATGACGGGCATGATGTATTCCACCGGCAGGCCGGGGGCGGCGCGCTTGACCACCAGCACCAGCGGCGTCGAGCTCTTGGCCAGTTCACCCACCGGCACCAGCGCCACCGCGCAGATGGACACCAGCACATAGATCACGGCGGTGATGCCCAGCCCGGTCAGCATTACCTTGGGAAAGATGCGGCTGGGATTATGGGTCTCTTCGGCCATGTTGACCGAATCCTCGAAGCCGACCATTGCGAAGAAGGCGAGCGCCGTGGCGGAGGTCACCGCCAGGAATACGCTTTTGTCCTCGGGCGTGTCGAACGCGATCACGCGCGAAAAGTCCGCTTGCCCGCCGGCAATGGCATAGAAGCCCAGCAGGATCACCATCAACAGGCCCGACAGTTCGATCAAGGTCAGCACCACGTTGGCTTTGACGCTTTCGGCCGCGCCGCGCAGGTTCACCAGCATCACCAGCAGCATGAAGCCCAGCGCGCCGAACGTGATCCAGGTCTTGTCCGCCTTGATACCGAAGGCGGCGAACAGGTTGGCGGCAAATGCCTGCGACGCGGTGGCCGCGGACGTCAGCCCCGAACACATGACGGTGAAGCAGACGATGAAGGTCAGAAAGTGCACGCCGAACGCCTTGTGCACATAGAGCGCCGCACCGGCGGCCTTGGGATACTTGGTGACGAGTTCCAGATAGGACAGCGCGGTCAGCAAGGCCACCGCAAACGCCACCAGGAACGGCAGCCAGGCCGCGCCGCCGACTTCGGCGGCCACCTGTCCGGTCAGCGCATAGACGCCTGTGCCCAGGATGTCGCCGACGATGAATAGCAATAATAGTTTGGGGCCCATCACCCGCTTGAGCGGGGCGTGTTCTTTCGTTTCATTCGTGGCCATGGTCCTTCTCCTCTTTCTTCGAATTTGGGGGAGGTGCTGCCCGGCAACGCGAGGCGACCCGAAAAGTCTACGGCGGCCGGTGGCCTTTCGATGCAACATCGGTGCAACGAAATGTCTTAGTTGTTGGCATTCGTTGAAAATGTGGACGTAGGATGGGTGAAGCGCGAGAAGACGTACGCACGCACACTGACGCCAAACGCGCGCAACCCATCAAGCAGCGTTGGTGCCGTGGCTGATCCAGCCATTGCTTGCCATGCAGCTTGATGGGTTGCGCGCGCTTGGCGCATCAGTTCGTAGGGCGGTGCTCTCGCGCTTCACCCATCCTACGTGATCGCGATGGCGGCCGTCTTATTGGGCGTCGGTCTGTGGCGCCAGCGCAGGCGGCAGCTTGCGCAGCGTGGCGGGCGTACGCGACAGTTTGATCGGCGAACCCACGCCTTGGTAGTCGCCCTGTTCCAGCACCATGCCGCGGTGGCGCGTGTGCGGATGCGCCAGGGCCTGGTCCACCGTTTGCACGGCGGCAGCCGGTACGCCGGCGCGCAGCAGGCGATCGGCCAACGCGGCAGCGTCCTGTCCCGCCAGCAAGGCGGACAGCTCGTCGCGCAGGGCTTGGCGGTGCTGCAGGCGGTCGGCATTGGCGGCATAGCGCGGGTCCGTCGCCAGGCCCGGCGCCTCCAGCACCTGCGCCAGCAATGCGAACTGCCG
Source organism: Achromobacter sp. 18P8.1.1 (assembly GCF_057799415.1). Taxonomy (NCBI): domain Bacteria; kingdom Pseudomonadati; phylum Pseudomonadota; class Betaproteobacteria; order Burkholderiales; family Alcaligenaceae; genus Achromobacter; species Achromobacter sp. 18P8.1.1. The sequence goes on along the minus strand of NZ_JBYOKH010000001.1, from coordinate 326,003 downwards.
GTTGTTGCCGATCGCCAGGAAGATCGGGCCGCTGGCGGTGGGCAGCGTTTCGTATGGCGCGATGTTCGGATGCGCGTTGCCGCTGCGGCGGGGCACCTTGCCGCTGTAGAAGTAATTGGCCGCATGCGGATGCAGCAGCGACAGCGCGCAGTCGTACAGCGTGATGTCCAGGAACTGGCCCAGGCCGCTGCGCGTCCGTTCATTCAGGGCAAGCAGAATGGCGACAGCCGCGTTCAGGCCGGTCACCATATCTACGACCGGCAGGCCGACGCGGGTGGCGTCGCCGTCCGCTTCGCCGTTCACGCTCATCAGCCCGCACATGGCTTGTGCGCACGCGTCGTAGCCCGGCAGCCCCCCCAACGGGCCATCCGATCCGAAGCCGCTGACGCGGCAATGGATCAGCTTGGGAAAGGCCTGGCTCAGGGTATCGAAACCCAAGCCCCACTTCTCCAGCGTGCCGGGCTTGAAGTTTTCGACCAGCACATCGGCGTCGGCCAGCAGGTGGCGCAGCAACTCCTGGCCGGCCGCCTGCGACAGGTCCAGCGTCATGCCTTCCTTGTTGCGATTCACGCCGATGAAGTAGGACGCGGTGTCGCCCAGGAAGGGCGGGCCCCAGCCCCGGGTTTCATCGCCGCCGGGCGGCTCGATCTTCAGGACGTCGGCGCCGTGGTCGGCCAGGATCTGCGTGCAATAGGGACCGCCCAGCACGCGGGACAGGTCGATCACCTTGCAACCGGCAAGCGCGCCGGCATTCGGTAGGGTGGGAGCCATGGGGAGTCAGCTTCAGTCGATGGAAACGTTGGCGCTGGTGATGAGCTCGCGCCACTTGGGGACTTCGGTGGTGATGAACGCCGCCAGGCCTTGCGGGGTCTGGTCCTGCGCTTCGACGATGCCCTGCGAATGCAGGGTCTGCTTGATGGACGGGTCCGCCAGCGCAGTCTTGAACGCCTGGTTCAACGTGTTCACCACGTCGGCCGGCGTGTCCTTGGGGGCGACGATGCCGAAGAAGACGCTGACGTCATAGCCCTTGAGGCCCTGTTCGGACAAGGTAGGCAGGTCGGGCAGGGCTTCCGAGCGCTGGGCGCTGGCCAGGCCGATGGCGCGCAGCTTGCCCGCCTTGATGTAAGGCAGCGCGGTCAGGATGTCGGTGAACGACATGGATACCTGCCCGCCCAGCAGGTCGTTCAACGCCGGGCCCGTGCCCTTGTAGGGGATATGCATGATCTGCGTGCCGGCCATCTTGTTGAACAGGATGCCGGCCAGGTGCGACGAGGCGCCATTGCCGGACGAGGCGTAGCTGAGCTTGTCCGGATTCTTCTTGGCGTAGGCGATGAGCTCTTGCGCGTTGTTGGCCGGCACCGACGGGTTCACGACCAGGATGTTGGGCAGATGGCCCAGGCGGATGATGGGCGCGAAGCTGGTTTCGGGGTTGTAGCCCTGCTTCTTGTACAGGCTGACATTGATGGCCAGCGGGCCGGACGTGCCGAACAGCAGCGTGTAGCCGTCGGGCTTGGCCGAGGCTACGTATTCCGATCCGATGTTGCCGCCCGCGCCGCTGCGGTTTTCGACGATGACGTTCTGCTTGAGAGGTTCGCGCAGTTTCTCGGCCAGCCGACGCGCCATGGCGTCAGTGGGGCCGCCGGGCGGGAAGGGCACGATCAGCGTGATGGGGCGGGCCGTGGGGAAGGCGTCCGCGGCCAAGGCGGGTGCGGACGGGGCCACGGCGGTGGCCGCCGCCAGCATCAGAGGGGCAAGAAGGCGTTTCATGGTGGTGTCTCCTGAGGGGCGCGCCGGCTGTGCCGCCGGCGTCGGTTTACAGCGCGTAATGCAGGATGGCCTGGCACGCCGCGCTTTCGTTGGGGGGGATGGCATAGGGATCGCGGGGCGCCAGGCGGTGCAGCAGCACCTGGTCGGCCAATTGCGCGCGGCTTTCCAGGCCGGCACTGGTGGCTTCCCAGCGCAGCGCAGCCATCGACACCGCGTGGTACAGCAACGATGCCGCCTGGCGGGCCAGTTCGGCATGGTCGCCCTGGGCGGCATACTCGGCCAGCGCGAAGGTCTGTTCGAGAGCGTGCGCCTGCGCCTCGGCCAGGGCGGGCGGGCAGGGCGCGCCGTCAGCCAGCAGGCGCTCGATGTGGGCGCGCAGCGCGGGCAGCGAATTTTCTTTCTTGATGGCGCGCAGCACGTCCAGCGCGACGATGTTGCTGGTGCCTTCCCAGATGGAGCCCAGATGGGCGTCGCGCACCAGGCGCGGTTCGGTCCATTCTTCGATGTAGCCGCAGCCGCCGCGCACTTCCATCGCGTCGCCCGTTACCTTGCGGGCGTCGCGGCAGGCGCGGAATTTGATCAGGGGCGTCAGGATGCGGGCCAGCGCGGGATCGGCCGCGCCGTGGTCCGCGTCGGCCAGCGCGCGGGCCGTCTGGAACATGACGCTGCGCGCCTGCTCGGCCCAAACCGTCATTTTGACCAGTTGGCGCTGCATCAGCGGCATGTCGATCAGGCGCTTGCCGAAGGCGCGGCGGTTCTGCGACACGTAGACGGCTTCGGTGACCGCGCGGCGCATCAGGCCGGCCGCGCGCATGCCGTTGGACAGGCGCGAGTTGTTGATCATGTCGGCCATGTGCTTGAAGCCGCGGCCGCGTTCGCCCACCAACCAGGCGACCGCGCCCTCCAGCCGGATTTCACCGCTGGCCATGGAACGCGTGCCCAGCTTGTCTTTCAGGCGCAGGATTCGGTAGTGGTTGTGGCTGCCGTCGGCCAGGTCGCGCGGCAGCAGGAAGAGCGACACGCCCTTCAAACCGGGCTGCGGCTCGCTGCGGGCCAGCACCATCGCAAAGCCGGCGTCGGGGTTCGAGCAGAACCATTTGTCGCCGTGGATGCGCCACGTGCCGTCGTCCTGGGCCTCGGCCGTGACTTCGGTGGCGCTGACGTCCGAGCCCGCGCCCTGTTCGGTCATGAACATGGCGCCCTGGCGCAAGGTGTCGAAGTCCTGGGAGGTGACCTGCGGCAGCACGCGCTCGACCAGCGCGGGGGCGCCGAACTTGCGCAGCGTGCGCGCCAGCGAATCCGTCATGCTGACCGGGCAGCACAGGCCGAATTCCGCCTGCACGAACAAGTGGCTCAGCGCGTACTTGGCGGCAGCCGGCATGGGCTCGGGCCAGCCCAGCACGCCGCCGCGGTGCGAGAGTGCCGCCAGGCCGAATTCGCTGTAGGCCAGGCGTTCAAGTTCGACGTAGGCCGGATGCTTGTCGACGCGGGATTCGTCGGTGCCGGCGCGGCTGCGCACGGACAGGGTGGGGGGATGCTTGTCCGCCGTGGCCGCCAATTCGTCCATGACGCCGCCGGCCAGGCCGCCCAGCCGTTCCAGGTGGGGCAGCAGGTGGGCATGCAGCGCGGGCGGCAGGTAGCGCTGGCTGAGGGCCGCCGCATAGGGGTCCGCGTTGAAGAGGTTCAGGCCGCGGGAGTCCGGAACGGGCGTGGCGACGGGGGCGGCGGCGGTCGGGGCGGCGGTCTTGGGAGTATCCATGGCGGCATCCTGCGGAAAACGGGGAAGATGGCCGATGTTGCGCGGGTCGATTAATCTATGCAAATACCGTTTTCGTGTAGAACAATCCATAAAAAATATAGATTAGGAGGGGACGATGGACCTGGATCCGCGCCTGTTGCGCTACTTCATCGCGGTGGCCGAAGAGCGCCATTTCAGCCGCGCCGCCACGCGCCTGCACATTTCGCAGCCGCCACTCAGTTACGCCATCCGCCAGCTGGAAGACAACGTGGGCGCGCGCCTGTTGGCCCGCACCAGCCGCCACGTAGAGCTGACCGATGCCGGCCAGGTGCTGTACCGCGAGGCGTTGACCTTGCTGCGCCAGGCCGAAGAGGTACGTACGCTGGTGCAACGGGTCGACGCGGGCCTGCGCGGCCGGCTGCGCATCGGCTTTGTGGGGTCCATGCTGTATCGCGGCCTGCCCGCGCTGCTCAACGCCATGCGGGCCGAGCTGCCTGACGTGGAGCACGTGCTGACCGAGCTGAACTCCTATGAGCAGATCGAAGCCGTCCGGCGCGGCGAGCAGGACCTGGGCTTCATCCACGCCAATCCGGTGCCGGACGAGGTCCACGCCCGCGATGTGATGGCCGAACCTTTTGTCGTGTGCCTGCCGGACTCGCACCCGCTGGCCGACCGCGCGTCGCTGCAACTGGCGGAACTGGCAGGCGACGATTTCGTCTTCTTCGCGCGCGCCGCGTCGCCCAGCTATTACGAGACGGTGCTGTCGATGTGCGTGGCGTCGGGGTTCATGCCGGTGATCCGGCACGAGGTGCGCCACTGGCTGAGCGTGGCGTCGCTGGTGTCGCAAGGGCTGGGGGTGTCGATCGTGCCAGCCTGCCTGTCGCGCAGCGGCCTGGCGGGAACGCGCTTCATCGCCTTCGGGCACGAGGCCCGGTCGGTCAGCCAGGTGATCTGGCCGGCCCAGGCGCGTTCACCGCTGCAGCAGAAGGCGGTGGCGCTGGTGGCGCGCCAGTATCCGCCCGCCGCGGCTGGCTGAGGCTTAGCGGAACACGACGGTCTTGTTGCGGTTCAGCAGGATGCGGTGTTCGACGTGGCTGCGCACGGCGCGCGACAGCACCAGGGATTCGATGTCGCTGCCGACCTGGGTCAGGTCCTGGGCGGTCATCGTGTGGTCCACGCGTTCGATGTCCTGATCGATGATCGGGCCTTCGTCCAGGTCGGAGGTCACGTAGTGAGCGGTCGCGCCGATGATCTTCACGCCGCGCGCATGCGCCTGGTGATACGGGCGGGCGCCCTTGAAGCTGGGCAGGAAGCTGTGGTGGATGTTGATGGCGCGGCCGTTCAGCGCGCGGCACATGTCCGCCGACAGGATCTGCATGTAGCGGGCCAGCACCACCAGGTCGGTGTTTGACTGCTCCACGATCTGCAGCACCTGCTTTTCCTGTTCCGCCTTGGTGTCCGCCGTGACGGGCAGGTAGTGGAACGGGATGTTGTAGGACGCGGCCAGGCTGGCGTAGTCGTTGTGGTTCGACACGATCGCGGCCACTTCGGCGTGCAAATGTCCGCTATGCACGCGGAACAGCAGGTCGTTCAGGCAGTGGCCCTGCTTGCTGACCATGATCAGCAGGCGTTCCTTGCGGCGCGCATCGTGCAGCTTCAGGTCCATGCCGTATTCGCTGGACAGCGTGGCCAGGCGGCCGCGCAGGTCGTCGGTGGCCACGGCGGTGGGCAGGTCGAAGTGCACGCGCAGGAAGAACTGGCCCGTTTCCTCGTCGCCGAATTGCTGCGAATCCAGGATGTTGCAACCCAATTCGAACAACAGGCCGCTGACGCGGTAGACGATGCCGGTGCGATCGGGGCAGGACAGGGTCAGGATGTAGTCGTTGTGCTGCATGGTGCGGAAATAGGCCGAGGTAAGAAGGGGAATGGGGCGGAATCAGGCGGCCAGGCGCGCCAGGGTTTCTTCCGCCAGGGCCAGGCTGGAGGTCAGCCCGGGGGATTCGATGCCGAACAGGTTCACCAGGCCGGGCACGCCATGCACGGCGGGGCCGGCGATGACGAAGTCGGCGGCGGGTTCGTGCGGCCCGGAGATCTTGGGCCGGATGCCCGTGTACCCGGGTGCCAGCGCATTGTCGGGCAGGGCGGGCCAGTAGCTGCGCACTGCTTCGTAGAACACGTCGGCGCGGGCCGGGTCCAGCGTGTAGTCTTCGGTGCCGACCCATTCGGTGTCGGGGCCGAATTTGGCCTGGCCGCCCATGTCCAGCGTCAGGTGCACGCCCAGGCCGGCGTGCTGCGGCACGGGGTAGATCAGGCGCGAGAACGGGGCGCGGCCGGACAGCGTGAAATAGCTGCCTTTGCACAGGTAATCGGTGGGGATGCTGGCGGGCGGCACGCCGTCGATGCGGCGGGCCAGCGCCGGCGCCTGCAAGCCGGCCGAATTGATCAGCACGTTGCAGGTCAGGGTCATGGCTTCATCGCCGCCGAATTGCAGGTCGAACCCGCCTTCGGGACGGACGCGGCCGGACACCAGCGGCGTGTGGAACACGCATTGGGCGCCGGCGTTCTCGGCATCGCCCTGGAACGACAGCATCAGCGCGTGGCTGTCCACGATGCCGGTCGACGGCGACACCAGTGCGGCCGTGCATTGCAGCGCGGGCTCCAGGCGCATGGCGTCTTCGCCGGAAATGTATTGCAGGTCGTCCACGCCGTTAGCGCGGGCGCGCTGCGCGATGCCTTCCAGCTGGGCGGCCTGTTCGCGGTCGGTGGCCACGATGAGCTTGCCCAGCCGCTTGTGCGGGATGGCGCGTTCGGCGCAGTACGCGTACAGCAGATGCTTGCCGCGCACGCACAGGCGGGCCTTGAGGCTGCCGGCGGGGTAATAGATGCCGGCGTGGATGACTTCGGAATTGCGCGAGCTGGTCCCGGTGCCGATGGCTTCCGTGGCTTCGGCCACCAGCACTTCGCGGCCGGACTGGGCCAGCGCGCGGGCAATCGCCAGGCCGACCACCCCTGCGCCGATGACGACGCAATCGACATCCACGCTCATGGGGCTTTCCTTTCGGACCGGGAACCCGCCGGGGTCAGGTCGAAGCCGCCGGCATGGAAGACGAGCGGCGGTTCGCTGCTGTGGCCGCAGCGTTCGACTTCGCCCACCATGATGATGTGGTCGCCTTCTTCGTAGCGGCTGCGGTTGCGGCATTCGAACCAGGCGGCGCAGTGGCCGTCCAGCATCGGAGTGCCGCCGGGCGCATGGTGCACGGTCAGGCCGGCGTAGCGGTCAGGCGTCTTGCCCGTGGCGAAACGCCGCGCCAGCGCAATCTGCTCGGCGCTCAGCACGTTGACCACATAGCGTTCGCACCGCTCGAACGCCTCCAGCGAGGATGAACCGCGCGACAGGCTCCAGAGGATCAGCGGCGGGTTCAGCGACACGGAGTTGAAGGAGCTGACCGTCAGCCCGATGGGGGCGCCATCAAGGCCGGCGGCAGTGACGACCGTTACGCCCGTGGCATAGCGGCCCAGCGCGGTACGGAAGAAGGAAGCGTCAAAATCGGGGGAGGAGGCGGGCATGCAATCGTTAAGTCGGGCGGGCGCGCGGGGCGCCCGGCATCAAGGCGACAGGCGTTCGATATTCCAGGCCGTGCCGTCGGCGACATAGCGCAGGCGGTCGTGCAGGCGCGAGGGCCTGCCTTGCCAGAACTCGAAAGCGGTGGGCTTCAGGCGGTAACCGCCCCAGTGCGGCGGGCGCGGCGGCTGTTCGCCGAAACGTTCGCGGAATTCCTGCTCGCGGGCTTCCAGCTCTTCACGGGTGATGGGCTGGCTTTGGCGCGAAGCCCAGGCGCCGATGCGCGAACCGGCGGGCCGGCTGTGGTAGTACGCATCCGACTCTTCGGCGGCGACTTTTTCCACCACGCCCTCGATCCGCACCTGGCGTTCCAACGGCTGCCAGAAAAACAGCAGGCAGGCGCGCGGCTCGGCCAGCAGATCCTGGCCCTTGCGGGATTCATAGTTGGTGAAGAACGTGAAGCCGTGCTCGTCAAAGCCCTTGATCAGGACGATGCGGGCGCTGGGCTGGCCGTCGGCGTTCACCGTGGCGAGCGTCATGGCGTTGGGTTCCGGCACCTTGGCGGCCAGCGCTTCGTCGAACCAGCGGGAAAACTGCTGGAACGGGGATGCGGCGGCCTGGCTTTCCAGCAGGACGTTCTTTTCGTAGCTTTGACGCAGATCTGAGACGGACATGAGGCGTGGGATTCAGCGTTGATAACAGGGAGTTTATACCGCTTGGGGCATCCCTCCCTTATTGACCCCGCGCAGGTCTCAGGCATGTTTGGCGCCCGTGGCCGGGCGGGGGAGCTGTCAGCTGCCTTCCGGCAGCGGCCGCCCGTCCAGTTCCAGCCGGCGGGCAATGGCGTCCAGACGGGCGTCATGGATGCCCGCGGCGCGCAGCGCCTGGGCCGTCTGGACCACGTAGTCGGTGCAGGGGCCGTAGCGGCCGGCGGCCCGGCGCACGATGGCCAGCAGTTCGGCATCGGGCAGGGCGCGGATGTAGGCCGGATTGTCCCGGTTCATGATGAAGACCAGCGCGCGGACGGGGCCGGCGTCGGTCGCGCAGTTTATCCAGCGGGGCAGATAGGCCCCCGTGGACATCTCGCGTTCCCAGAGAGCGGGGAAATAGGTGGGCACCTGGTCGCCGGCCAGGCGGTAGACGACGCCCCGGCAGGAACCTCCGCGGTCCAGCCCGAAGACAAGACCCGGGCATTCCGGCGTGCCGCGGTTCACGCGCGACCACAGGCACAGCGCCCGGTGGTGCCCGCGCAAGGTCGCCAGGCGGCGTTCCATGAAATCGAAATCGGGGCGCCAGATCAGGGATCCGTACCCATATACCCAGACGTCTTCGCCGGATTGCCAATGCTGCAGGGCCTGGTCCAGCGAGGCCTGCCTTTCCTCTGGCGTCCAGAGGCGAAAGGGCAGGCTGGCGCCGGCGATGCCGGCGGCGGGAGGAGAGGACTGCATGTTCACGACTACGGGTTCCGGTCAGACTCGAGCGGGGGATTGCGGTTGGCCCATCCGCCCGCCATCAGGGCCAGCGAATACGCCCAGAACAACGGGGCGACGCCAATTACCGCACCCAGCGCGCCGAAGGTCAACGGCAGGGAAACCTGTGACCCGTTGATCAGCGCCATCCGCAGGCCGACGGCTTCGGCGGCGCGGCCTGGCGGCGAATGCTGGTGCAGCAGAGATAGCATACTCGGTTGGCAGCACCCCAAGGCAAGGCCCAGGATGAACGACAGCACGATCAGGACGGTAACGTCGGTGAACAGCGGGTAAAGCATGAAATCGATGGCGGCCGTCGCCATGGCCACCCGCACCAGCGTCCAGGACCGCACACGGCGCATGATCAGCGGCAATACCAGGCGGATGACGAACGTTGCCGCCGCGAAGGAGGCAAGAATGACGCCGATGGTGGTGGCCGACAGGCCGATGGCGACGCCAAAGATGGGCACGACGAACAAATGGGTGTCCCAGGCGCCGGACAGGATGGTGTTGACCATCAGGATGCGGCGCAACGCGGGCACGGCCAGCAATTCCGTTACCCGGCGGCGCTGTGCTTCCTTCGCCCCTGCGAGTTGCGAATCCACCGCCTTCAATTGGTGCCGCATCGCGTACAGCCCGATCCCGGACAGGATGGGGCCCAGGGCCAGCAGGCCGAAGGCCGTGCGCGTGCCCAGATGGTCGATCGCCAGGCCGGCGATCAGCGGCCCGGAAAAACCCGATCCGGCAAGCGCCAGCGACATGAACGAAAAATTGCGCAGCCGTTGAGTGGGCTCGGCATGGCCCAGCAAATCTTGGGTGGCGACCTGGTGCAGCATGAACCCGATGCCGATACAGCAGGAGGCAATGAGAAGCGCGGTCTGGGTTTGCGAGATAAAGGGCAATGCGGTGCCGATCGCCACCAATGACGTCCCGATGACGAGGGGACGCACGATGCCCACCCGGTCGACCCAACGTCCGGCGCGGACCGAGAACAGCATCGGCAGCACGGCGAATACAGCCACCAGCGTGCCGACCTTGAAGGTCGACAGGCCCATCTGCAGCGCGGTCAGCGAAACAGTGATCCGTCCCCCGGTCAGGGCGACGTGATTCATCATTGCCAGCAGGCACAGCAGCACCGCCCCGGAAAATTCCGGGGAACTGGAAGGCGAGGAGGGGGATCTGTTGGAGGTAGACACGGCGTAACTGCATTCATTCTGGGCGGATCGTCGGCCTATGTCGAGGCGCGGTTTTTTTGCACTGCCGCAAATTGTTTCAGCGGGTGGTGACAAGATAGGCGCCATCTAGCGGGCAAGTCACGTGCTTACGGCGCAAGATGGCGGCACGTTCGCGGCATGTGCGCAATGCGGAGTTCCGCGCGTGCGCCGCAGACGTTGTATCGTTCTCACAACGGAACAATCGCGTGCAGGCTTGACGAACCGGTGCCGCTTTACTGTTTTTCACCGTTTTGACACAGATTGGCAGTGGTTTGGACAGAAGGCGCGTTTAGGATGGGCGCCTATGCTTTGCAATACCGGCGCAGGTTCGCGGCCCGCGCCTCCTCTCATCAGGTTCAATGAAAAAGTCCCGCAGCAAGTTCAAGCGTTATGCGCTGATCGCCGTCGTCGTCCTGCTTGTGGCGTACGTCCTGCGCGCCATGTTCTTTTCGGCGCCGCCACCACCCACCTTCGCGGTGGGCCAAGTCAGCCGGGCAAATCTTGAAGACAGCGTGCTGGCCAGCGGCACCATCGACGCCATCGAGCGCGTCAGCGTGGGCGCCCAGGCAACCGGCCAGTTGAAGTCCCTGAAAGTGGCGCTGGGCGACCGCGTCAAGAAGGGCCAACTCGTCGCCGAGATCGACGACCTGACCCAGCAGAACGAACTGCGCAATGCCGAAGCCGCCCTGCAGACGCGCCGCGCCGAACGTGCGGCCAAGGTCGCCACGCTGAAGCAGGCCGAGCTGGCGTTCAAGCGCCAGCGCCAGATGCTGGCAGCCGACGCCAGTTCGCGCGAAGCCTTTGAGACGGCCGAGGCCACGCTGGCCGTGACGCGCGCGGAGATCGCCTCGCTGGACGCCCAGATCGCGCAGGCCGAGATCCAGGTCGACACCGCCCGCGTCAACCTCGGGTACACGCGCATCGTCTCGCCCATCGACGGCATGGTGGTGGCCGTGGTGACCAAGGAAGGCCAGACCGTCAACTCCATCCAGAGCGCGCCTACCATCATCAAGGTGGCCCAGGTCGACACCATGACGATCAAGGCGCAGATCTCGGAAGCCGACGTGACCCGCGTGAAGGCGGGGCTGCCGGTGTACTTCACCATTCTGGGCGAACCCGACCAGCGCTACCAGGCCAAGCTGCGCGCGGTGGAACCGGCGCCGGACTCCATCCAGAAAGACGACGCGACGTCGTCGCTGACGTCCTCCACCGGCAGTTCGACCACCGCCGCCGTCTACTACAACGGCCTGTTCGACGTGCCCAACCCCGACGAAAAGCTGCGCATTTCGATGACCGCCCAGGTCTTCATCGTGCTGGGCGAGGCCAAAGGCGCCGTCGTGGTGCCGGCCTCGGCGCTGGGCAAGCGCGGCGAAGACGGCCGCTATGCCGTGCGCGTGGTCTTGAAGGACAACAAGACTGAAGTGCGTCAGGTCAAGATCGGCATGAACAACAACGTGCAGGCGCAGGTGCTGGAAGGGCTGGAGGTGGGCGAGCGGGTCGTGACGGCGGATTCTGCGCCTGCGGCCGCCGCGGCGCCGGGGGCCTGACATGAGCGGCCCGCTAATCTCGCTTTCCGGGGTACGCCGCGAGTTCCCCGCGGGTGAGCAGACCATTGCCGTCCTGAAGGACATCAACCTGACCATCGAGGCCGGGGAAATGGTCGCCATCGTGGGCGCGTCCGGGTCGGGCAAGTCCACGCTAATGAACATCCTGGGCTGCCTGGACCGCCCGACCCGAGGCGATTACCGAGTCAGCGGTCGCAGCACCGGAGAACTTGGCCCGGACGAACTGGCCGAGTTGCGGCGGGAACACTTCGGCTTCATCTTCCAGCGCTATCACCTGCTGTCCGATCTGACGGCGCAGGGCAACGTCGAAATGCCGGCTGTCTACGCCGGCAAGCGCCGCGAAGCCCGGATGGCCCGCGCCGAGGAATTGTTGAAGCGGCTGGGGCTGGGCGACCGGTCTGAACACCGCCCCGGTCAATTGTCGGGAGGCCAACAGCAGCGCGTGAGCATCGCGCGCGCGCTGATGAACGGCGGAGACATCATCCTGGCCGACGAACCCACCGGCGCGCTGGACACGCATACCGGCCAGGAAGTGCTGCGCATCCTGGAAGAACTGAACGCGGCTGGCCACACCATCATCATCGTCACGCACGATATGAATGTGGCGCGCCACGCGCAACGCATCATCGAGATCAGCGACGGCGAGATCGTCGCGGACAAGCGCAATCCCGACGCGCCGCGGCGGGACGCCGACCGCGACCCGCCGCCGGAATTGCCCAAGCGGCCCGCCTGGCAGTCGTACCTGGACCGCTGCGGCGAAGCGCTGCGCATGGCGCTGCTGTCCATGAACGCGCACCGGCTGCGCACGTCCTTGACCATGCTGGGCATCATCATCGGCATCGCGGCCGTGGTGTCCGTGGTGGCGCTGGGCGAAGGGTCGCGGCGCAAGATTTTGGAAGACATCAGCGCGATCGGCACCAATACCGTCGAGGTGTTCCCCGGCAAGGACTTCGGCGACGAGAAAGCCGTCAACATCCGCACGCTGGTCGCCGCCGACGCGGACGCCCTGGCGCGCGAACCCTATGTAGACAGCGTCACCCCCGAAGTCGTCACCAGCAACACGCTGCGCTACCGCAACGTGTCGGTCAACGGCTCGATCCAGGGCGTAGGCGAACAGTACTTCCGCGTGCGCGCCGTCAAACTGGCGCAGGGCAAGTTCTTCGACGAGACCAGCGTGGTGCGCCGGGCGCAGGAAGTCGTGATCGACGAAGGCACGCGACGGACCTTGTTCGGCTCGCATACGGACCCGATCGGGCAGGTGGTATTCCTGGGATCGATGCCGGCCCGCGTGATCGGCGTGACCGAGAAAAAAGATTCCGTCTTCGGCAACAACGAATCGCTGAATGTCTGGATCCCCTACACCACCGCGCTGTCGCGCGTGCTGGGCCAGCAGCACTTGAAGAGCATTACGGTGCGGGTGAACGACGCCACGCCGCCAGCCGCGGCCGAGCGGGCCATCGAGCGCGTGCTGATGCGCCGCCACGTGGTGAAGGACTTCTTTGTGTTCAACACGGACGCCATCCGCAAGACCATCGAGCGTACGACGGCCACCATGACCTTGCTGGTGTCCCTGATCGCGCTGATCTCGCTGATGGTGGGCGGCATCGGGGTCATGAACATCATGCTGGTGTCCGTCACCGAGCGCACCCGCGAGATCGGCGTGCGCATGGCGGTGGGTGCGCGGCGCAGCGACATCATGCAGCAGTTCCTGATCGAAGCCGTGCTGGTCTGCCTGATCGGCGGTGCGCTGGGCATCATTCTGTCGCTGGCGCTGGGCGTGCTGGTGTCCAAGGCGACGGCAGGTTCGTTCCAGATGATCTATTCCACGGCATCGATGGTGGCGGCATTCACGTGCTCGACGCTGATCGGTGTGCTTTTTGGCTATTTGCCGGCGCGCAATGCGGCGCGCCTGGATCCCGTCGAGGCGTTGGCCCGGGAATGAGGACGATGAAAGCGGTTTCCCTGATTCGCACCCCCGCCGCCCTGGCGCTGCTTCTGGCGCTGGGCGGTTGCGGCAGCCTGCTGCGTACCGACTACGAGCCCCCGCTGACCCAGGCGCCCGCCGCCTGGACGCATGGCGCCCCGGGCGACGCGCAAGCGCCGCTGGCTGACGGCGGCGCCTGGTGGCGTAATTTCAATGACCCGGTCCTGAACGGACTGGTCGATGCCGTGCTGGCGCGCAACAACGACCTGGCCGCCGCGGCGATCCGGGTGCGGCGCGCCCAGTACCAGGCGGGGCTGACCGAAGACCAACTGATCCCCCAACTGGGCGGCAGCGCCAACGTGTCGCGCAACCGCAACCTGTACGGCGACCGCGCCATCGCGCGGACCAATGCCACCGAGCTGACTGTGAGCTACGAGGTCGACCTGTGGGGCAAGCTGTCGCGCCAGCGCGATGCCGCCCAGTGGGAGGCGCTGGCCACCGAGCAGGACCGCCAGTCCTCGGCCCTGTCCCTGGTGGGCACCACGGCCACGCTGTACTGGCAGACGGCCTTCATCAACCAGCGCATCGCCAGCAGCGAAGAAAGCATCGCCTACGCCCGCCGCACGCAGGACCTGGTGCGCGCGCAGTACGCCGCGGGCGGCGCATCGGCCCTGGAACTGGCGGAAGCCGAGCAGACCGTGGCCAGCCAGCAGGCGGCGCATACCTTGCTGGTGCAGCAGCGCGTGGAATACACGAATGCGCTGACCATTCTGTTCGACGGCCCGCCCGACCGCAGCATGGCCGACCCGGCCCGGCTGCCGCAGTACCCGCTGCCCGAAGCACGCGCCGGCGTCCCCGCCGACCTGCTGGGTCGCCGCCCGGACCTGCGCGCAGCGGAACTGCGCTTGCGTGAAGCGCTGGCCACGGTCGACGCCACGCGCGCCAGTTTCTACCCCCCCGTCACACTGACGGGCGCCGTGGGCAGCGCCAGCCCCACGCTATCGAACATCCTGCAAAACCCCGTCGCGTCCCTGGGGGTGGGCTTGACGCTGCCGTTCCTGCAATGGACGCAGATGCAGCTGAACATCAAGATTTCCAAGGCGGACTACGAAGAACGCGTCGTCAACTTCCGGCAGTCGCTGTATCAGGCGATGGCAGACGTGGAAAACGCGCTGTCGAACCGGACGCAACTGGCGTTGCAGGCGGAGCAGTTGGCGGTGTCGTTACGGGCGGCGCGTGATGCGGAACGCCTGTACGAAGTGCGCTACCGCGCCGGGGCCGTGTCGTTGAAGGACTGGCTGGACGCACAAGAGAAGCGCCGGACGGCGGAGATCGCGCGGGACGAGAACGGGTTGAATCGCTTGGTGAACCAGGTGACGGTTTATCGGGCGCTGGGCGGGGATGATGTTGTGGTTCGTTGATATCGGCGTTGGGTGTCGGGTGTCGGCGGTTGTCTCGTTGCGTGATGTTTGAGGTTCTTTAGACGCCCGGCGTGGCGGTGGGGCGGGGCGCGCGGGTCAACGATTGAGGTCCGGAGCCTTCGCTCCGGACTAGCCCCGTCGTCATCTTCGTCCAGGCCTGCGGCCTTCCCTTCAGATTCCCTCGGGCGCATCGACTCCCCGCGCACCCCGCCCCACCGCCACGCCGGGCTCTGCTAATTGAAATCTGACGTCAGCTGGGGAGGACGGCTTGCTTGGGGTTCCCTTCCGCGATGGGTGGGTGGTGAAAGATCTTGCGAGCCTCGCCCCAGGCCGGCCGCGCGGGCGGCCTTTTGGGGCTTTCACGGCGTCTTGCGTTGGGAGGATGCCGCTTCGCGTGTACCCGCGGATTTTCACGTCAATGTGGTGGTCGAAAATGATCGCAACCCCGGCAACCGCGCAAGCGACCTGCGCGACGACGTCAATCGACGTGTATGCCAATTGTGGCCGCCCACGCGGCCGCAATTTGGCGGGCAGCGCAAGACTCGCCCTTGCATACAGGTCTGGCAGCGCACCGACCCAAGACGGCGGCAGCCCGTCGTCGCGGTTGGCGTGCGGGCGCGCAACCTTGATGCGCCCGAGGGAATCTGAAGGCAGCGGCCGTAGGCCGCAACGAAGATGACGAGGGGGAAGTCCGGAGCGAAGGCTCCGGACCGCAATCGTGGGCGCGCGCCCGCACGCCAACCGCGGCGATGGGCGACCTACGAAGCACAACGCCGGCCCCTAAACACCGACAACGCCCCGACCTATAAAATACCCCCCATGAACTCCCCCGATCACCCGATCCCCCCCGCCGACCTCGACCGCCGCTTCGGCGGCCTGTCCCGTCTCTATGGCCCTCAAGCCCCCGCGCGCCTGCAAAACGCTCACGTTGCGGTCGCTGGCCTGGGTGGCGTCGGTTCCTGGACCGTCGAGGCGCTGGCGCGCTGCGGTGTTGGCGCATTGACCCTCATTGATCTGGACCACATCGCCGAATCCAACGTCAATCGGCAGATCCATGCGCTGTCGTCCACGCTGGGGCAATCCAAGGTGGATGCCATGGCCGAGCGGGTGCTGGCGATCAATCCGGAATGCCGGCTTACGCGGGTGGATGATTTCGTGTCGCCCGAGAACGTCGCCGACGTCCTGCCCGGGCCTTATACCGTCATCATCGATTGCACCGACCAGGCCACGGCCAAGATCGCCATGATTCTGCATGCCCGCGCGCTGGGCGTCCCGATGCTGCTGTGCGGCGGCGCGGGTGGCAAGACGGATCCGCTGGCGTTGCGGGCGGGGGACTTGTCGGCTGCGGTGAACGACGCCTTGCTGGCCAAGCTGCGCAACAAATTGCGCAAGGAGCATGGCTTTCCGCGCGCCTCAGACCAGAACGGCAAGGCGCTCAAGCGCGTGCCGAAGATGGGTATCCACGCGCTGTGGTTTGACCAGCCCGCCATCCTGCCTGACGCCTGGACCCGCCCCGTCGAGGGCGAGGACGACGTGGGCGCCTCGGGCCAGAACATCGCGCCCCAAGGGCTGTCGTGCGCGGGCTACGGTTCGGTTGTGACCGTGACGGCCGCCATGGGCATGGCGGCTGCTAACGAGGCGCTGCGACTGGCGATCTGAACGCCGGCCGGTGGCCGCGTCACGGCGTACCGGCCGCCCGGCTTTCGCCTTACAGCGCCACGAACACCATCCCGTCCTCGATCCTGACGGGGTAGGTCGCCACGTTTTCCCGCAAGGGGGAACACAACGCCCTGCCGTCGCGCACGTCGAAACGGCCCTGGTGCAGCGGGCACTCGATCTCGTGGCCTTCCAGAAAACCATCGCACAGCCGGGCGTTGCCGTGCGTACAGAGGTTGGCGGTGGCGTAGACCTCGCCGTCGACACCGTATAGCGCGATCTCGCGGTCGCCCGCCAGCACGGCGATGACGTCTTCTTCCGGCACGTCGGCCCGCGCGATGGCCTTGATCCATTGCGTACTCATAGCGATTGTCCTGGTCAGATGGGATAGATGAGCGAATTCGGGATCAGTTCGCTGTCGAAGATGCACAGCCGCGATTCGAACTTCAGGCCGTCGGACGTCTGGCGCACCACGTCCAGATAGCGCCCCACGTTGAAGACCGTGGTCAGCTGGTTGGGTTTGGTGCGGAACACCGCGTAGCTGGCCTCGGATTCGATGCGGTCGCCGTCGGCCGACAGCACGCGTGGCGCGCCCACGACGTGGCGCTGGTAGTACGGGTCGTGGAAGATCGTGTCGGTGGCGCCGTAGATGCGGTCCTTCAGCATGCCGCGGCTTTCGAACGCCATGGTCGCCAGCGGATAGCCGCGCTCGTGGTTTTCGCGGGGCAGCACCTTGTAGGTGCAGTCTTCCAGGAAAAAGTCCGGCCATTTCTCCCATTCCTCGGCGTCCAGCGCGGCGGCGTAGTCGGCGTACAGGCGGGTCAGCTGGTAGTAGAGCGGAAAGTCCAGCATCGTCATGCCTCCATCACGCGGCGCCAATACGCGTACATGCCGCGGATCAGCGTTTCGGTCACCATGTGGTCGGTGTTCTCGGCGGTCTTGCCGCCCAGTTCCGCCACGCTGCGGTGCCACGGCTTCTGTTGAAAACCCGCTTGCGAGAATTCGATGACTTCGCCGTCGTCGGCCGACACGAAGCCGGCCGGGCCGAACAGATTGGCCTGGCGCAGGCGCCGGCGTGTCATCTCGGGCGTATCGTCGGCAAAGCCGAAGTGGGTCCAGACGAAATCGAAGGCGTCGTGGCCCACGGGCTGGATGTGGCGAGTGGACAGCGAATTCACCTGCTGCTGGATGATGACGCTGGGGAACAACGTCATCAGCACGGCGGTGGGGCCGTTCCACCAGGGCTCCTGGACGATGTCCAGAAAGCGGTCGTCGTTAAGCGACATCTGCTCCTTGAAGCTGGACACGCCACTGGTGACGCTGCCTTTGCCGCCCTGGCCGCGCGTGGAAATCATGGCGGCGTGGCGGAAATGGCGGTCCATCTTCAGTTCCGACCGGTTGTCCGCGCGCCAGAGCCCGAAGGTGACGAACCAGGTATGCAAGAGGCCCGGGTGGTAGGGGTCTTTGATGTTCTCCTGCATCAGTTTCCAGTTGCCCGGAATGCGCTGGCGGCTGTAGCCGTGGATCACCAGTTCGCGGCCGTCGAAGACGCGGTCGAAGTAGTGCAGGATGTCCGGACCCAGGTAGTCTTCCAGCGATTCCACGCTGTGGTCGAACGAGGCGAAGACCACGCCGTTGCGGCAAGCCACGGCCAGCTTGGTCAGGCTGTGTTCTTCAGGCTTGAAATCGGGCGGCATGCCGCCGTTCACCTTGCCGTCCTGCTTCACGCCGCGCCGGAAGGGCACGCCGATCAGGTTGCCCTGCAGGTCGTAATTCCACTGGTGGTAGGGGCAGACAAATTCGCTGCGGTTGCCGGCGCGTTCGCGGCAGAACTGCACGCCGCGGTGGGCGCACACGTTTTCCACGACGCGCACTTGCCCGTCGTTATCGCGCAGCAGGATGACGGACCTTTCGCCCACCGCAGTGCGCTTGAAGTCGCCCGGGTTGGGGATTTCGGCCTCCAGGCCCACGTAGCTCCAGTGCGAGCGGTAGAAGAAGCGCTCCAGTTCGCGCTGGTGCAGCGCGGCATCGGTGTAGACGCCGAAGGGGATACGGTGGGATCCGTCGCCCTGCCAGGGCGGAACGAAGGTGAGCGGCTGGTCGGAGGCGTTCATGGGCGGCCTCCGGGGTGGCCGCCCGGTCTACAGGGCGTGGCGGATTGCATGGCTTGTCTCCATTGTTCATCTGCGCCGCTGGGGCGGGCAGGACCCGCGCGGCATCGGCGCGGGCAGTTGTCGCCTCATCATCGGGCAGACTGCCGAATAAATAAATAGAATCTGCTTGATAAGACAGATCACCAAAATCAATATTGGTGGAGACAAGCGCATGAACCTGAAAGACGTGGACCTGAATCTGCTGGTCGTCTTCAATGAACTGCAGAAGCACGGCCGGGTGTCCGCCGTGGCCCAGAGCCTGGGCATTTCGCAACCCGGCGTCAGCAATGCGCTGGGTCGGCTGCGCAAGCTGCTGGGCGACGAGTTGTTCCTGCGCACGTCGCGCGGCATGGTGCCCACGCCCTACGCGGAATCACTCGCCCAGCCCATTGCCGACGCCCTGGGTGCGCTGCACAGCACGTTGAACGCGCGGGCGCGCTTCGATCCCGCGCGCAGCGAACGGGCATTCGTGATCGGCGTGAACGACGTAGGCGAAACCTATTTCCTGCCGCGTTTGATGCGGGCGCTGGATGGCGCGGCGCCCGGCGTCACGATCCGGACGGTGCGCACAACATCGATCGACGTGAAAGACGAGATGGAGCGTGGCCGCATCGACTTGGCCATGGGTTTCCTGCCGGGCCTGAAGAGCGGCTTTTTCCAGCGCAAGCTGTTCAGCCAGCCCTACGTGTGCATCTTCCGGCGCGACCATCCGCTGGCGCGCTCAGGCGTAACGGCGCGGCAGTTCCGGGCGGCCGAACACGTGGCCATCGTGTCCGAAGGCACCGGCCACGGCGTGGTGGACGAGGTGATCGAACACGCCGGCATCCGCCGCCGCCTGCGGCTGACGGTGCCGCATTTCATGGCGGTGGGGCCGGTGCTGGCCGCCACCGACATGATCGCGGTGGTGCCCCAGCGATTCGCCGACTGCGCCTGTCAGCCTTTCGGGCTGGCGACGGCGCCCTGTCCGGTGAAGATCCCGGCGTCCGTCATCAACGTGTTCTGGCACGCCCGCAGCCACCGCGAACCCGCCAACCAGTGGTTGCGGCAAGTGGTGGTGGACGAGTTCGCAGATTGAGGCGGGTTCAGAACTGGACTTGGGCGGACAGCGCGACGCTGCGGGGGCTGCCCAGGTAATAGCTGTTGAGCCAGTAGTCTTTGCCTGTCAGGTTGTTGACGTTCAGGCGCAGCGTCACGGGGCGGCCCGACACCTTGGCGGCATAGCGCAAGCCCATATCGAATGTCGTGTAGGACGGCAGACGGCTGGTGTTGGTGTCCGTGGCCCATTGCTTGCCGACATGGTAGACGCCGCCGGTCACGCTTAGCCCGGGCGCGAAGGGCAACGCATATTCCGAATACAGCTTGGCCATGAATTTCGGCACGTTGACGGGAACCTGCCCGTCGTTGTCGCCGCCTTCGACGCGGGCGTGCAGCAAGGTGGCGCCGCCCATGACGGTCCATGCCTCCGTCACCTTGCCGACGGCCGACACCTCCGCACCGCGATGGCGCTGTATGCCGTCCTGGGCGTATATGTTTTCGCCGTTGATGAATTCGTAGGCCTTTTCGATATCGAACAGCGCGCCGCTGACGAGCACGCCGCCCACTTCGGCCTTGATGCCCAGTTCCTTTTGCTTACTGCGCATCGGCGGCATGACCTGCAGGCGGTTCACGGCTTCCTCAGGCGCCACGCCGCCTTGTTCCAGGCCCTCGATATACGTCGCGTACGTCGTCAACCAGGGTGCAGGGGTGAAGATCAGGGACGCGTTGGGCGAGTTGCGGCCGCGGTCGTAGTCGGGTTGGCTGGCGCTGCCGTCCGCTTGGCGGTCGATGGTCTGGATGGTGCTGCGGTTGATGCCGACCAGCGCGGACCATTGCTCATTGAACCGGACCAGGTCGCCGATCATGAAGTTGTCGTTGCGTACGCGGTTCGAGAAGTACGTCGTCTTGGGCGTGGACGGCCAGTCGGGTTCGGGCACATGCGTGGGCGAATCGAGCCCGTAAGGGCCCTGGTAGCCGGTGTGGGGAAAATAGCTGGTTTGCCATTGCCTGTCGGTGAAGCCGTAATAGCCCATGGTGACTTTGTGGGTGACGGACCCGGTGGCAAACGAGATGTCCGCCAGCGCTTGCCAGGATTCGGATTCCGTCCTGGTCGGACCGACCTTCTGCCGTAGCTGGAAGTACTCCCCCGGTCCCGATACCGAATTCATGCTGT
Source organism: Achromobacter sp. 18P8.1.1 (assembly GCF_057799415.1). Taxonomy (NCBI): domain Bacteria; kingdom Pseudomonadati; phylum Pseudomonadota; class Betaproteobacteria; order Burkholderiales; family Alcaligenaceae; genus Achromobacter; species Achromobacter sp. 18P8.1.1. The sequence goes on along the minus strand of NZ_JBYOKH010000001.1, from coordinate 305,325 downwards.
GGTATTGCACCGGGCGGTCTTGGTACTCGCGGATATGCGCCACGCGCAGCGTCAGGTTGTCGCTGGCCTCGTAGGTGGCGCGGGCCATCCATTTGCGAGTTTCCGTTTCGTCCCGGATCCAGGGCTGGCTCCAGTTCTTGCTGGTATCCAGGGTCGGGCGAGGCGCGCCATCCTGGAAGAACCAGTAGGCCGTGGGCGCCTGCATCTTGTAGTCGCCATAGGACGCGCCCAGCTCAAGCTTGAAGCGATCGGTGATGTTGAAGTCCAGTGCCGCGCTGGCCAGCGTGCGGTCGATCTTCTGGTCGTCCACCGCGGTGTCGCCATCCTGGCGCACCAGGTTCACGCGATAGCCGACCTTGCCGTTGCTGTCGACGGGGCCGCCGAAGTCGCCGTGCACGTAGTACTGGCTACCGCCGTAGTTGCCTACCGTGATGCTGTTCAGTCGCTCTGCCGTGGGGCGCTTGTTGACGTAGTTCACCATGCCGCCGGGCGAGGCGGCGCCAAACAGGAATCCCGACAAGCCGTTCAGGATTTCGACCCGCTCTTTGTCTTCCAGCGACGCGGCAAAGCCGTAAGAGCGGCGCAAGCCATCTTCGGCCCGGTCGTAACTGTTGAAGCCGCGGATCTTCACCATCGGCGCCCATCCGCTGATCTGCGGCGTCTGCGACAGGGTGGACGGGCTGATCTTGTAGACGTCGTCCGGGGATTGCGCCTGCACGTTCTGCAGCAGTTCCCGCGACACGACGTTGAAGGCGTAGGGCGTATGCTGCCAATCCATGCCGCCCAGCGCGCCGACGGAAGACAAGGTCCCCGAGCGGTAGCCGTCGCTGGCCAGCCCGTCCTGTTGCAGGGCGGCGGTGGCCGACCCGATGACGGTGACACTGGGCAAGGTCGTCACGCCGGGCGTGAGGCTGGCGCGCAAGGTGTATTCGCCGCCGCCGCGGTTGACAGCTTCCAGCCCCGTTCCTGCCAGCAGCGCGTTCAGGCCGCCTTGCACCGATTGCCTGCCGCGCAGGCCGGGGCTGTCGCGGCCGGCGGTCAGCGACGCTTCGACCGACATCTGGATGCCAGCCTGCGCCGCGAACTGCGTCAGGACCCGGCTGAGCGCACCGGGCGCGATATCGTAGTCGCGCTCGGCCGGCGCGGATTGCGCGGACTGCGCCATTGCCGGTACGGCGGTGGCCAGGGCGATGCCTAGCAAGCTGGAACGGATTGCCAGCGACAGGACGGTGCGGCGGATGGGGGGTGACGAATGCATGGCGGGGCCTTGTCGATAGGGAGAGAAGTTGGTCTTCACCCCGTATGCCAAACACGGGCATCGAAAAGGGAACCTCCGCCTGAAAATAGTTGCGCCCGGCGCGAATTACTTCGGAACCACGACCACCCACCAGGGCATGGTGGCCCGCACGCGCACCGGCAGCGTGGCCGCCAGCGCGGCCAGTACGCGGTCCGTGTCGCCCACGGCATAGGCGCCGACGATCCGCAGGTCGGCCACTTCCGGCGCACACCCCAGATAGCCGCGCCGGTAACGCGACAGCTCGGCGATGAAATCGCCCAGGCGCATGTTCTCGGCGACGATCAGCCCGTTGGACCACGAGCGGCGGGCCTCGTTGGCGGGCACTGGCGCGTCGGCGCCGGTGCGGGTAACGCGGGACTGCTGACCGGCGTGCAGCAAGAGGGGGCGCGCGCCTGTCTGCAATGGCTCGACGCTTACCGCGCCGTCAAACACCGCGACGACGCTGGCACCGTCTTCCTGGTAGACGCTGTAGCGAGTGCCCAAGGCCCGCAGCCGCGCCTCGGCGGTGTCGACCACGAAGGGGCGGGCGGGCGACTGGATGTCGGGCGCGGTGTCGATCAGGATCTCGCCCGCGATCAGGTGGATGCGCCGCAGGTCCGCACGGTAGTCGACGTCGATTGCGCTATCCGTGTTCAACCACAGGCTGGCGCCGTCGGCCAGCCGGATTTGGCGCCGTTCGCCCAGGCCGGTGGCATGTTCGGCCGTCCAGACGCGCCACGGGGCGGTCCGTGCGGAAGCCCAGACGCCCAGGGCGGTGCCGCACAGCAGGGTCAGCATCTTCATGGCGCGCCGGCGCTGGGCGCGCTTGGCCGCTGCGGCATCCAGCAGGCGGTGCGCCATCGGCTTGTCGCCGCCGGGTACGTTCAGGAATTTGCCGCTGATGGCCTCGACCTGGCTCCAGGCCAGCTGATGGGCGGGGTCCGCATCGTGCCATTGCCGCCAGCGCAACCGCTCATCGGCGGGCACCGCCGGGGCCCGCAACACCGCGAACCATTCGGCGGCTTCCTGCAAGACCTTGAAGCTGGGAGAGGCGCCGCGAGCGGGCATCATGGCGCGACCGGCGCCGGCGCCAGGCTTGAGGTCAAGCACTGCAGCATCGCCTGCGCCATGTACTTCTTCACCATGCGCTCGGACACCTGCAGCTGCTCAGCGATCTCGATATAAGTGAGGCCTTCCAGATGGGCCAGCAGAAAGGCGGTGCGGGCCTTGGGATTCAGCTGGTTCAGCAGCGCGTCCAGTTCGCACAGGGCGTCCATCAGCAGCGCGCGATCTTCGGGCGAGGGCTGGTGAGTGTCTGCGACGGTGGCCAGCGTGTCGTGGTAGGCGCGTTCCAGGTCCTGGCGCCGCCAGTGGTTCACGACCAGCCCGTGGGCGATCGTGGTCAGGAATGCGCGCGGTTCGCGTATCGGTTCCTGGTTGCGGAACAGGCGCACGAACGTGTCGTGCGCGATGTCGGCCGCGTCGAACGCGTTGCCCAGGCGGCGCCGCAACCATTCCTGCAGCCAGCCGTGATGGTCGCAGTACAGGGACTCGATGCGGGCGGATGCCGCAAGGCGGGGGGAGGACACGATGGAACCGCTGACATGATATCAATAAGAATGAGTATCAATTATTATTCAGCGGCGCCGGTTTGGCAATCGGCGCATGCCCTTGGCAGACGGGCTCAGGCTTCCCGCAGCGTGACCGTGAACCAGCCGCGCAGGGCATTGGACAGGCGGATCTCGTCGGCGGCGTGCAGATCGGCCAGCGTCAGCACGCGTTCGCGGACGTTGCCCGTGTCCAGCAGTTCGCCGCGTTGCACACCGGGCAGGCAGCCGCTATCGACCGGCGGGGTGTACCAATGGCCGTCCATGCGCAGATACACGTTGCTGCGGCTGCCTTCGCACAGCTCGCCGCGTTCGTTCAGGTACAGCAGGTCGAAGATATGCGGGTGCGCGGGCAGCCATTCGATCGTCTTGGTGTACCAGGGGCGGTGCGTGGTCTTGTAGCGCAGCAGCGGTTCCGAGGAACGCAGCGCCTCCGGCGCCAGCATCACTTCCTGAATGGCGGGCAGCGGCGGCAGCCGGGCGGTCTGAATATGGCGGGAGCCGTCTCGGGCCACCAGCAGGCGCAGGCGATGCGGGCCGGGGGTGACGAGCCCCATCGCGGCGATCATGATGTCGCCTTCCACCGACCGTCCGCCCCAGACATAGCCCAGCGCCTTGCAGGACGCCTCCAGGCGCTGCAGGTGACGGGCCAGCAGAGGTACGCGTTGTTCGGCATCGACCAGGATGGTCTCGATCAATTCGGGTTGCATGGGACTCTCCTGGGACAAGGCGGGCGGGGCCGCGCTCTATGCTACTCCCGCTGCCGCCATCCTACGGTTATATCGTCAGGCGCGCAAAATCCGGGCCTTCCAATGGCATTCCTGCCATTCCTCCGCGGGGTTCGAGTCGTGCACGATGCCGCCGCCCACGCTGTAGACGCCGTGGCCGGCGGGGTCCAGCACCAGGGTGCGGATCGCCACGTTCAACGAGAAATCGCCATCCGGCGCCAGCCAGCCCACGCTGCCGCAGTACAGCCCGCGCGGCGCGGTTTCCATCTGGCGGATGCGGCGCATGGCGGCCACCTTGGGGGCGCCCGTAATCGAACCGCAAGGGAACAGGGCGTAGAGCACGTCTTGCAGCGTGGCCTCTGGCGCCAGCGCCGAGACGGTGGACGTCATTGTCCAGACCGTGGGGTAGCGTTCCAGCGAGAACAGCGCATCGACCTTGACCGAACCCGGCTGGGCCAGCCGGCCCAGGTCATTGCGCAGCAGGTCCACGATCATCAGGTTCTCGGCGCGGTTTTTTTCGCTGGCCAGCAATTCCTGGCCCAGGCGCGCGTCTTCGACGGGATCGGCGTGGCGCGGGGCCGTGCCTTTCATGGGGCGGGTCGTCAGCCGCGGACCTTCACGCCGCACAAAGAGCTCGGGGGAAAAAGACAGCACCGTGCGGTCGCCGTCCTGGATGAAGGCGCCGTGGGCCACCGGATTGCGGGCGGCGATGCGGCGGTAGAGCGTGGCCGGATCACCCTGGTACTGCAGATCCAGCGCTTGCGTGAAATTGACCTGATAGAGCTCGCCGTCGCGGATCAACCCGCGGATGGCGTCGATCTGGCGCACATAGTCTGCTTCGATCATGCGCGGCGCAGGCAGGCTGATGGACGCGGGCGCGCTGCCGGCGTCGGGCGCGTCCCACGGGGCCTCGTCCACCTTGCGTTCGAACACCAGCGCGGTCAGGCGCGGGCGTCCGTCGTCGCGCGGGGGCGTCCAGGGGCCGGCGGGCGCGGCCAGGGTGGCCTCGGGCAGCAGCCATTCGCCCAATTCGTAATCCAGCAACAGGGCGATCCATCGCCCCTCCCGCCGCGCGGCCTCGATGGCCGCCAGCGCGGGAGCGACGTCGGCCGCGGCGCGCGCTTCGATCCGGGAGCAAAAGCCCTCGAAGCGCAGCGCGCGGCCGGCCAGCCGGTCTTCAAAACGACATTCCATGCGTATTACTGCGGTTGATGTGCCAGGAATTCCGTGAGGACGCGTCCGGTGTGGGAGTGGTCGGCCAAGGTCATCACATGTTCCGGCGAGCCTTCGGCAACCAGCTGGCCGCCGCCCGTGCCGCCTTCGGGGCCCAGGTCCAGCAGCCAGTCGGCTTCGGCGATGACGTCCAGATTATGCTCGATCACGACCACCGTGTTGCCCGCTTCCACCAGGCGGTGCAGCACATGAATCAGTTTTTCCACGTCGGCCATCGACAGGCCCACCGTCGGTTCATCCAGCACGTACAGCGTGTGCGGAATGCGCGAGGCGCGGCCGGTCTTGATCAGGCCGTCGGTCAGGCGCGCCTTGGACAGTTCGGTCACCAGCTTGATGCGCTGCGCCTCGCCGCCCGACAGGGTGGGCGAAGGCTGGCCCAAGGTCAGGTAGCCCAGGCCCACGTCCTGCATCAGCTGCAGCGGGCGGTGGATCTTCGGGTGCGCCGCGAAGTAGCCGATGGCGTCGTCCACTTCCATGGACAGCAGTTCGCCGGCGTTCTTGCCGCGCATCTGGATGCTGAGCGTGTCGCTGTTGAAGCGCGCGCCGTTGCAGGCGTCGCACGGCACCTTCACGTCCGGCAGGAAGTTCATTTCGATGGTGCGCATGCCCTGGCCTTCGCAAACCGGGCAGCGGCCGTCGCCGGTATTGAACGAGAACCGCGCCGCCGTCCAGCCGCGCATGCGGGCTTCGCGGGTATCGGCAAACTGCTTGCGCACGTCGTCCCAGAAGCCCACATAGGTGGCCGGGCACGAGCGCGGTGTCTTGCCGATAGGCGTCTGGTCCACTTCCAGCACGCGGTCGATGGCTTCCCAGCCCTTGATGCTTTCGCAGCCCGCCCAGCCCGGCGACTTGCCTTGCGAGACGGCCTGGCTCAGGTTGTCCAGCAGCACTTCGCGCGCCAGGGTGGACTTGCCGGAACCGGATACGCCCGTCACGACGCTCAGTCGGCCCACCGGGATCTTGGCGTCCACGCTGCGCAGGTTGTGCAAGCGCGCGCCGCGGATCTCGATCATCGGCGTGTCGGCCTCGACCGCGCGGCGCCCTTGCAGCGGATGTTGCAGCGGTGTTTTCAGATAACGCCCGGTGACGGATTCCGGCGCATCCATCAGGTCCTGCACGGAGCCTTCCGCGACCACGCGGCCGCCGCGGATGCCCGCGCCCGGTCCGATGTCGATCACGTGCGAGGCGCGGCGGATCGTGTCTTCGTCGTGCTCCACCACCACCAGCGTGTTGCCGTTTTCTTCCAGGCGGGCCAGCGCGTTCAGCAGGATGCGGTTGTCGCGCGGATGCAGGCCGATGGTGGGCTCGTCCAGCACGTAGCAGACGCCCTGCAGGTTGGAGCCCAACTGCGCGGCCAGCCGGATGCGCTGCGCCTCGCCGCCTGACAGCGTCGGGGCGGCGCGGTCCAGCGCCAGGTAGTTCAGCCCGACTTCCTGCATGAAGTTCAAGCGTCCGCGGATTTCCGTGAGGATGTCGCGGGCGATCTCGCCTTCGCGGCCGCGCGCCACCAGTCCGGTGAAGAACGTGTGCGCATCCGACACGGGCAGCGACGCCAGTTCTGCGATGGATTTGTCGCGCCAGCGCACGGCGCGCGCCACGCGATTCAGGCGCTGCCCGTCGCATTGCGTGCAGGCCTTGGCCTCGCCTTCATACCAGGCGTTCCAGGCGGTTTCCTCGCCGGTCTGCTCTTCGTCGAAGCCTTGCAATTGCAGGCCCGTGCCGAAGCAGCCCGTGCACCAGCCGTGCTTGGAGTTGTACGAGAACAGGCGCGGATCGGGTTCGGGGAAGCTGGTGCCGCAAGACGGGCACGCGCGCTTGACCGAGAAATGCTGCTGCTGCAATTCGCTGTTCAACGCTTCGTGCAGCTTGTTCACCGGCCACACTACCGACATCACGCCCTGGCCGTTTTCCAGCGCGCTCTTGACCGCGGCGCGCAGGTCAGCCTCGTTGGCCGGGTCGACCACCACGTCCGCCACGGGCAGTTCGATGGTGTGTTCCTTATAGCGGTCCAGGCGCGGCCACGGGGCCACTGGGATGAACTCGCCGTCCACGCGCAGATGCGTATGGCCCTTGGAACCGGCCCACTTGGCCAGGTCCGTGTAATAGCCCTTGCGGGCGGTGACCAGCGGAGCCAGCAGGCCGATGTGCTCGCCCTTGTGGTCGCGCAGCAGGCGGGCCACGATCTGGTCCGTGTTCTGCGGTTCGACGGCCACGTTGCAGTCCGGGCAGTACTGCGTGCCCAGCTTCACATAGAGCAGGCGCAGGAAATGGTGGATTTCCGTCATCGTGGCCACGGTGGACTTGCGGCCCCCGCGGCTGGTGCGCTGTTCGATGGCGACGGTGGGCGGGATGCCGAAGATGGCGTCCACGTCCGGTTTGCCCGCCGGTTGCACGATGGCGCGCGCGTAGGCGTTCAGCGACTCCAGGTAGCGGCGCTGGCCTTCGTTGAACAGGATGTCGAAGGCCAGGGTGGACTTGCCCGAACCGGACACGCCGGTGATCACGGTGAACTTGTCGTGGGGGATCTCGACGCTGATGTTCTTCAGATTGTGTTCGCGCGCGTTGCGGATTTCGATCGCCATGTTGCCCTGGCGGCGCGCACGCATCACGGATTGCAGCGGCGTGCCTTCCCCTGCGCCGTTGGCTTGGCCATACGTCGCGGCGGGTTCGGCGATGCGGGCCGTCAGGCCGGCCTGCTCGACTTCCTGCGCGTCGGCGTCGCTGGTCACGACCACGTCGGCCGGCAGGATGCTGACTTCGTAGTCGCGCAGCGCGGCGCCGGTGTGGGACTTGGGGTTGTCCATCAAGTCCTGAGGCGTGCCCACGCCAAGCACTAGGCCGCCGGCGTCGCCGCCTTCCGGGCCCAGGTCGATCAGCCAGTCGGCCGCGCGGATCACGTCCAGGTTGTGTTCGATGACCAGCAGGGTGTGGCCCGCGGCCAGCAGCTTGCGGAAGGCGCGCATCAGGCGCGCGACGTCGTCGAAGTGCAGGCCGGTGGTGGGCTCGTCGAACAGGAACAGGCTGCCCTTCTTGGCGACCTTGGCGGTAGAGATGCCGCTGCGCGCGGCTTCGGCCAGGTGGCCGGCCAGCTTCAAGCGTTGCGCCTCACCGCCCGACAGCGTCGGCACGGGTTGCCCCAGCCGCACGTATTCCAGGCCCACGTCGGCCAGCGGCGCCAGGCCCGTCTGCACGTCGCGCAGACCCTTGAAGAAGTCCAGCGCTTCGCTGACCGTCATGGCCAGCACTTCGTCGATGGACGCGCTCTTGCCCAGGTGCTCGACACGCACTTCCAGTACTTCGGGGCGGAAGCGCTTGCCGTCGCAATCGGGGCAGCGCAGGTACACGTCGGACAAGAACTGCATTTCCACGTGCTCGAAGCCGGTGCCGCCGCAGGTCGGGCAGCGGCCGTCGCCGCCGTTGAAGCTGAACGTGCCGGCCGTGTAGGCGCGTTCGCGTGCCAGCGGGGCCTGGGCGAACAGCTTGCGAATGGCGTCGAAGGCGCCTACATAGCTGGCGGGGTTGGAGCGGGCCGTCTTGCCGATGGGCGTCTGGTCCACCATGACGACGTCGGCGATCTGCTCGGCGCCCAACAGGCGGTCAAACGCCCCGGGCGCTTCCGACGGCTTGCCCTTTTGCTTGAGCAGGGCGGGGTACAGCACGTCCTGCACCAGCGTGGACTTGCCCGAACCGGACACGCCGGTCACGCAGACCAGCCGGCCCAGCGGCAACTCCACCGAGACATTCTTCAGGTTGTGCGCGTTGACGCCTTCCAGCAGCAGCCGCGGCGTGTTCTTGGCGACCGGCATCGGACGGGGCGCTTCCACGCGCTGGCGCCCACCCAGGTAATTGCCCGTCAGCGTGTCAGCGGCGCGCAGCTGCTTGGGCGATCCGTCGAAAACGATGTAGCCGCCGCGTTCGCCGGGGCCCGGGCCGATGTCGATGATGCGGTCCGCGGCCACCATGACCTGCGGATCGTGTTCCACGACCACCAGCGTGTTGCCGGCGTTGCGCAGCCGGTGCATGACTTCGACCACGCGGTGCATGTCGCGCGGGTGCAGGCCGATGGACGGTTCGTCCAGCACGAACAGCGTGTTCACCAGCGAGGTGCCCAGCGCGGTCGTCAGATTGATTCGCTGGACTTCGCCACCCGACAGCGTGCGGCTCTGGCGGTCCAGCGTCAGGTAGCCCAGGCCCACGTCGCACAGGAACTTCAGGCGCGCGCGCACTTCGGTCATGAGCAGGTCGGTGGCCGCGTCCAGCGCGCCCGAAAACGACAGCTCGTCGAAAAAGCGCCGAACCCGCTCGATGGGCAGCAGCATCACGTCATGGATCGACAGGCCGCCCAGGTGGTTCAGCTGGTCGCGCGTCCAGTTGGCGCCGACCGGCATGAAGCGCTGGTAGCGGCCGTCTTCCGGCGGCAGCACCGTGTCGGCTTCTTCCTTGGTGCCCAGGCGCCACAGCAGCGCGTCGGGTTTGAGGCGAGCGCCGTTGCAGGTGGGGCAGGGCGTGTAGCTGCGGTACTTCGACAGCAACACGCGCACGTGCATCTTGTAGGACTTGGTTTCGAGCCAGTCGAAAAAGCGCTGCACGCCGTACCACTGGTGCTTCCAGGCGTCGTTGCCGCCCTTCCAGTCGGGGGTGCCGTAGAGCACCCAGCGCTTGTGCTCTTCGCTCATCGCCTTCCAGGGCACACCCAGCGGCACGCCCGCGCGCGGCGCGTACTTCTGCAGTTCGTCCTGGCATTCCTTATAGGACGGCGTGGTCCACGGCTTGATCGCGCCTTCCAGCAGGGTCTTGTTCTCGTCCGGGATGACCAGGCCGAAATCGATGCCGATCACGCGGCCGAAGCCGCGGCAGGATTCGCAGGCGCCCAGCGGCGAATTGAACGAGAAGCTGCTGGGCAGCGGGTCGGTGTATTCGATGTTGCAGTCGGCGCAATGCAGGCGGTCGCTGTATTTCCAGATTTCCGCGTCGCCGCCTTCGGCGTCCATCACGTAGACGGCCAGGTGCCCGGCGCCCATGCGCAGCGCGGTGTCCAGCGCTTCCATCACGCGTTCACGTTCGGTGCCCGCAAAACGGAACCGGTCCTGGATGACGTGCAGGATGCGGCGTTCTTCGCCGGCGTCCTTCGCGGCCTTGCCCTTCTTGGCGCCTTTGGCGGCTTTACCGCCCTTGGCCGCGGCGGTGGCGCGCGGCACGGCGGTTTCCTCGGCGTGCACGCGGGTGTAGCCCTGCTGCTCAAGAAAGCCGCGCACTTCGTCTTCGGTGAAGTTGGCGGGCACGGCGATGGGGAAGGTCACGACCAGACGCGGATCCCCCGCCACGGCGGCGCGTTCGGCCAGCGAATGGTAGATGGAGTCCGGCGTGTCGCGGCGCACCACCTTGCCGCAGCCGCGGCAGTACAGCCGCGCGCCGCGCGCGAACAGCAGCTTCAGGTGGTCGTTCAGTTCGGTCATCGTGCCGACCGTGCTGCGCGAGCTGCGCACCGGGTTGGTCTGGTCGATCGCGATGGCCGGCAGGATGCCTTCGATGCGGTCCACCTGCGGCTTGTCCATGCGGTCCAGGAACTGGCGCGCATAGGGCGAGAAGGTTTCCACGTAGCGCCGCTGCCCCTCGGCGTACAGCGTGTCGAAGGCCAGCGAACTCTTGCCGGACCCGGATACGCCCGTCACAACGACCAATTCGCCGGTGGCGATAGTCAGGTCCAGGTTCTTGAGATTGTTCTGGCGTGCGCCAACGATGCGGATTTGGGAGCTCATGGACGGTATCGTAGCCTGAGGAAGCCGCCTGCCCGAGCGATAACCCTTCGCTGGTTTCGAGCGCGGCGATATGGAATAATTGCCTATATTGTGAGTCAATGGTCCATAATATGGACAGTTATAGGCTAACTAGCTGTACAAATAAACAGTATCGCAGATTCGTCTGACATTCGCGCTGTTTGCCTTGCGAATTCTGTGTGTTCATAGTTAAGGCTGGTTGCCACTATTTGGGGACGTTCTTGTCGGAAACCAAGGTCGCGGGCGCTGCGGCGTTTGCCAAGTTCATGACCGTGCTGCAGGCGGTGGCCGACGCGCCCCAGCCGCCGACGGCCGCCTCGCTTGCGCGCAGTTGCGGCTACCCGCGCCCCACCGTCTATCGCATCGTGGCCGCGCTGGCCGAGCAGGGCATGGTGGCCGAAACTGGCGGCGTCTACCGACTGGGAACGCGCCTGATGTCCCTGGCCAGCCGTGCCTGGTCGCAGTTCGACCTGCGCGCCGCGCTGGCGCCCGACCTGCAGGCCCTGCGCGACGCCACCGGCGAAACCGTGCACCTGGCGGTGCCTGCCGGCCAGGAGATGATCTATATAGACAAGCTGGAAAGCCCGGGCCCGGTGCGCATGGTGTCGCGCGTGGGGTCGTCGGTGGCGCTGCATTCCAGCGCGGTCGGCAAGGCCTATCTGGCCGCCCTGGACGACGCCGCCCGCGAGCGCCTGCTGCGCGACCTGCCGCTGCCGGCGCGCATGCCGGGCACCGTGACCAGCCTGCCGGCCCTGCGGGCCGTCCTGGACGGGGACCGCGCCCGCGGCTACGCCATGGACAACGAGGAAAATGAAGCCGGCATCGTCTGCTACGGTGTGGCGCTGTGCGATGCGGCCGGCCGGCCCGTGGCGGGCGTCAGCGTCAGCACCTTGCTGTTCCGGCGACGCGATGACCCGCAAGCCGCCTATATCGATCCCTTGCTGCGGCTGCGCGATGCCGCCGCGGCCAAACTCGCCGTCCTGCCGGCATCGTCCGGCGGCGTCTGACCGCCCGCCCCAGAGGAATTCCATGACCGCATCCGCTCCCATTGCCTCCAAGCTATCCGCCCTGTTGGCCGCCCGGGTCGTGCCCGTGCTGCGCTACACGGACGCGGCCACCGCCGCCTATGCCGCCGAAGTCGCCGTGGCGGCAGGCTGCACCACGCTGGAGCTGACCTGGACGATTCCCGGCGTGACCGACCTGGTGCGCGCGCTGCGCGACAAACACGGCGCCAGCCTGCTGCTGGGCGTGGGCACGGTGCTGGACGAAACCCAGGCCCGCGAGGCGCTGGTGGCCGGCGCCGACTTCCTGGTATCTCCCGCTTTGGCGACCGAAATCGTGGACATGGCGCACGCGGCCGATGCCCTGTGCCTGCTGGGCGCGTTCACGCCCACCGAAGTGCTGGCCGCCCGCCGCGCCGGCGTGGACGTGGTGAAGGTGTTCCCGGCGGACACGGGCGGCCCCAAGCACCTGGCCGCACTGAAGTCCGTGTACCCGGACACGATCTTCTGCCCCACGGGCGGCATCACCCAGGACAACATGGGCACGTACTTCGCGGCCGGCGCCGGGCTGGTGGGCATCGGCAGCAACCTGTACGACAAGGCCGCGTTCGCCGCGCGCGACACGGCGGCGCTGGTTGCCCAGATCACCCGAACCCGCGAGGCCGCCCATGGCTGATTTCGACATCGTTGCGCTGGGCGAGCCGCTGGTCGAACTGAACCAGACGCACAAGGGCCAGTTGCAGTATCTGCAGGGCTTTGGCGGCGACACGTCCAACGCGGTCATCGCGGCTGCCCGCCAGGGCGCGCGCTGCGCCTACCTGACCCGCGTGGGCAATGATGCGTTCGGGGCGCAGTTCCTGGACTTATGGCAATCCGAAGGCGTGGACACGACGGGCGTGCAGACGGACGACGACGCCCACACCGGGCTGTATTTCGTGCAGCACGGCCCCGACGGCCACGCATTCAGCTATCTGCGCCGCGGCTCGGCCGCCAGCCTGATGACCGCGGCCTTGCTGCAAAGCGGCCTGATCGAACGCAGCCGTTTCCTGCACGTGTCGGGCATCAGCATGGCGATCAGCACCAGCGCCTGCGACACCGTGTTCGCCGCCATCGCCCGCGCGCATGCCGCGGGCGCGCAGGTCAGCCTGGATTCGAACCTGCGCCTGCGGCTGTGGCCGGTGGACCGCGCCCGCGCCGTCCTGCGCGAAGCCATGCGCGAGGCCGACGTGTTCCTGCCCAGCATGGACGATATGCAGCACCTGACCGGCAATGACGACCCCGAACGCACGCTGGACTGGATTCGCGACGGCGGTGCGGCGGGCGTGGTGGTGCTGAAACTGGGCAAGGACGGCTCCATCATCGACGACGGGCGCACCCGGACGCCGGTTGCAGCCTTGCGCGTGGACGCCGTGGATGCCACGGGGGCGGGCGATTGCTTCGCGGGCAGCCTGCTGGCGCGCCGCTGCCAGGGCGATTCCTGGGAAGACGCCGTGCGCTATGCCAACGCGGCGGCGGCGCTGTCCACGTTGGGTTATGGCGCGGTCGATCCGCTGCCGCGCGCGGAACAGGTGCTGGAACGGCTGAAATCGCTGGCGGGCTAGGCGGCGTCAGGACGGGACCGGGATCTTGGGGACGGATAGCATTCCTGCCCTATACCCTATCTTTCCGCCCCAATTGGCGTAGCCCAAGGATTTCAGGCTAAAATGCCAAGTTATCCGAATTTTTTCCGCCAGCCCTATTTCCGGTTGTGCGGGCCACTTTCCGCAAATTCAACAGGAGAATCAACATGGCTGAACGCAAACGCGTGCGTCGTAACACCCTGGAACGCCGTTGCTTGGGCAAGGCTTTCAAGCGCTTGTTCGTCAAGTCGCCCAAGGGTGTTTTCAAGATGCTGGAAAAGATCAAGCGCGTCTAATCAACGCCCTGATCTGAAAAATCCCCGCACGGCGCAAGCTGTGCGGGGATTTTTCTTTTGGGGCGCGGCCCGATCGAGCAACCCCCGAGCAACCCCCGAGCAACCCCCGAGCAACCCCCGAGCAACCCCCGAGCAACCCCCGAGCAACCCCCGAGCAACCCCCGAGCAACCCCCGAGCAACCCCCGAGCAACCCCCGAGCGACCCGCGCGCCATCACTCCACCGCCGGCCCCAGCTTGGGCTTGATGAAATCCATGAATGCCCGCGTTTTCGCCGGCTGGATGCTTGACGGGTAAATCACGTAGATCGAGATCGGGTCCACCGACCAGCCCGGCAATACGCGCCGCAGCGAATTGCGTTTGATGATCGGGTCCAGCGCCTGGCAGTGGGGCATCCGCGTGATGGCCAGATCCAACCCCGCCAGCGTGCCCGCAATGCTCATGTTGTTGGCGGCCAGATGGCCGCTGACCGGCACGATTTCGCTGTCCGTGCCGTTGTGCAGGGTCCAGTGCGAATGGGCGTCGTCGATGGTGGTGCGCAGGCATTGGTGCTGCGTCAGGTCGGCGGGCGTCTTGGGTTCGCCGTAGCGTTCCAGGTAGCGGTCGGAGGCGTACAGGTAATTGTTCAGCGACACCAGTTCCTGCACCACCGCGCCGTCGCTGCGCGCCACGGCCGTGCCATTGCCGTTGCCGTTGCCCGTGTCGATGGCAGCCAGCGGATAGTCGGTGTTGCGGCCAAAGCGCAGCACCACGTCAAACGGGGTGCCTTGCGCATCGGACGCGGTCATCATGCTCAGGTCGAACTCGCACTCCACTTCAGGATAGCGGTCGGTGAAATCGTTGATGGTTTCCGGCAGCAGCCAGATCGCCAGGCTGTAGGGCATGGACACGCGCAGGTTGCCGGACGGGCCGCCGGACAGCGACAGCAACTGCTCGTGCGCCAGGCGGGCTTCGTCGATCAGGCCCTGGCAGCGGCGCATATAAGCCGCCCCAGCCTCGGTCAGGTCCAGCCTGCGGGTATTGCGGTTGATCAGCCGCAAGCCGATTGCGCGTTCCAGTTCGTTGATGCGGCGCGAGAGCGTCGACGTGGGCATGTCCAGCGCGCGCGCGGCCAGGCTGAAGCTCTTGCGCTTGGCAACCTCTACGAACAAGGCGATGTCATTGAGCTGGACGGTCGAAGCTTCCATAGGCATTCCGGATTTGGCCGCCCGAGTTTACGCCACTCCCGCGCGCGCCCCAACGCTTAAAGGTCCCGAATACCCGTCAAAAAATGCAGGGGTTGACAGATTTGATTGCAAATTCGAATGGGTCGGCATCGGTTAACGCAGGCATATCCCCTACACTTCAGGCGAAAACAGTTAAGACCAAGACCGCAGCGGTGTCACGGAGATCGCAAAGGGGCATAGCAGGCATGACCGATACACCAACGTTTTTCACCGTTCTGACGCCCACCTACAACCGGGCGGGTACGCTGCACCGGGTGTATGAATCGCTTTCCCGGCAAACATTCAGGGACTTCGAATGGGTGGTGGTGGACGATGGTTCCACCGACAACACCCACGATTCCATCCTGGATTGGCAGACGCGCGCCGATTTTCCGATCCGCTACGTCTGGCAGAACAACCAACATAAGAAAACCGCGTTCAACCGCGGCGTGCGGGAAGCGCGCGGCCAACTGATCGTCGGCCTGGACAGCGACGACGAAATGCCTCCCGACGCGCTGGCTACCTTCAAGGACGCCTGGGAAAGCATTCCGCCCGCACGGCGCGATTCCTATGTGGCCGTCACCGGCCTGTGCGCGCGCCCCGACGGCACGATCGTCGGCGACCGCTATCCGCAGGACGTGTTCGACAGCACGGCGGTGGACGTGTATTTCCGCTATCGCATCAAAGGCGAGAAATTCGGCTGTATGCGCACCGACATCCTCAGAAAATATCCATTTCCCGAGGATGTGGCGGGTTTCGTGCCGGAAAGCCTGGTGTGGTGGGCGGTGGCGCGCGCGGGCTATCTCAGCCGCTTCATCAACCGCGTGGTGCGCACCTATCATGACACGCCGGGCGGGCTGAGCCAGGGCGCCGTGTCGGTGGCCAACAACGCGCAGGGCCTCTACCTGCTGGCCTGGGACATGCTGCAGCACCACCTGGAATTCTTCCGCTTCCGGCCGCGCGAATTCATCATGGCGGCCGCGCGCTACACGCGTTTCCGGCTGCACCTGAAGCACTCCGGCGTGCCTACGGCCGTCCAGGCCTACCGCCTGACGAACCCGGCGGCGACCTTCATGGTGGCGGCGATGTGGCCCGTGGGTTATGCGCTCTACCGCCGCGACCGTCGGCGCGGCGTCGCGTAGGCGCATGCCCTGCAGGCGCGGGCCTCAGGCGGGCGCCGCCGCTGGCGCGCCGTGCCCCAGCCCCAGATACACCTCGACGACACGCGGATCCACCGCGACTTCCGCCGCCGGGCCTTCCAGCGTGACGGTGCCGGTCTCCAGCACGTACGCGTAGTCGGCCACTTGCAGGGCCGCGCGGGCGTTCTGTTCGATCAGCAGGATCGACACGCCCATCTCGCGCAGCCGTGCGACGATGCGGAACACTTCCCGCACGATGCGCGGCGCCAGCCCCAGGCTGGGTTCGTCCAGCATCAAGAGCCGTGGCTTGGCCATCAACGCACGGCCCACGGCCAGCATCTGGCGTTCGCCGCCGGACAGCGTGCCGGCCAACTGGGCGTGGCGCTCCTTCAGGCGGGGAAATAGCTCGTAGACCTCGGCCAGCGTCTTGTCCTGGTCGCGCAGGCCGCAACGGAAGCGGTGGAACGCGCCCAGCATCAGGTTGTCTTCCACCGTCATTTCGGCGAAGAGCTCGCGCTTTTCAGGCACCAGGTTCATGCCAGCCGCCACCATTTCCTCGATCTCGGCGTGCGCCTGGGCCTTGCCGCCGAACACGATCTGGCCGGTCGAGGGCAGCACGCCCATGATGGCGGACAGGAGAGTGGTCTTGCCGGCGCCGTTGGGGCCGATCACGGTCACGATCTGGCCTTCGCCCACCGTCAGGCTGATGCCCGACACGGCTTCCACCTTGTCGTAGGCGACGCGCAGGTCGCGCACTTCCAGCAGTTTCGCAGTCATCATTCCACTCCGCCCAGATAGGCTTCCAGCACCGCGGGGTTGTGCTGGATCTCGGCGGGCAGCCCTTCGGCGATCTTCTCGCCGAAGTCCATGACCACCACGCGATCCACCAGGCCCATCACGAAGTCCATGTCGTGCTCGACCAGCAGGATGGCCATGCCTTCCGCACGCAGCTTCTTCAAGAGTTCGGCCAATTCGCACTTTTCCTGATAGCGCAGGCCGGCCGCGGGCTCGTCCAGCAGCAGGATGCAGGGGTCGGAGGCCAGGGCGCGCGCGATCTCCAGGATGCGTTGCTGCCCCAGCGCCAGCGAGCCGGCTTCGTCATGCAAATGCTTGCCCAGCCCCACCCGTTCGACCTGCCGTGCCGCTTCGGCCAGCAGGCGGGATTCTTCGGGGCGGTCCAGCCGCCAGGCGGCCGGCAGCACGCCGCGATGTCCGCGCAGGTGGGCGCCGATGGCAACGTTTTCCAGCACGCTCATGCGCGAGAGCAGGCGCACGTGCTGGAAGGTGCGGGACAGGCCCAGCCGCGCGATCTTGCGCGCGCCGACGCCCGCCACCGATTGGCCCAGCAGCGTGACTTGACCCGAGGTGGGCGTGTCCACGCCCGAAATCTGGTTGAACATCGTGCTCTTGCCGGCGCCATTGGGGCCGATCAGCGCCAGGATCTCGCCCGCCCGGATTTCCAGGTTCATGGCGTTGTTGGCGACCAGGCCGCCGAACTTGCGCGTCACGTCCACGGCCTTGAGCACGACCTCGCCGCGTGGCGGCATCGGCTTGCGGGGCAGGGGTTCGGCATCCATGTCCACGCGGCGCACGGGCTTCTTCACGCGGATCCAGCGCGTCAGCACCGGCCACAGGCCGCTGCGCGCACGGTGCAGCAGCAACACCATGCCAAAACCGAAGACGATGACCTCGAAGTTTCCGGTCTGGCCAAGCAGCTTGGGCATCCAGTCCTGCAGCCATTGCTTGAGCACGGTGAACACGCCTGCGCCAACCAGCGCGCCCCAGACCTGCCCCGCGCCGCCGATGACGGTCATGAACAGGTATTCGATGCCCATCTGCAGGCCGAACGGGTTGGGGTTCACGAAGCGCTGCATGTGCGCGTACAGCCAGCCCGAGGCGCAGGCCTGCAGCGCGGCGATGATGAAGATCACCATGCGCGAACGTGCCGTGTCCACGCCCATCGACTCCGCCATCACGCGCCCGCCCTTGAGCGCGCGGATGGCGCGGCCCTCGCGTGAATCCAGCAGGTTCTGCGTGGACCATACGGCAATCAGCAGGAACGCCCAGATCAGGTAATAGATGCTGCCGCCCTGGTTCAGCGACCAGCCGAACACGTTGATGGCGGGGATGTCCGGGATGCCGGTGTGGCCGCCCAGGCCTTCGACGGAGCCGAAGGCGAAATACAGCGACAGGCCCCAGGCAATGGTGCCCAGCGGCAGGAAGTGGCCCGACAGCTTGAGCGTGATGGCGCCCAGCAGCCAGGCGATGAAAAGCGTCAGCACCAGTCCGGCCAGCAAGGTCAGCCAGGGGGAGGCGCCCAGCCAGGCCAGCCACGTCGGCAGGGTGTCGGCGCGGGTGGTGAGTAGCGCCGTGGTGTAGGCGCCCACGCCCACGAAGGCAGCCTGCCCGAAGCTGGTGAGTCCGCCCACCCCGGTCAGCAGCACCAGGCCCAGCGCCACCAGCGCATACAGGCCGATGTAGTTCAGCAGGGTCACGTAGAACGGCGGCAAGGCCAGCGGCCCCAGCGCCAGCAGCGCCAGGAATACGAAGAGGATGATGCGGGGGTTCATTCGTCTTCTTCCTCGACGTGATGGCTTTTCAGCGAGCGCCAGAGCAGCACGGGGATGATCAGCGTGAATACGATGATTTCCTTGTAGGCGCTGGCCCAGAATGACGAGAAGGCTTCGATCAGGCCCACCAGGATGGCGCCGGCCGCGGCCAGCGGATAGCTGACCAGACCGCCGATGATGGCGCCTACGAAGCCCTTCAGGCTGACCATGAAGCCGGAGTCGAAGTACATGGTGGTGATGGGGGCGATGAGGATGCCCGACACCGTGCCGATCAGCGCGGCCAGGAAGAAGGTGGCGCGACCGGCGAAGATGGGGGAAATGCCCATCAGCCGTGCGCCCAGCCGGTTGAAGGCGGCGGCGCGCAGCGCCTTGCCGTACATCGAGCGTTCAAAGAACTGGTACAGCACGATGATGAGCACCACCGACACCGCCACCACCCACAGGGCCTGGCTGTTGATGTTGATGGGGCCGAGTGCCAGGCTGGCGTCGCTGAAGGGCGCGGTGCGCGCCCCTTCGGCGCCGAAAGCCAGAAGGCCCAGGCCGACCAGCGCCAGATGGACGGCGATGGACACGATCAGCAGCACCAGTGTCGAGGCCGACGCGATGGGCTGGTAGAACAGACGGTACAGCTGCGGGCCCATCGGCACCACCAGCAGCAAGGTCAAGAGCGCCTGCACCGACATGGGCAATTGCGCCAGCGGCAGCCGATAGAACAGCGCCGCCAGCACCAGCGGATAGATCGCCTTGGCCGCGATGCGCCAGAGGCCGCGGGCGCGGCCCGGACGCTTGGCGCGCGCCACCAGGTCGGCAGCCGCTTCGGCCAGCGCGAACGCCAGCAGCAGCCAGACCAGCAGCACGGGCTTGCCGGCCTGGATGGCCGCCATGGTCAACGCGCCGAAGGCGACGAATTCGCCCTGGGGGATGAACAGCACGCGGGTAACGGTAAAGACCAGCAGGATCGACAACGCCAGCAACGCGTAGATCGCGCCGTTGGTGATGCCGTCCTGCCCAAGTATCAAGGCGATCTGAGCATTCATGCGAAATTCCGACAGGGACGGGAAATGCCGGGCGGCCCGAAGGCGGCCCGCGCAACGCGGACGGTGTGCGCCGTCCGCGTTGCGGTTAAGGCCTTACTTGACGAGCGCCCAGTTGCCGTCCTTCACGGTGATGAGTTCGCGACCGCGGTCGTCGAAGCCGCTGTGGTCGGCCGCGCTCATGTTGTAGACGCCTTGCGTGCCCACCAGCTCCTTGGTCTGTTCCAGCGCGTCGCGCAGGGCGCTGCGGAATTCCTTGGTGCCCGGCTTGCCGGCCTTTTCCGCCAGCGGCACGGCCTTTTCCAGCAGCAGGCCGGCGTCGTAGACGTTGGCGCCGAAGGTGGCGGGCTTGGAGCCGTTGAGCTTTTCGTAGGCCGCGATGTAGTCGCTGGCGACCTTCTTGGACGGGTTGCTGTCCGGCATTTCGGGCAGCACCAGCATCAGGCTGGCGGCCAGCACCGTGCCTTCGACCTTCTTGCCGCCCAGCTTCAGGAAGTCGGGCAGCGCGGCGCCGTGGGTCTGGTAGAACTTGCCCTTGTAGCCTTGATCGAACAGGGTCGTCTGCGGCAGCACGCTGGCGGCGCCGGGGGCGGCCACCAGCACGGCGTCCGGCTTGGCGGCCAGGATCTTCAGCGCCTGGCCCGTGACCGAGCTGTCGAAGCGCAGGTAGCGTTCATTGGCGGTGACCTTGATGCCCTTCTCGGTGGCCAGGCCCGAGAAGACCTTGTACCAGTTCTCGCCGTAGGGATCGTTCAGGCCGATGAAGCCGACCGTCTTCACGCCCGTCTTGACCATGTGGTCCACCAGCGCGCGGGCGATGATGTCGTCGTTCTGCGTGGTCTTGAACACCCACTTCTTCTGGTCGTTCATGGGCAGCACGACGGCCGCCGTGCCCACCGGCGCCAGCATCGGCACGCCTGCTTCGGCCGCGAACTGGATCACGCCCATCGCGTTGGGTGAACCCGACGGGCCGATCAGCGCGTCCACGTTCTGCTCCGAGATCAGCTTCTTGAAGGCGGTGACCGAGTTGGTGGAATCGCTGGCGTCGTCCAGCGAGATGTATTCCACCGTCAGGTCGCCGATCTTCTTGGGCAGCAGCGGCACGGTGTTCTTCTGCGGAATGCCGACCAGCGCGGTCGGTCCGGTGGAAGACGTGACCACGCCGACCTTGACTTGGGCGAGGGCGGGCAGGGCGAACAGGGCGGCGACGGCGGCGGCCGCGGCCAGGGGGAGTTTCTTCGACAGCATGGCAAAACCTCCGGATAGGGAGCAATGGGCGTGCGACTTGAAAACGGAGAAAACGGGGAACTGCGGGAATTACTTGTTGCTTAAACTTTCTATGGGGCAAGGCTCAGCACTGTAGACCCGGTCCCCGTGCTTACCTATCCGTCAAAACCCGAAGGAGCGGTTGGAATGCGGACTCAGATGGTGATGGAACTGACGCTGGCGCCGCCGCAGACGAACAGCGTCTGTCCGGTGACGAAGCTGTTGGCGGGGTCCGCGAAGAACATCACGGCGCGCGCGACGTCGTCCGAACGGCCCAGGCGCTTGACCGGGATGCCGTTGGCCAGCTGCTTTTCGCGTTCGCTACCGGGTTCGATCACTTCATAGAACATGTCCGTCTGGATAGGGCCGGGCGCCACGACGTTGACCGTGATGCCGTACGGCGCCAGTTCCAGCGACCAGGTGCGCGCCATGCCGACCATGCCGGCCTTGGTGGCCGAATAGGCGGTGCGCGTGGGCAGGCCCAGCGCGCCGCGCGAGGACATCATTACGATGCGGCCGAACTTGCGTTCCTGCATGCCGGGCAATGCCGCCTGCACCAGGGCAATCGCCGCGCCCAGGTGGATCTGGGTCAGGCCGTGCAGTTCTTCCTGCGTGACCTGCGGCAGCAGGTTGGGCCAGATGACGCCGGCGTTGTGGATAACGTGGCTGATGGGGAACTTGGCGGCGGCTTCCTGCCCGGCCTGGGCGGTGGCGGCGGCGTCCAGCAGGTCCACCTGCATGTTGTGCAGGCGAGGATGGCTGAAGTCGGCCGCGCGGCGCGCCATCGAAATCACTTCATAGCCCGCGTCCAGCATGCTGCGGCAGATTTCCGCCCCGATGCCGGCGCTGCCGCCGGTGACGAGGGCAACATTCGCTTGTGTCATGGATTCCCTTTGTTGGTTGTGGCCGCGGCCGGTCAGGCCTTGGGCGCCAGCGCCAGCACGCGCAGGGGGCTGCCCGAGCCGCTGCGGATCTTCAGCGGCGCCGAAAAGATCACCGCGCCGGTGGGCGGCAGCTGATCCAGGTTCGTCAGGCATTGCAGACCGTAGCGGTTGTTGCCGTGCATGTAGTAGTGGCAGGGGTAGGGCGGATTCAGGTGATGGGCCTGGCCGGCGTCGGTGCCCACGGATTCGGTGCCGAAGCCGTGCACGTCGCGTTCCTTGATCAGCCATGGCACGACGTCCGCGTCGGGGCCGGGCGAGTGCGCACCGTCCGCCTGCATGTTCAGGTATTCGGCGGGCTTGGCGCGCTTGGACCAGTCGGTGCGCATCAGCACCCACGAGCGTGCCGGGATGCGGCCGTGCTTTTCTTCCCAGGCCTTCACGAAATCGATGGTCAGCAGGAAGTCGGGGTTGTCGCGCGCTTCGGCGGAACAGTCGATGACGCAGGCGCTGGCGATGAAGGACTCGATGGGGATCGTGTCCACCGTGTTGTCGGGCTGGTCCTTGCCGGTGACCCAGTGGGCCGGCGCATCGAAGTGGGTGCCTGTGTGTTCCGAGCACGAGAAGTTGTTCCAGTACCAGGCGGGGCCGCGCTCGTCATAGCGCGAGATCTCTTCCATGCGGAAGGGCCAGGCCTGGCCGAACTCCGGCGGCAGCACGATGGTGGGGAATTCCGGCGTCAGGGTCTCGGTCAGGTCCACCAGGCCGATGCGGCCCGACACGAGTTCCGACATGAATTGGGCAAGAATGTTCTGGCTCATGCTGTTGCTCCTCTTGGTTCGTGCGTTGTCGGGGGGGCCGTCAGGCGCCCAGTTCCCGTTCCAGTCCCTTGGGGTTTTCGGCCAGCCGGGCGCGGAATTCCTGCGCCACGTCGCCAACGTAGACGTCTTCGACGCCGTCCTTCAGCGCGCGCACGATGGCGGCCGCGATCGCGGCGGGGGCCACGCGCGGCGGGGGCGTGCGTTGCTCCCATTCGTGGTCCACCGGACCGGGGAACACGTTCACCACACGCACGCCCGCGCCGCGCATCTCGGCGCGCAGGCATTGGGCCAAGGACAGTGCGGCAGCCTTGGATGCCGACCACATGCCGCGTGCCGGCAGGTTCATGTGCGCGTAGATGGACAGCACGTTGACCCAGGCGGTGGCGCTGTTTACGCCGTCGGCAGCGCGGCCGCACAAGGCCGGGCCGAAGCACTGCGCCAGTCGCATCAGGCCCAGCACGTTCACATCCATGGCGTCGCGCGCGGTGTTCACGTCCTTGCGGCCCAGCAGGCCGCCTTCACGTTCCAGATCGGCCGTGTTCACCAGGATCTCGACCTTGCCGCCGATGGAGGCGGCCACGCGTTCGACGGAATCCGTGTCGGTAACGTCCATCACGACGGTTTGCACGCGCGGGTCGGCGGCCAGGGCGTCGAAGGCGTCGTCGCGCTTCCAGGCCTGCGGATCGCCCAGGAACACGGTGGGGCAGCCCGCATCCAGCAGGGCGCGCGCCACGGCCTGGCCCACCGCGGACTTGCCGTCCGTGACCAGGGCCCGACGGAACTTCGGGTCGCACGAGGTCTCGCGCAGGGTCTTGTCGTCTTCCATGTTCGGGGTGTTCCTTTCTGGCAGGGCGATCATCACGGCCTGGCCGCTGCGATCCAGCTTCAGCGCCAGCCGCACGCGGGCGCCGTCGGCGCAGTCCTGGTGCACGTGGGCCACGACCGAGGGGCCGGCGTCCATGCGCACGGTGCCCACGCGCCACGGCAGGCGTTCGCGGAAATAGAGGTCGTTGCTGTGGTGCAAGGTGGTGCTGACCAGCAGCACGCCGTTGGGGTCGGCCGGGCGCCAGGGCAGGTGCTCGGACAGGCAGTGGCCGCAGACTTCGCGGGGCGGGTATTGCACCGCGCCGCAGTCGGCGCAGGTTTGCAGGTCGAAACGGCCCTCGGCGGCGGCCGCGGTCAGCCCCAATGCGCCGCGGCTGCGCCAGCCGGGCGGCAGCGTGGGCTGGCGGGTACGCGCAACCGGGTTCTTCCGGGGCGGTTTGGCTAGCGGCTCGGTCATGCGTCGCTCCTGGCCAGAATGGCCGCGGCGGTGCACAGCCCGCGGTCGTAATTGATCATGCCGAAGCCGCTGACCATGCCGATGCGGGCATCGGCCACCTGCGTGCCGCCGGCCGCGCCGGTCAGCTGGCGCAGCGCCTCGACCATGCCCAGATAGCCGCCCGCGGCGCCTGCCTGGCCCACGGACAGCTGGCCGCCGTTGGTGTTGAACGGGAAGCTGCCGTCCACGGTGAAGGTGTTGTCGCGGATGAAGGCGGGGGCGGCGCCTTTTGCGCAGAAGCCCAGGTCTTCGATCTGCATCAGGTTGATGACCGGGTAGTCGTCATAGGCTTGCAGGAAGTCCATGTCGGCGGGCGCGGCGCCGGCCTGGCTATAGAGCTCGTCGATGTCCATGGTCCAGCCGCCGCGCGTCTGGATGGGATCGTCGATCCAGGCGTTGTGGCGTTCGATGGTGGACAGGATGCGGGCGTACGGCAGGTTCAGCGTGCGCGCCTGGGCCTCGCGCATGACAAGAAAGGCATCGGCGCCCGCGCAGGGCATCACGCAATCGAACAGATGGATCGGGTCGGTGATGACGCGGGCGTCCAGGTATTGGGCCAGCGTCAGCGGCTTTTTCATCAGCGCGTGCGGATAGCGCAGTGCGTTGTCGCGCTGCGCCACGCACAGCTTGCCGAAGTCTTCGCGCGTGGCGCCGGTCGTGCGCATGTAGTTCGTGGTCAGCAGCGCGAAGCTGGCGTTGGGGCCGCCGGCGCCGTAGGGATACACGGCGTCCTGCGCAAAGCGCGAGAACTGGCTGACGGTGTTGCGGAAGGAATCCACATGGTTGGTGTCGCCCGCGATGCAGGCCACGATGTTCGCGTCGCCGGCCTGTACGGCGCGGGCCGCGCGGCGCAGGGCCGCCACGCCGCTGGCGCCGCCCATCGGGATGTGGTCCAGCCAGCGTGGGCTCATGCCCAGATGCTGGACCAGGCCCACGGCGGTATCGGGCGCCAGCGTGAAACTGGACACGCACAGGCCGTCTACGTCCGCCTTGGCCACGCCGGACTGCCGGATCAGCGCGCCCAGTGCGCGCCCCAGCCACCAGTGGGCGGCGTGCGTGGAATAGCGCTCGTACGGGATCGTGACGGGCAGGGCCGCCACAATGCCGTCATAGCCCAGGCGGCTCATCGGGGCGCCTCCTGGCGTTTCTTCATGCCGGTCGTGTCGACGCAGCGCGCCGTGCCGGGCAAGGTGGGCGCCAGCGCCTTCATCTCGCCGCGCTGGATCTTGTTGGTGGTGGTGAGCGGCAGGCTGTCCACGAAGGCAACGTAGCCGGGCGCCTTGTAGTACGCCAGTTGTTCCAGGCACCACTGCACGATGCTGCGTGCGGCATCGGAGATGCCTGCATCGCCGGCGGGCAGCGATTCCGGCACGACGCAGGCCAGCACTTCGTCGCCACGCACGGCGTCGGGCACGGCGGCCACCGCCACGGCCTTGACCAGCGGATGCTGCATCAGCACGCTTTCGACTTCCACGGCCGAGATGTTCTCGCCGCTGCGGCGGATCACGTTCTTCTTCCGATCGACGAAACGCAGCGCGCCGTCGTCCTCGCGGCGGACGATGTCGCCCGTGTGGAACCAGCCGTCCTGCCAGGCTTCGGCGGTGGCGGCCTCGTCCTTGAGGTAGCCCGCGAAGAAACCGTAGCGCGGGTCGTCGCCCGCATGGCGCACCAGCAATTCGCCGTGTTCGCCGGTGGCGGCCGGCTGGCCGGCGTCGGTCACGATGCGCACTTGCACGTCGTCTTCCTCGCGGCCGAAGCTGCTGGTGCCGATGTGGCGCGGCTCCTGGTTGGCGATGATGACGGCGCCGGCGCCGGTTTCGGTCATGGCCCAGGCTTCCAGCAGCGGAAAGCCGAAGCGGGCCTCAAACGGGGCGTGCAGCTTGCGGTCCACGCCTGCGCCGAAGCCGAAGCGGATGGCGGGTTGCAGGTCGCCGTCGGACGGCGGCGCCTTCATCAGGATGGCGGGCATGACGCCCAGGTAATGCAGCACGGTGGCGCCGGAATCCCGCACGCTGCCCCACCAGGTCTTGGGATGGAAGCGGTCCAGCGGGATCAGGCAGCCGCCCGTCAGCATCATGGCCATGGCCGAATAGGCCATCGCGTTCATGTGGACCAGCGGCAGCGGGGTCAGCATGCGCTCCTGGCCGGGACGCAAGGCGGCCAGTCCGCCGATGCGGGCGTACCAGCCGCCCGCGTGCAGGAAGTAGCGGTTCGGCAGGATGCAGCCCTTGGGGCGGCCGGTGGTGCCGGACGTGTACAGCAACGCGCATTCGCTCAGTTCGGTCGGGGCAGTGTCGCCCAGCGGAGCGGCAAAGGGCGCGGCGGGCGGCGCGTCGTCCGGACCCATCACGCGCAAGGGGCGGCCGGCGCGTGCGGCGGCCGCCAGCAGGTCGGCGTGCCGTTCCGGCAAGGCGACGGCCAGCGCGATCTCGGAGTGGCCGGTCAGGTATTCCAGTTCGGCCGCGCGCAGATCGGGGTTGATCGGCACGACCGATACGCCCAGCGCATTCAACGCGAACCAGTGCAGGAAAAACGACGGGCGGTTCTCCAGCAGCAGGCCGGCGCGGTGGCCGTGGCCATAGCCGGCGCGGGCATAAGCGGCGCGCAGCGTCTCGATGGCGTCTGCGGCTCGGGCGTAGGCCAGTTCGCCGACTTCGATGCCATAGGCGGCTGCCGTTTCCGGCAGGATGCACAGGAAGGGCTGGGCGCCGTGGCGCGACGCGGTGTCGCGGAAAGCCTGGTGGACGGTCGTGTTCACAAGCCGCTCCTACATGAACAATTGGATGTTGCCGAACGCGGCGTCGCAGTTGACGAGGTCAACGCGCTTCAGGCGGATACGCAGGGCGCCGTCCTGCTCCACCAGATGGTGCGTGGTCCAGCCGGCGTAGAGCGTCTGGGCGTCCTGGCGGGTTTCGACGTAGTGGAAGGCGGTGCGCACGACGTGGTGGCCTTCGGCGGGCGCCGAGTCGGGATGGCCGTGTTCGACCGTGGGCGCCTGCAGCAGGTGGTGGCAACGGCTTTTCGGCTGCTGCGAAAACGTGCGCTGGCCGGCCAGCCGTTCCACGCGCACGCGCAGCAGCAGCTTGTCTTCGTACATCAGCGAGGCGTGCAGCTTTGGGTCCGTCTGACCGTGCGCCAGCGGCATCCAGTAGTAGCCGTCTTCGGTGTACAGGTCCAGCCAGTCCTCGAAGCGCAGCTCGTCCAGCAGGCGCGCCTCGGCGTAGACAAAATCGATCAACTCGCGGTCGCTTGCGCTCATACCGACTCCGGTCCGGTCATGTAGCGGCCCCATGCGCGGTACTGGTTGCGCATCTGCCATTCATTGGTGCCATTGGTGGTGACGTTCTTCTGGTCGATTTCGTCGGGCGTGTACAGCCGGCCCACGTTCACCCAGTCGCGCGCGCGGGAATTCAGGCCGTCTTGCGCGCGTTCGTACATTTCCAGGTCGTCGTGGCCAACAACCGAGGTGGGCGCATTGATCAGCCGGTTGTACATGAGCGTGCGTTCCAGCAGCAGGTCGGGAGCGCCTACCAGGCGGAACGTCCACGATTCGACCAGCGTGCGGTCCGCGGCGATGGGCTTGAATACTCGCAGCGTCTGGATGGGGCCCTTCACCATGATGTTGGGGAAGTACACGGTGTTGTGACGCACGTCGCCCAGGATCTGCTTGGCGCGCTCCTCGCCATAGGCGGCGACCATCGCGTCCCAATAGCCGGGCACGCCCGAGTAGGACGCGTGGATGGAGTCCGACACGCCCGTGTGGCCGTGCCCGTTTTCCCACACGCGGATGCCCATGTTCTCGAAGAACTCGTAAGGCGAGATGAAGGGCGCGAACAGTTCCACCGCCATCGGTTTGGGCGTGCCTTCCGGCGCCTGTTCCCAGACCTTCACGGCCGTGCCGGCCGACGATTCGTGCGCCACCATGGGGTGGCAGGTGTCGGTCTGGTTGTCGACCAGCATCTTCCAGTTGCAGCGGTGCATGTAGCGCAGCACGCCACCTGCCACTTCCAGCCGGCCTTCGGGCGAACGGTCGACCATGTTGTCCAGCGTGGACAGTGATTCGCCGAAGAAGTCCTCGAAGGACTGGCCTTCCGGATTCAGGCGGCAGAAGACGAAGCCGCGATGGTTCTTCACGTCCTTGACGGCCGCCATGCCCTGGCTGGCTTCGCAGTTCTCCAGCCCGGTGTTCTCGTAGCCCTTCTTCAGCGGGATCGACAGCAGGCTGCCGTCCGTCTTGAAGGTCCAGGCGTGATACGGGCAGCGGAAGAACTTGCCGGTGTTGCCGCAGGCATCGCCCGCCACCATCGTGCCCTTGTGCGGGCAGCGGTTGTGCAGCACGCGCACGCTCTTGTCGCTGTGGCGAACCATCACCACGGGCTGGTTGCCCACGGTGGTGGTGATGTAGTCGCCCGGATTGGGCACCTGGCTGTCGTGGCCGACGTAGACCCAGGTGTTGGCGTATAGCCGCTCCATCTCGAGGTCGAACAGTTCCTGGTCGATGAACAGGTCCTTGTGGACTTCGGTATCGCGCAACAGGGCGCGGATGGCGTCGGGGTTATCGCGGTATTTGGCCATGGTCGCTTCCTTGTCCGGCCTTAGAGGTCCAGCACCAGACGCGCCGACTTCGCGCGCGAGATGCAGATCTGGATGATCTTGCCGCTGGCCTTCTCGGTGTCCGAGAGGTAGTAGTCGCGGTGGTCGGGCTCGCCTTCCAGCACCGTGGCCTGGCAGACGCCGCACTCGCCGCGCTTGCAGTCGAACATCGGATCGCAGCCTTCTTCTTCCATGACGTCGACGATGGTCTTGTCGGCGGGGATGGTCAGCGTGCGGCCCGATTGGCGCAGCTCAACCTCGAATGGCTGGTCGCCGGCCTGCGGGGCGGCCGTGACGAACAGTTCGAAATGGATGTGGGCGTCGGGCCAGTGGCGCGCGCGGGCCTCGTGGATGACGGCGTCGATCAGCCCTTTGGGGCCGCAGACGTACAGGTGCTGCTTCGGCGAGGCCGCGGCCAGCAACGCTTGCAGGTCGAAGCGGCATGAGGGGTCGTCGTCGGCATGCACGGTCAGGGCGTCGCCCGCCAAGGCGGCAAGTTCGGGCAGGAAGGCCAATTGGTCCTTGCTGCGTCCGCAGTAATGCAGATGAAAGTCGCGGCCGGCGGCTTTCAGCGCGGCGGCCATGGATGCCACCGGCGTGATGCCGATGCCGCCCGCGATCAGCACCACGGGCTCGTCGCCCGCAGGCGATTCATGCAGCGGAAAATCGTTCTTCGGGCCTTCGACCGTCAGTACGTCACCTTCGGCAAGCCCATGCATGTGGCGGGATCCGCCCTGGCTGGATTCTTCCAGCCGCACACCCAGCCGGTATTCCACAGGCTGGGCGAATTGCCCGGCCTGGGGCGCCAATTGCACCAGCGAATAGCAGCGCGGGTCGCGCAGGCCCGGCACCGTCACCTTCAGGTGCGCGCCCGGCCCGAAGGCGGGCAGCGGGCCGGCGTCCTCGCGCGCCAGGCGGAAGGATCGGATCAGCGGCGACTCTTGCCGGACTTCCCGGACGATCAGTTTGAGTGTCTGCACGGCGGTTGTCTCTTTCTGTGTTCTTGTCAGGCGGCCAGCTTGTCAGCCAGCTGGCGTTCCATGGGGCCGCACTTCTCGTTGGCCAGCGCGGTGTCGCGCAGGGCGCGCAAGGTGTCGGCGGCATCGGGGCGGCCCACCAGTTGCGCCGCCGCGGCGATCAGTTGGCGGTACTTGCCGCCGCCGCGCACATGCGTGTCGCTATAGCCCTTGACCAGGCGGCGGCAATTGACGGTTTCGACGGCCAGGGCGTAGTCCTGCGGCGCCAGGCGCGCGATCAGGTCCAGCCACTGTTCCAGGCCGGCGGATTCGATCTGGTGGCGCAGCGTGCTGCGGCGAAAGCGCCGCATGCCGGCCAGCGAATACAGCATCAGGAAGCCGCCCAGCGTGCTGCTTTGCATCAGGCGGCCCTTGCCCAGGCGGCGTTCCACAAAGCCGCCGAAGGCCTTGGAGCCTTCCAGCCAGCGCCCCATCCGTACGGGCAGGGTCCCGCAGATCTCTTCCAGCCGCGGATGCATGTAGTCGGTCGTCAAGACCAGCTGTTCCGGGCGCGCGCCCACTTCCTGGCGCACGCGGTCAAAGCGCGAGCCGCGCGTCTTCAGGTCGGCGACGCGGATCACGTCGTCGTAGGCCATGGCCGTGGCCACGTAGCGGGCCGCGGCACAGGTCAGCGCCCACTGTTGGGCCTCACCGCCGTGTTGGGCGTCCAGGTCGCGCAGCGTCTTCATGCGGCGCAGGTAGTCGGCGGCGTAGGCGGCGTCCTGGAATTCCAGCTGGCGGCGCACCCCGGCCGTCAGCATGGGCTGCGCACAGGCGGGGAAGTCGCGCTTGATGGTGTCCAGCAAGGCCTGGGTCTTGGGGCTGGCGGCGCGCTCGGGTACGGCAGGCACCGGGCGCGTCAGGTCGATGGCGGCCGGCTGGGCCGGGGCCTGGTGAGCGGCGTCGAAGCCCAGCGCGAAGGCGCGCAGGCTGGCTTCCACGCCCAGCCCCGCGCGGCGCACGGTGGCTTCGAAGTCTTCGCGGGAAAAGGGCAGGGCGCCGCTGCCGGCCACCGCGCCGAACAGGCTGGCGCTGATGACGCTGCCGGCGCGGTCCGCCAGGTCTTGCAGGTCGAAGCACAGGAAGCGCTTGGCGGCGGCGCGGCCGGCCTCCAGTACCTTGTTGGGATCGGCGATGCCGTTGCCCGGCGCGGATTTTTCGCTGACGGCGTAGCTGCGGTGTGACGACGAAAGCAACACCGTGCGTTCCGGGGTGACCAAGCCGCGCTGGATGGCGCGGCCGCCTTCCATCAGTTCAGCGGCCACCACCAGGTCCACGTCGCCCGGGGTGGGCATCAGCGCCAGGGCCGGCGGCCGGCCGGCGCGCTGCACGTCGGCTTCGGGCAGCAATTCCAGGTAGTAGATCGTGGCGCCGGTACGCTGGGCCACGCCCGGCACGGACGTTGTCTGCGCCCACCAGCCGGCGTGCTCGGCCATGTCGACGATCCAGTCGGCCAATACGCCGCCGCCCTGGCCGCCCATGGCCAGGATGGCGATCTTGATCGGGTTGCCTTGTTGCAGTGCCACCGGGTTCATGAAGCTGTCGTCCTTACAGGGCGTATTGGGCCAGGCGCGCCGCGCGGCGGCGTTGCAGGAAACCGATGACGGCACCGCGCACCCGGGCCAGGAAGCGGTCGCCGCCCGTCGGGTTGTGCACGATGTCGGCGCGGTAGAAAGACGGGCACAGCACCGCGGCATGGGCGACTTCGCCGCAGTTGCCGCAGCCGACGCAGCTGCTTTCCACGTGCGCCACCGGGTCTTCCTTCAAGGGGTCGCCGCTGTCCTTCACCGACAGCGACGGGCAGCCCGACAGGCGGATGCAGGCGTGGTCGCCGGTGCAGACGTCAGGGTCCACGCCAAAGCGTTCCTTCACCACCCGCTTGCCTTCCTTGACCGCCTTGTTGAACAGCGGCTTGATGCGGCGCTGCTTGTTCAACATGCATTCGGACTGCGCGATGATGACCTTGGGACCCTTGATGTCGGTGGTCAGCGCCTCTTCGATCGTGGCGCGCACGCGTGCGACGTCATACGTGCGGTCCAGCGTGCGCACCCATTTCACGCCCACGCCGCGCACGGCATGGTCGATGGGGTTGTTGGTGGAACGGTCGGGGTTCTCGGCGCGAGACGACAGGATGTCCTGCCCGCCGGTCGCCGAGGCGTAGAAGTTGTCGACGATGACGATGACGCCGTCGTACTTGTTGAACACCGCGTTGCCGATGCCCGAGGACAGGCCGTTATGCCAGAAGCCGCCGTCGCCCATGATGGAGATCGGGCGCTTGGCGGCCGGCACGTTGAAGGCCGCCGCGCTTGACGCGCCCAGGCCGTAGCCCATCGTGGTGGCGCCCAGGTTGAAGGGCGGCAGGATGGAGAACAGGTGGCAACCGATGTCACAGGAAATATGGTGCTGCCCCAGCGTTTCCTGCGCCAGCGTCAGCGCGGAAAAGATGGGGCGTTCGGGGCAGCCCGTACAGAAGCCGGCGGGCCGTGGCGGCACGACGGACGCCAGGCCTTCCACCTGCTTGTGGAAGGTGATGGGCTGCTCCACGGCGACGGGCTTGGCCGGCTTGGGACGCGAGACTTCGGTGATTTCCAGCTGGCGCGCCTCGGCTTGCGCATCAACCGCCACGGCCGGATGGGTCTGCAACGATTCCGGGCGGTGGCGCTTCAGGAATTCGCGCACGCCGTCGCGCATGACTTGCGTCGTGTACTCGCCCGCCATGGGCAGCACGTCCTTGCCGGACAGGTGGGTGTCGATGCCGGCTTTGCGCAGCACGGCATGCAGATTCTGCTCGATGTAGTCGGGCTGGCCTTCTTCCAGCAGCAGCACGGCGCGCTTGTCGCGGCAGAAATCGATGACCTCGTCTTCGATGACCGGATAGGTCACGTTCATGACGTACAGCGGAATGCGGCTATTGCCGAAGTTGTCGGCCAGGCCCAGCAATTGCAGCGAACGGATGACGCCGTTGTACAGGCCGCCTTGCAGGATCAGGCCGATGTCTTTCTGGTCGCCGTCGAAGTGCTCGTTGAGCTTGTGTTCCTTGATGTAGCGGATGGCGGCGGGCCAGCGCTCTTTGATTTTTTCCTGCTCGTGCAGGAACGAGGCGGGCGGCAGCACGATGCGGCTGGTATCGCGCGCCGGGCTTTCCAGCGCTTCGGCCAGCGAAAAGGCGGGCCGCTTGTTTTCCTTGGCGATGAAGCGGCCATGCACGTGGCAGCCGCGGATGCGCAGCTGCAGCATCACGGGCGTCTTGCTGGCTTCCGACAGTTCAAAGCCGTCTTCCACCGCCTTGACCATGCTTTCGAGGTTGGGGCGCGGATCCAGCAGCCAGATCTGCGACTTCATGGCGAACGCGTGCGAGCGTTCCTGCATGATGGACGAGCCTTCGCCGTAGTCTTCGCCCACGATGACCAGCGCGCCGCCCGTGACTCCGCCAGAGGCCAGGTTGGCCAGCGCGTCGGAGGCGACGTTGGTGCCTACGGTGGATTTCCAGGTGACGGCGCCGCGGATCGGGTACATGACCGAGGCAGCAAGCGTGGCGGCGGCGGTGGCTTCCGAGGCGCTGGCCTCGAAATGCACGCCCAGCTCTTGCAGGATGTCGTTGGCGTCGGCCAGTACGTCCATCAGGTGCGAGATGGGCGAACCCTGGTAGCCCGCCACATAACCCACGCCGGATTGCAGCAGGCCTTTCGTCACGGCAAGGATGCCCTCGCCGCGAAACTCTTCGCCTTCGCCGATGCGCAACTGCTGGACTTCTTTCTTGAAAGACCTTTCAGCCATCTCGAACTCCTTCGCGGGCCGGGTTGCCGGTCCTCAAGCCTTGCTGCCGTGCAGCATCGTCATGCCACGAAAACTTCATCTGAAAAATACTTTAGGAGTCAACGTTTTAGCTGTCAACAAAAAAGATGAAATTTCATGGAAATCAAAAAATATCACGCTAAAACAAGGGTGTATATACTGGTTGTTCTCTAGGCCGATGGCGGTATTTCAGCGCCGGCATGGTGCAAAAACGGGTTGCGATTCCGGGTATACCCTGTGCTGCGCAACAGCATTGCGGCTCATCATGGCGCGTGTTTGCGCCGTCGTGGTGCAATGCGCTTTTCGGCCGTCGGCCAAACATGAATTCCGGTGCGTGGGAGCAAAGCAACATGCGGTTGGACAAGCAGCGGGACACGCTTCTGACAGGTCGGGGCGCGGCGGGGCCGCGTTTCGTCGACGGCTACCTGGCCTATCTGCTGGCGCAGGCCAGCCAGCGCATTTCGGCCGAATTCCATTTGCAGGTGAAGGCGGCCGGGTTGTCGGTCACCGAATGGCGCGTGCTGGCCAGTCTGGAAGGCAGCCCGGGCGAAACCATCGGCACGCTGGCGGTGCTGGCTATCACCAAGCAGCCGACGCTCAGCAAGGTGGTGCAACGCATGGAGGCCGAAGGGCTGGTGGCGCGCACCGGTGTCCGCGCCGACCGGCGCCAGACGCGGGTCTGCATCACGAACAAGGGCACCCATCTGATCGCGTCCCTCTGCGAGCAGGCGCTTCAGCATCAGAAAGCGGTGCTGGCGCCCTTCGGCGAAGAACGCGCCGCGTTGCTGATCGAGATGCTGGGCGTGCTGATGACGGAACACGTGCCGCTGGAGCTGCCGATCGACGCGGACGAGTAAGCCTGTTGCAGGCGCGCACTCGAACGCTGTTCGCTTCTATTATTTTGTTACAAGCATATGCGTCCCCAATTGTTCTCTCCCTGTGAAAAGGGTCTCCGGTACGCATAAACCCTGAATTGACGCGGTTCTGGCGCGTAGGCACACTCGCGCCGGTATTCAGACTAATGTCAGGAGTTAACCCCTATGCGCCGCACCTTGATTGCTATCGCGATCGCCGCCGCCGTGGCTGTGCCCTCGATCGGGCAGGCCAAGTCCTTCCGCTGGGCCGCCCAGGGCGACATCCTCACCTTCGATCCGCACTCCCAGAACGAAGGCATGACGATCGCCGCCAACAGCTACATCTACGAACCGCTGGTGGACTACGACAAGACGTTCAAGGTGGTGCCGCGCCTGGCGACGGAGTGGGAGCAGCTGTCGCCCACCCTGTACCGCTTCAAGCTGCGCCCGGGCGTGAAGTTCCATGACGGCGCCGCCTTCACGGCGGACGACGCGGTCTTCTCGATTCATCGCGCCATGGCCCCGACGTCGAACTACAAGGCCTACACGACCGGCATCAAGGAAGCGCGCAAGATCGACGACCTGACGATCGAGATCGAAACGTCGGCGCCCAACCCCGTGCTGCTGCGCCAGCTGACCAACGTGTTCATCATGAACAAGGCCTGGTCCGAAAAGAACAACATCGCCAAGCCGCAGGACTACGTCAACAAGGAAGAGACCTACGGCGCGCGCAATACCAACGGCACCGGCCCCTACAAGCTGAAGTCGCGCGAAGTGGACGTGCGCACGGTCTTCGAAGAAAACAAGGACTGGTGGAACAAGGCCGGCAAGGTCGGCAACGTGACCGAAGTGGTGTTCACGCCGATCAAGCAGAACGCCACGCGCACCGCCGCGTTGCTGTCCGGCGAAATCGACTTCGTGCTGGACCCGGCGGCCCAGGATCTGGAGCGCATCCGCCAGGCGCAAAAGGTCGTGGAAGGCAACGAATACCGCACCATCTACCTGGGCCTGGACCAGAAGCGTCCGGAACTGCAGTACTCGAACATCAAGGGCAAGAACCCGTTCCAGGACATCCGCGTGCGTGAAGCGCTATATCGCGCCATCGACGTGGACGCCATCAAGCGCGCCGTGATGCGCGGCCTGTCCGCGCCCACCGGCACGATGATCGCGCCGCAGGTGCATGGCTGGGCGGAATCCGTGCACAAGCGCGTGCCCTACGATCCCGAGAAGTCCCGCGCGCTGTTGAAGGAAGCCGGCTACGACGGCACCTTGAACTTCACGCTGGACTGCCCGAACAACCGCTACATCAACGACGAAGCCATCTGTCAGGCCGTGGTCGGCATGTGGGCCAAGGTCGGCGTGAAGGCCACGATGAACGCCATGCCGCGTTCCACGTACTTCCCCAAGGTGCAGTCGTTCGACACCAGCGCCTTCCTGTTTGGCTGGGGCGTGCCCACGTTCGACGCCATGTACTCCCTGCAGAACCTGATCCGCACCAAGGGCGAAGGCGCTGACGGCATGTACAACCTGGGCGGCTACAGCAACAAGGAACTTGACGTGATCATCGATCGCATCAAGACCGAAACCGACCCCGCCAAGCGCGACGCCGACATCATCACCGTGCTGCAAGGGCACGCCAAGGACTTCGGCCACATTCCGCTGCATGACCAGGTCATCCCCTGGGCGATGCGCAAGAACGTCACGGTCATCCACCGTGCCGACAATCGCCTCGTTGCGGATTGGGTCAAGGTTGACTGACCCTGATTAACCGGACGGCGTGGGGTCTACCCGACCCCCGCCGTTTTGTTTTCTTCTTTTCCGCCGAGCGGTCCCAAGGAAAATACGCCCCCTTGGGAGGCAGCACGCACGCTGACCGTGCGCGGCGTGGGGGTATTTCCATCTATGTTTGCTTTCATACTGCGTCGCCTGTTGCAGGCCGTAGCGGTGATGCTCACCGTCGCGCTACTGGCCTTTGTGCTTTTTCAATACGTCGGCGACCCTGTCACCATCATGCTGGGGCAGGACGCCACCGATGCCGAGCGCATCGAGTTGCGTGAACGCCTGGGGTTAAACGAGCCCGCCATCGTTCAGTTCGGCCATTTCGTGGCCAACGCCGCCCAGGGAAATTTCGGCATTTCCCTGCGCCAGAGCGAACCCGTTTCCACCTTGCTCAAATCCCGCTTGCCGGCCACCTTGGAACTGTCCATGGTGGCGGCCTTGCTGGCGCTGGTCGTGGGCGTGCCGCTGGGCGTGTACACGGCGCTCAAGCGCAATAGCCTGGTGTCCCAGATGCTGCTGGCGGGTTCCCTGCTGGGCGTGTCGTTGCCCACCTTCCTGATCGGCATCCTGCTGATCCTGGTGTTCTCCGTGCAGCTGGGCTGGTTGCCCAGTTACGGGCGCGGCGAAACCGTCAGCGTGGGCTGGTGGACGTCGGGGCTGTTCACGGCCACCGGCTGGAAGCACCTGATCCTGCCATCCATCACCTTGTCGCTCTTCCAGATGACGCTGGTGCTGCGCCTGGTGCGATCCGAAATGCTGGAAGTGCTGCGTTCGGACTACATCAAGTTCGCGCGCGCCCGGGGCCTGAAGCGTCGCGCCATCCACTTCGGCCATGCGTTGAAGAACACGATGGTGCCGGTCATCACGATCACCGGCCTGCAGCTGGGCGGCATCATCGCCTTCGCCATCGTCACCGAGACCGTGTTCCAGTGGCCGGGCATGGGCCTCTTGTTCATCCAGGCGGTCCAATTCGCCGACGTGCCGGTCATGGCCGCGTACCTGTGCCTGATCGCGCTGGTGTTCGTGGTGATCAACCTGATCGTCGATCTTCTGTATTTCGTCGTGGACCCGCGCTTGCGTTCGGGCATGACCCGTGCCGGGGGAGCTCACTGATGCGCGCCGTACTCAAACGCTGGTGGGACAGCGACCTTGCCTGGGCCTGGCGCCGGGCGCCCGTGGCCATCGTGGCGACCGTGCTGCTGGCGCTGCTGCTGATCGGCTCCTTCGGGGCCGGCTGGGTCGCGCCGCACAACCCTTTTGACCTGACCACGGTGGAATTGCTGGACGCCTTGCTGCCCCCCGCCTGGGAGGCCAACGGCCAGCAGACCTATCTGCTGGGCACCGACAGCCAGGGCCGGGACCTGTATTCGGCCATCCTGTACGGCACCCGCGTGTCGCTCCTGATCGGGCTGGCGTCGGTGGTGCTGTCCATGCTGATCGGCATCGTGCTGGGGCTGATCTCGGGATACGCGGGCGGGCGCATCGATGCGTTCATCATGCGAATCGCCGACGTGCAGCTGTCGTTCCCTGCGATCCTGATCGCGTTGCTGATCGACGGGGTGGCGCGCGCCGCCGTCCCGCGCGAGATGCATGAGCTGATCGCATTCCCGGTGCTGATCGGCGCCATCGCGCTGGCCGGCTGGCCGCAGTATGCGCGCACGGTCCGCGGCTCCACGCTGGTGGAGAAGAACCGCGAATACGTGCAGGCCGCGCGCGTGATCGGCGTGGCATCCCCCGTGATCATGTTCCGCCACGTGCTGCCCAATGTGTTGGGGCCCGTGCTGGTGTTGGCAACGGTGCACCTGGCCACCGCCATCATCACCGAGGCGACGCTGTCGTTCCTGGGGGTAGGGGTGCCGCCGACGGCGCCGTCGCTGGGCACGCTGATCCGCATCGGCAACGACTTCCTGTTTTCCGGCGAATGGTGGATCACCATTTTCCCGGGCGCGGCGCTGGTGCTGCTGGTGCTGTCGGTCAACCTCCTGGGTGACTGGCTGCGCGATGCGCTCAACCCACGGCTGAATTGAGGTAACCATGAGCGCACTTCTAGAAGTCCGCAATCTGCGCGTGGAATTTCCCACGCGCCGCGGCACGCTACGCGCCCTGGACGATGTGTCCTTTTCCATCCAGGCGGGTGAAGTCCTGGGCGTGGTGGGGGAATCGGGTGCCGGCAAATCGCTGACCGGCGCGTCCATCATCGGCCTGCTGGAGCCGCCCGGGCGCATTGCCGCGGGCGAGATCCTGCTGGCGGGCCGTCGCATCGACAACCTGCCCGACGAGCAGATGCGCCGCGTGCGCGGCCGCGAGATCGGCGCGGTGTTCCAGGACCCGCTGACCTCGTTGAATCCGCTGTACACGGTGGGCCGGCAGTTGGCGGAAACCATCGTCACGCACCTGGACATGACGTGGTCGCAGGCGCGCAACCGCGCGGTCGAACTGCTGGCGTCCACCGGCATTCCGGCGGCGCGTGAACGCATCGACCACTATCCGCACCAGTTTTCGGGCGGCATGCGTCAACGGGTGGTGATCGCGCTGGCCTTGGCGGCCGAACCCAAATTGGTGGTGGCCGACGAGCCCACCACCGCGCTGGACGTGTCCATCCAGGCGCAGATCATCGAACTGCTCAAACGCCTGTGCCGCGAACATGGCACGGCGGTGATGCTGATCACGCACGACATGGGCGTGATTGCGGAAACCGCTGACCGCGTGGCGGTGATGTACGCGGGCCGCGTGGCCGAGATCGGCCCGGTGGCGGACGTGATCCACAAGCCGCGCCATCCATATACGGCGGGGCTGATGGGATCGATCCCGTCGCTGGAGGGCCATCGCGACCGGCTGGTGCAGATCGATGGCAGCATGCCGCGCCTGAACGCAATTCCGCCGGGCTGCGCGTTCAATCCGCGTTGCGGGCAGCGCCTGCCGCGCTGCGCGACGGAGCGCCCCGAGTTGCTGCCTGCGGGCACGTCGCGCGCGGCCTGTTGGCTGCATGACAACGGCAATGCCCCCACGACGCTCCCGCCTGGCGGGTTTGTCGCCCCCGACGGGGCGGGGTGGTCCGATGGCAAACGATCAGAGGAGGCAGCATGAGCGCGCCCTTGGTGGAAGTGAAGGACGCGGCGCGCTGGTTCGATGTGTCGCCGCCGTGGTTGGAACGCAAGCTGGCCGGCAAGCCCAAGGTGATGCTGCGGGCGGTGGACGGCGTGTCGTTCGAGATCGCCCGCGGTGAAACGCTGGCGCTGGTGGGCGAATCGGGCTGTGGAAAATCCACGGTCGCCCGCATGTTGGTGGGCCTGTATGGGTTGACGCGCGGCGATATCCGCTTTGACGGGCAGCCCTTGTCGCGTATGTCGGAACCCGGCGGGCGCGCCTTGCGCAAGCGTTTGCAGATGATTTTCCAGGATCCCTATGCCAGCTTGAATCCGCGCTGGCGCGTGGGCCGCATCATTGCGGAGCCGATGCTGACGCATACCCAGATGACGCCGGACGAACGCGTGGCGCGGGTCAGCGAATTGTTGAAGCAGGTGGGCCTGGATCCGGCGGATCAGGGGCGTTATCCGCACCAGTTTTCCGGCGGGCAGCGCCAGCGCATTTCGATCGCGCGGGCCTTGGCGGTGAATCCGGAATTCCTGGTGTGCGACGAGCCGACGTCGGCGCTGGACGTGTCAGTGCAGGCGCAGGTGCTGAACCTGATGAAGGACCTGCAGCGCAAGCTGGGGCTGACGTACCTGTTCATTTCGCACAACCTGGCGGTGGTGCATCACGTAGCGGACCGGGTGGGGGTGATGTACCTGGGGCGCATGGTGGAAGTGGCGCCGCGCGACGAGCTATTCGCGCGGCCGCGGCATCCCTATACGCGGATGCTGCTGGAGGCGATTCCGGATATCAACGGGGCGGGCAAGCCGCGCACTGCGGTGGCCGGGGA
This sequence comes from Achromobacter sp. 18P8.1.1, assembly GCF_057799415.1. Taxonomy (NCBI): domain Bacteria; kingdom Pseudomonadati; phylum Pseudomonadota; class Betaproteobacteria; order Burkholderiales; family Alcaligenaceae; genus Achromobacter; species Achromobacter sp. 18P8.1.1. The sequence goes on along the minus strand of NZ_JBYOKH010000001.1, from coordinate 265,594 downwards.
AGTGCCGAATCCGTTGAATCCGCCATCAGGGTGCACGTTTCATCCGCGGTGTCCGCATGCGAACGATCGGTGCCGGGCGGAGGCGCCCGTGGCTCGGCTGACGGGGGTTTCCGTGGTGGCTTGCCATGCCGTGGAGGAGGGGCGGATCGCTGCGTGATCCGTCGGTTCTTTAGGCGTCAGAGGGGCAGGGCGGGAAGATCTTGCGGGGCCGCCAAAGTCGGCCGCGCGGGCGGCCTTTTTTGGCATTTGGTGCTGGAAGTTCGTTGCGTCGTAGGATGGGTGGAGCGCGTGGATGTGGTGGCCGGGGCGCTGGCGGCTATCGCGCGCAACCCATCACCCGGCTGCGCCGGGCTGCTGCCAATCAGTGGCGCGGCTCTTCGACGCGTTCGTACGGCGTGTCGTCGTCTTCGTCGTCTTCATCGTCGTCTTCCTCTTCTTCCTCGCTCGGCTCCGGTTGCGGTTCTTCCGTCAGGGCGAAGGGCAGGACGTCTTCCAGGTTGTCGGACCAGGCGGATTCTTCGCCGTCGTGGTCCAGCTTGATGAAGCGCTCGCCTTCATTCATGGAAATCTGGACGGCCCAGAGGTAGAGGCAATCGTAGGTGTCGTCGTCGGCGTGGGGCAGGCCGCCGCGGTTGCCCAGGATGCGGGCGCCGGGGCCGCCGAGCTGGACGTGCGTCTGGTCTTCTTCGGTCGTTGCATTTTCGTCCAGCGGCACGCCGTAGGTGACCCATTCGGTGCCTTCGTCGCCCAGGATCACTTCAGCCAGCACGGGCTTGCCCAGATAGGCGCTGAGCGCGTCGGCGGTCTTGGCCAGCATGTCCAGTTCGGATGCGCTGAAGTGGGTCACGGAGGCGGGTGGGGTAGCAGAGGCGGACATGAAGGGGTTCCTGGGCGCGATGAAGCCGCGACGGCACGGCAAGATACATGAGTCAGGCGTTATTGTCGCGCGATCGGCGTTGCAGTGCATCGGACGCTTGGATGACGACGCCAGCCGCGCGGTCAGGCAGGGGCCGCGGCGCTGCGTTTGCGGGCGCTGTCGGGGGATTCGCCTGTCAGGCGCTGGAACATCGCGATGAAGGCGGACGGCGTGCTGTAGCCCAGTTCGCGGGCCACTTCCTGCACGGGGCGGCCCGCGTCCAGCAGGCCCAGCGCCGACACGACGCGCAGGCGCTGGCGCCATTCGTTGAACGACATGCCCAGGTGTTGTTGGCAATAGCGCAGCAGCGTGCGTTCGGTGATGCCTGCGCTGGCGGCCCAGTGCGCCGCGCCGCGCTTGTCGCCCGGCATGCGCTGCAGCGCCGACAGAATGGGGGCCAGCACCGGATCGGTGCATGACGGCAGGTAGCTCGCGTAAGCGCGGGCCTGGCGGAGCTGGTCGATGACGATCTGCGCCATGCGGCGGTCTTCCGGCGTAGCCGGATAGCGGATGCCGCGCCGTTCGAAGTCGGCCAGGATCGCCCGTGTGACTGCGCTGATCTCCAGCGTGCACGGCGCGTCCGGCAGGCCGGCGCAGGCCTCGGCCGGGATGTCGATGCAGGCGTAATGCACTTCGCCTTCGTTCTGGCAGCAGTGCTCCACGTGTGGCGGTATCCAGATGGCGTACTGCGGCGGGGACAGGTAGGTGACGCCGTTGATGGCGATTTCCATGATGCCCGACAGCGAAAAATTCAGTTCCGCCCACGGCGAGCTGTGACGCTGCATGCTGGAATGCGGCGTGAAGTGCAGGATGCGGCAGGCCAGCGGATAGGGCAGGTGGCCGGCCAGGATGGGCGCGGTATCAGCCAGTTCCATGTCGGAAGTTCGTGCAGATTTGTCTGTTTTTCATTATATACGTTGTCTCGGACAGGGCCTACACTGGCCCCCTATCCTTATCGGCAAGACTCGTCCATGACGCGCGACACCCCCCACATTCCCGCCCGCTACCTGTTGTTCCCCTTGCTGGCGGCCCTGATCTGGTCGGTCAACATGATCGTGACCAAGATGGCCGCCGGCGTGATCTCACCCGCCGTCATCGGCTTTTACCGCTGGGCGATCGCCGGCGCCGTGCTGACGCCGTTCGCCCTGCCGGGCGTGTGGGCGCAGCGCCGCCTGATCGTGCCGTACCTGCCCAAGTTCGCGGTGCTGGGCGGGCTCGGGATGGCGCTGTACCAGGGGCTGGCCTACGTGGCGGCCTCCAGCACCACGGCGACCAATATGGGCATCATCACGGCCATGATCCCGCTGCTGACCATCGCGGTGGGCGCAGTGGTGCTGCGCCAGCGGCCCACGCTGATGGCAATGCTGGGCGGCCTGGTGTCGCTGGCCGGGCTGGCGCTGCTGATCGGCGAAGGCGACCCGTCGCGCCTGCTGTCGGTGGGCGCGAACCCGGGCGATCTGCTGATGGGCTTGGCCGCGCTGGCCTATGCGCTGTACGGCGTGCTGCTGCGCCGCTGGGGCCTGCCGGTGGGGCCGTGGCAGTCGCTGTACGTGCAGGTGGCATTCGGCGTGCTGTTCCAGCTGCCGGCCTTCCTGATGGCCGCGCCGTCCCCGCTGAACGCCGACAACGTGCCGCTGGTGCTGTACGCGGCGATCTTCCCGTCCCTGTTTGCGCCCTTCCTGTGGATGCAGGGCGTCAAGCACCTGGGCCCCAACCGGGCCAGCATCTTCCTGAATCTGATGCCGGTGGGCACCGTGGCGATCGCCGCGGTATTCCTGGACGAAAAGCCTCACGTCTTCCATATCGTGGGCGGCGTAATGGCGCTGGCCGGGGTGATGCTGGCGCAAATGCGCACGCCCCGCCTGGGCCTGCGCACCGGCAAAGCGGCGGGTTGAACGCCTTCGGCGGCTCCTGACGCGCGCCTGTCAGGGTTCCGGCCTACAATCGACGGTTCATCAGCTTTCTTTCCCTATACGAGCCCATGGCCCAATACGTCTACACCATGAACCGCGTCGGCAAGATCGTGCCGCCCAAGCGGCAGATCCTGCGTGACATCTCGCTTTCGTTTTTTCCTGGCGCCAAGATCGGCGTGCTGGGCCTGAACGGCTCGGGCAAGTCGACGCTGCTGAAGATCATGGCTGGCGTCGATAAAGAGATCGAAGGCGAAGCCATTCCCATGCCGGGCCTGAACATCGGCTATCTGCCGCAGGAACCGCAACTGAACCCCGAGCACACGGTGCGCCAGTCGGTGGAAGAGGGCCTGGGCGCCGTCGTCACCGCCAAGAAGCGCCTGGACGAGGTCTATGCCGCCTACGCCGAGCCGGACGCCGATTTCGATGCCTTGGCCGCCGAACAGGCCGAACTGGAAGCCATCATCGCCGCGGCAGCTTCCAGCGGTTCGGACGATATCGAGCACCAGATGGAAATCGCTGCCGACGCGCTGCGCCTGCCGCCCTGGGATGCCATCGTCGGCAATCTGTCCGGGGGTGAAAAGCGCCGCGTGGCCCTGTGCCGCCTGTTGCTGTCCAAGCCCGACATGCTGCTGCTGGACGAACCCACCAACCACTTGGACGCCGAAAGCGTGGAGTGGCTTGAGCAATTCCTGCACAAGTTCCCCGGCACCGTCGTCGCCGTGACCCACGATCGCTACTTCCTGGACAACGCCGCTGAGTGGATCCTGGAACTGGACCGCGGCTACGGTATTCCGTGGAAGGGCAACTACAGCTCGTGGCTGGAACAGAAAGAAGACCGCCTGAAGCAGGAAGAGTCCTCGGAATCCGCCCGCCAGAAGACCATCAAGAAGGAACTGGAGTGGGTGCGCCAGAACCCGAAGGGCCGCCAGGCCAAGGCCAAGGCGCGTCTGGCCCGCTTCGAGGAACTGTCGTCCTACGAATACCAGAAGCGCAACGAAACCCAGGAAATCTTCATTCCCGTGGGCGAGCGCCTGGGCAACGAGGCCATCGAGTTCAACAACGTCAGCAAGGCCTATGGCGACCGCCTGCTGATCGACAACCTGAGCTTCAAGGTGCCGCCGGGCGCCATCGTCGGCATCATCGGCCCCAACGGCGCCGGTAAGTCGACGCTGTTCCGCATGATCGCGGGCCGCGAGCAGCCGGATTCGGGCGAAGTGAACATCGGCCAGACCGTGAAGCTGGCCTATGTGGACCAGTCGCGCGATGCACTGGAAGACAAGAAGACGGTGTTCGATGCGGTGGCCGACGGCGCCGACATCCTCACGGTGGGCAAGTTCGAAATGTCGTCGCGCGCCTATCTGGGCCGCTTCAACTTCAAGGGCGGCGACCAGAACAAGGTCGTGGGCCAGTTGTCGGGCGGTGAACGCGGCCGCCTGCACATGGCCAAGACGCTGATCGCCGGCGGCAACGTGCTGCTGCTTGACGAACCGTCCAACGACCTCGACGTGGAAACGCTGCGCGCGCTGGAAGACGCGTTGCTGGAGTTCCCCGGCAGCGTCATGGTCATCAGCCACGATCGCTGGTTCCTGGACCGCATCGCGACCCACATCCTGGCATTCGAAGGCGATTCGCAAGCGGTGTTCTTCGACGGCAACTACCAAGAGTACGAAGCCGACAAGAAGCGCCGCCTGGGCGAAGAGGGCGCCAAGCCCAAGCGCCTGCGCTACAAGGCACTGAAGTAAGCCTTAGCCAGTAAAGCAGTCTGAGAAATCCCAGCCAACGCGCTGGGATTTTTTTTGCGATGATAGAATCAAAAAATGCATCAAATGATGTATTTTTTGATTCATCTCCTGGCGAGGGCAACATGCGAACCACGGTGACGCTCGATGACGACTTGCTTGAGCAGGCGCGAACCTATACCGGTATCCAGGAGACGTCGGCGCTCGTGCAGCAAGCACTGGTCAATCTTGTGCAGAAAGAAGCAGCTAAGCGTCTGGCCAAACTGGGCGGCAGCTCGACCAAACTGAAGCCGACTCCCAGGCGGCAAACTGAGACCTCCGATGATCCTGGTTGATACGTCGATCTGGGTTGATCACCTGGGGCCGGCCGGCGAGCCTCGGCTGGTGCAGTTACTGAACAATGAGTATGTGCTGATGCATCCGTTCATTGTTGGCGAACTGGCACTGGGGTCGCTGAGCAAGCGAGACTTGGTGTTGGGCGCGCTGACGCTCTTGCCGCAAGTCGTGCGGGCGAGCCACGACGAGGCGCTGCATTTCCTCCACGCCGAAAGACTGTTTGGCAAAGGAATTGGCTATGTTGACTTGCACCTGCTTGCATCCACGCGGCTGACTCCAGGCGCATCGCTGTGGACCAAGGACAAGCGGCTGCGGTCCGTCGCCATGGACTTGAAGCTGTGCGTCGAGCCGCCGCTATATCATTGAATCTGCATAGGCAGGTTCTCAGGCCCGGCCGCTGGTTCGATTCGACACGCTATCCGCAGGATTTCCGGAGATATCCCATGTTGCTGCAAGCCGCAGATTCCACCCTTCTCATCGTCGACATGCAGGGCCGGCTGATGCCGGTCATCCACAATGGCGATGCCGTGCTGAGCACGGCGCACAAGCTCGCACAGGCGGCGCGCCTGCTCGATGTGCCGGTGATCGCCACCGAGCATCACAGCAAGATGCTGGGCGTCACGGTGGATCCGCTGCGCGATATCGTGCAGGCCACGTTCCAGAAGATGCACTTCTCGTCCGCGCGCGAACCGGGTTTCGAGGCGTGGCTGCCTGCCGCGCGCAAGACGATCCTGGTGGCGGGGTGCGAGGCCCACATCTGCGTGCTGCAAACCGTGATCGGCCTGTCGGACATGGGCTACAAGGCCGTGCTGGTGTCGGACGCGGCGGGCTCGCGCAAGCCTGCCGACCATCACGCGGCGCTGCGCCGCGCTCGCGCGCACGGCGCCGAAATCGTCACTTCAGAAATGGCGATTTTCGAATGGATGGAGACTTGCGAGCACCCGCGCTTCCGTGACGTGTTACGTCTGGTCAAATAACCGACGCGGCCTGCAACACTGTCCCGGGGGCACGCAAAGATTCACTCGCCGTTTGACACAATTCCTGGGCAAACCTAACACCACCCGCCCGTTTATTTTGAGATCCTGAATGCTCTAAACCCATAAGGGGACCGCGCGCTCGCGTCAGGTCCATGGTGCGGCCCCGGGGTACAAGAATAGGAGCCTCATCATGAAAATCGCATCTCTTTCCAAAATCTGTGTCGCACTGGCAATGACCGCCGCCATGGCTGGCTGCTCGTCCTGGGACGGCATGAGCCATCGTCAGAAGAGCACGGTCGGCGGCGCCGCCTTGGGCGGTGTCGCAGGCGCCGTGATCACCAATGGCGGCGTCCTGGGTACGGTGGGTGGAGCGGCGATCGGTGGTGTGATCGGCGATCAGGTCGGCAAACACTAAGCCCCCGCGCCCCAAGCAAAACGCCTGGCATTGCCAGGCGTTTTTTTTATCGTCGTGTTTTGCACGAGGGCTGAAGCGCGCCGGATGGCCGGCGCGCGTCGGCGTTATGGCGCCTCGTTTTGTGGCATCTCGATCTTCACTTCCAACACTTCCAGCGTGTCCTGGCGTTCCAGGTGCACCTTGATGTCTTCGGGGTTGATCTTCACGTATTTTGAAATCACGGCGATAAGTTCCTGCTGCAACTGCGGCAGGTAGTCGGGCGAGTCGCCGCGGCCCCGCTCGTGGGCCAGGATGATCTGCAACCGTTCCTTGGCAACGGAGGCGGAAGATTTCTTTTGACCAAGCAGAAACGACAGGAAGGACATTGCTTACTTGCCTCCGAACAGGCGTTTCAGAAGACCGGGCTTTTCGTAATCGGTAAAGCGCAGGGCCTTGTCTTCGCCAAGGTAACGGGCCACGACGTCCTTGTAGGCTTCGGAGACGTCGGTATCTTTCAGGTGGATGGCCGGCAGGCCTTGGTTCGACGCTTGCAGCACCGCTTCCGATTCGGGGATGACGCCGATCAGCTTGATGCGCAGAATGTCTTCGATGTCGCCCAGCGACAGCATTTCGCCGTCGACGACGCGCTTGGGGTTGTAGCGCGTGAGCAGCAGGAATTCCTTGACGGGCTCGCCGCCGTCCACAGCCCGCTTGGACTTGGCGGCCAGGATGCCCAGGATTCGGTCGGAGTCGCGTACCGACGAGACTTCCGGGTTCGTCACGACCAATGCGTCGTCGGCGAAATAGGCGGCCATCAGCGCGCCCGTTTCAATGCCGGCGGGCGAATCGCAGACGATGTACTCGAAGCCCATTTCCTTCAGGTCGTTGATGACCTTTTCCACGCCTTCCTGCGTCAGCGCGTCTTTGTCGCGCGTTTGCGAGGCGGGCAGGATGAACAGGTTTTCAAGCTGCTTGTCCTTGATCAGCGCCTGGTTGAGGGTGGCTTCGCCCTGGATCACATTGACGAAGTCGTACACCACGCGACGCTCGCAGCCCATGATGAGGTCGAGATTGCGCAGGCCGACATCGAAGTCGATGACAGCGGTCTTGTGGCCCCGCATCGCGAGGCCCGCGGAAAAACTGGCGCTCGTCGTGGTTTTACCCACGCCGCCTTTGCCGGAAGTCACCACAACAATGCGTGTCATGACGATCAAACCCTTATGTTCGAATAAATCGCGTTATCGTAAAGCAAAAAGCCCGTGTAAGGCTTCTTACAGAATGTGTTGAGACGTTCGCGCACCAGCGAAGAAAGCGGTCAGGCTTTCAACGCTTCGATGCGCAGGGTGTCGCCGTCAAGGCGAACCAGGGCGGGCTGGTTTTGCAGCGTCCGGTCCAGTTTGTCTTCCACCACGCGGTACACGCCGGCCACGGCAAGCAGTTCCGCGTCCAGATGCGTTGTGAAGATGCGCGCCGACGTGTCGCCGCGCGCGCCGGCCATGGCCTTGCCGCGCAAGGGGCCGTAGACGTGCACGTTGCCGTCGGCGATGACTTCCGCGCCTTGGCTGACCATGCCGATGACGACGAGGTCCGTGTGCCGCGCGTAGACGCGCTGCCCGGAACGCAGGGGTTTGGTGATGACCAGCGCCGACGACGAATGCGGCGCGGCTTGCGTCGGGGCGGGTGCGGACGTGGTGCTGCTGGCTTCGCGCGCCGGCATCGGTTCGGCCGAGGCGGCGGCGGGCTTGTCTGCGGCGGGCGTCTCGGGGGCGGACGTATCGGTGGGCGCGGGCGCGGTCTCGACGGCGGCGGCCGGCACCGAGGGCACAGGCGTGGACACGTCGTTCGGCGGCGCGGTATCCACGACCGGGGCCGGGCGGGCGGCGGGGGTGGACAGTTCCACCGGCGTCAGGCCGGCTTCGCGCGCGGCTTTCAGGTTGGCGCCTTCGGCCACGACGCCGATCGGGGGCAGGTTATGGCTGCGCAACGCGGCCACCAGGGCCTTCCAATCGATCTTCTCGTCGACGCGGCTGGCGTCGATCACGACGGGTTCGTTCTCGAAGAAGCTGCCGGCGTCGGCCATGCGCTTGGTCAGCGCGGCAACGAGGCGTTCGGGGTCTGCGCTGTGCAGAACCACCCGGATGGCATACAGGGTGGCGCTTTTGAAGTCCAGGGCTAGGGATTCAGTGTTCATCTTGATTGTGGCTGGCGGTCCGGGCGCCAGGAAACGGCGCGCACAACCGGCTGCGGGATGTCGGGGATGATAACCCGCCGGGGAGCGGGGTGCGCAGTGGGGAAGACGAAAGAAAAAGGCGCCCGAAGGCGCCTTTTTCCGTGATACGCACGCGGGCGGGTCAGCCTTGCACCCAGGAATCGCGCAGCGTCACGATGCGGTTGAGCACGGGCGCGGCTTCGGAGGATTCCTTCAGGTCGGCCGTGAAGTAGCCCAGGCGTTCGAACTGCCAGGTGGCGCCAGGCGTGGCGACGGTACCGGGTTCCAGCCAGGCCGTGACGGTCTGCTTGGAGTTCGGGTTCAGGCAGGCCAGGAAGTCCTTGTCGCCGCCATCGGGGCGGGCGTCGGCGAACAGGCGGTCGTACAGGTGGATCTGGGCAGGCACCGCGTGGGCCGCGCTGACCCAGGTGATGTTGCCCTTGACCTTGACGCTGTCGGCGCCCGGCGTGCCGCTCTTGGTTTCCGGCAGGTATTCGGCCTGCACTTCGACGATGTCGCCGGCTTCGTTCTTGGTGAAGCCGGTGCAGCGCACGACGTAGCCGTATTTCAGGCGCACGGTGTTGCCCGGGAACAGGCGGAAGTACTTCTTCGGCGCTTCTTCACGGAAGTCGTCGCGCTCGATCCAGAGTTCGCGCGACAGCGGGAACTCGCGCACGCCGGCTTCCGGATCGTGCGGGTTGCGCGGCGCGGTGCAGATCTCGGTCTGGCCTTCCGGGTAGTTGGTGATGACGAGCTTGATCGGGTCCAGCACGGCCACCGAGCGGGCGGCGATGGGGTCGAGGTCGTCGCGCACGGCTTGTTCCAGCAGGCTGTAGTCGATGCGCGAATCCGACTTCGAGACGGCGGTGCGCTCGCAGAACAGGCGGATCGAGGCCGGCGTGTAGCCGCGGCGGCGCAGGCCGAAGATGGTCGGCATGCGCGGATCGTCCCAGCCGTCCACGTGGCCTTCCTGCACCAGTTGCAGCAGCTTGCGCTTGCTGGTGACGACGTAGCTCACGTTCAGGCGGGCGAATTCATATTGGTGCGGCAGCGGCTGGGCCAGCTTGCCGAGTTCGGCCAGGCGGGTCAGGATCCAGTCGTAGAACGGCCGCTGGTCTTCGAATTCCAGCGTGCAGACGCTGTGCGTGATGCCTTCCAGCGCGTCTTCCACCGGGTGCGCCCAGCTGTACATCGGGTAGATGCACCATTGGTTGCCCGTGCGGTGGTGGGTGGCGTGGCGCACGCGGTACATGACCGGGTCGCGAAGGTTGATGTTGGGCGACGCCATGTTGATCTTGGCGCGCAGCACCAGGCTGCCGTCCGGATGCTTGCCGTCGCGCATTTCGCGCAGCAGCGCGACCGACTCCGCGGCCGGGCGGTTGCGCCAGGGCGAGTCGGTGCCGGGTTCGGTCAGCGTGCCGCGGTTGGCGCGGATGGCTTCGGGGCTTTGCTCGTCGACGTAGGCGTGGCCGGCTTCGACCAGCGCCTCGGCGAATTCATACATATAGCCGAAGTAATCACTGGCGAAATACAGGTTTTCCTGGCCGTTGTCGGCTTTCCAGTCGAAACCCAGCCAGCGGACGGCTTCGATGATGGCGTCGACGTACTCCTGGTCTTCCTTTTCGGGATTGGTGTCGTCAAAGCGCAGGTGGCAGACGCCGCCGAAATCGCGCGCCAGCCCGAAGTTCACGCAAATGCTCTTGGCGTGGCCCAGGTGCAGGTAGCCGTTGGGCTCCGGCGGGAAACGCGTGCGGATGCGGGCCGGATCCGGTTCTCCCTGCTGCTGCACGGCGGCCGGGCCAGGCTTGCCCGCCCAACGTTTGCCCTGGAAGCGGTTGGCTTCGAGGTCGTCCTGGACGATGTTGAGCAGGAAATTGGATGCAGCGGGGGTCGGCGTCGTGGCGGAGGTCATTCTTGAAAGAATAGGAAAAAGCGGCGACAAAGCGTCAATTTTGCCACGTTCCGCCGCGAGGGCCTTTTCAGACCCCCTGCAACCGGTTTCAAACTGCCCCCATTGTCTTGTAACTGGCTCTACACTACGGGCCATTATGGATATATCCACCCTTTCCCTGGCCCGTGCGCAGTTCGTGGCCAGCCTGAGTTTTCTGGCGCTGTTCCTGGCGATTTCCCTGGCGCTTGCCTGGGTCTTGCTGTTTTTCAAGGTGCGCGCGCGATGGTCGGGCCGTGGCGGCTGGACGGCTGCCTACCGCTTCTGGGTGCGCATCTTTGCGCTGGCCTTCGTGCTGACCCTGGCGGCCAGCGTGCCGGTGTTGATCCAGATCGGCAGCCTGTGGGCGGGCCTGATGGACAAGATCGGCAATGTGGCCGGCCCCTTGCTGGGCTACGGCATCCTGTCCGTCTTCATCTTGAAGTCGTGTTTCCTGGGCGTCATGCTGTTCGGCCAGCGCCGCGTGTCCGATGGCGCGCACACCCTGGCGGTGCTGATGGTGGCCGTGGGCCAATTGGTGGCGGTGTTCTGGGTGCTGGCGCTGCAATCCTGGATGCAGACGCCGGACGGCGCGATCCTCGTTGACGGCCGCTACCAGGTCTATGACTGGGCCGCCGTGGTGCTGAACCCCTCGGTGGGCTGGCGCATGGCGGTGGTGGTCGTGGGCGCGGCGCTGGCCGCCTCGTTCCTGATGATGGGCGTGACCGCCTTGCAGGCGCTGCGCCGCCCGCTGGGAGATGGCGAGCGCAATGCGTTCAAGACCGGGCTGGTGATAGCGGTGGTCGCGGCCTTCCTGCAGGTGCCGGTGGCCACGGGCGCCGGCCAGATGGTCGCCAAGCTGCAGCCCGCCAAGGCGGCCGCCGCGGCCGGCTTCTGGGAAAGCGGCGCGGAACCCCAGCTGGTGCTGTTCGGCTGGCCGGACGCGCGCGCGCACGTCAACGTGTCGGACGTGACCATCCGCAATGCTGGCGGCATGTGGCTGCACCGCAATGCTGACGGCACCTATCAGGGCCTGGACAAATATTCCGGCATGCTGCCGCCGGTGGCGTTGACCTTCTGGTCGTTGCGCGTGGCGGTGGGGTTGGGCCTGCTGATGCTGGCCGTGGCCTGTGTCACGTTCGTGTGGACCTTCCGCCGCGGGCTGGACCCCTCGACCCTGCCGGTCTGGTGGCAGCGCGTGCTGTGCGGCATGATGTTTTCCGGCGGCATCGCAGTGGTGGCCGGCTGGTGGGTGTCCATCATCGGGCTGCAGCCTTTCGTCGTCAACGGCACCATCACGCAATCCGAAGTGCTGGGGCAGACGGCGTCCAGCACCATTCTCTACGGGCTGGCGGGCTATGGCCTGCTGTATGCCTTGCTGCTGTCCGCGTTCGCCGCCATGCTGTTCCATGCGGCGCGCTATGGCGTGGTGCCGGTGCGCAAACTGGGCGGAGGTTCGCCATGATCGCCATGCTGGCCGCTTCGCAGGGCCTGAGCCCCGAAGACCCTTCCTTCTGGATGCCGCTGGCCTTCATGGGGCTGCTGTTCGTGGTGATCGCCGCGGGCATGGTCCTGGACGGCTTCGATCTGGGCGTGGGCATCCTGCTGCAATTGGCGCCCGAGCACGAGCGCGGCCGCATGATGTCGCTCTTGAGCCCCTGGCGTGACGCCAATGAATTCTGGTTGCTGCTGGGCATGGGCCTGTTCGCGTCGGCGTTCCCGTTCGCGTGGGGCGCAGTGCTGGGCAAGCTCTACGGGCCGCTGACCTTCATGGTGCTGGGCGTGGTGCTGCGCAGCGTGTCGTTCGAATTCCGCATCCGCGCGCGCAATGAAATGAAGCCGCGCTGGATCTTCGGTTTCTGGGCCGGCTCGATCATCACGGCGTTTGGCCAGGGCATGCTGCTGGGCCGGATCGCCACCGGCTACCAGTCCGACGCCGGCTACGGCTGGTTCGCGATGTTCGTGGGCCTGTGCGCCGTGGCGGCCTATGTGCTGCTGGGCGCGTCCTGGCTGGTCATGCGGGTGGATGGCGACTTGCAACGCCGCGCCGCCGGCTGGGCCCGCCACGCCATCCGCTGGACGGCGGTAGGCATGGTCGCGATCGCCGTGACGCTGGGGCTGGCCAACGCCGGCATCTTCTACAAGTGGAGCAACATCGCCCACCTTAGCCTGGCTGCAACGGTATGGGTGATGATGCTGGCGGGCTACGTGGCGGCCGAGATGCTGCTGGCACGCCTGCCCGGCCGTGCGGACCGCTTCAGCTGGCTGCCGTTCGTGCTGTGCGTGGCGCTGTTCCTGCTGATGCTCAGCGGCCTGGCGTACAGCCTGTTCCCCTACCTGATCCTGGACGACATGACCTTGTGGGACGGCGCGGGCGCGCTGAGCTCGATGCGCCTGGTCATGGCCGGCGCGGTCGTGGGGATACCGGTGGTGCTGGTGTTCAACATCCTGGCGTACCGGTCGGTCTTCGGCAAGGAGCGCGCGCCGGTGCCGCTGTTGCCGCCGCCGTCGGCCTGACGACGACAGCGGCGCGGCGGTAGCGGGATGCCTACAGCACCGGCTTGGCGACGCGTTGCAGGATCTCTTCGCCGTAGGCTTCGAGTTTGCGCGCGCCCACGCCGCTGATGTGGCTGAGCGCATCCATCGACTCGGGCTGGGCCAGGGCGATTTCGCGCAAGGTCGCGTCATGGAAGATGACGTAGGCGGGCACGCCGTGGCTCTTGGCCACTTCGCCGCGCCAGGCGCGCAGCGCCTCGAACACGGGTTGCAGTTCGGCCGGCAGGTCGATGGCGGCGGCCTTGGGGCGGCCATTGCTGGTCTTGCCCGAACGGGTCTTCTTTTCGGATTCGCGCCGCAGCATCAGCTGGCGCTCCCCTTTAAGCACCGCGCGGCTGCCTTCGGTCAGCGCCAGCGTGCCGAACCCTTCGTTGTCCACCGTCAGGAGGCCTTGCGCCAGCAACTGGCGCAACACGCCGCGCCAGGCGGTGTCGCTCAGGTCTTCACCCACGCCGAACACGCTTAGCGTTTCATGGCCATGCTGCTTGGTGCGGTCGGTGACCTTGCCGCGCAGGATGTCGATGATGTGGCCCGCGCCGTAGCGCTGGCCGCGTTCTTTCCACAGGCGGTAGACGGCCGACAGCACCTTCTGCGCGGCGACTGTGCCGTCCCAGGCCTGGGGCGGTTCCAGGCAGACGTCGCAGTTGCCGCAGGCCGTGATCTGCTGGCCGAAATACGCCAGCAGCCGCACGCGGCGGCATTCCACGGTCTCGCACAGCCCCAGCATGGCGTCCAGTTGCTGGCCCAGCCGGCGGCGGTAGGACTCGTCGCCCGGGGATTCGTCGATCATGCGGCGCTGCTGCACCACGTCCTGCAGGCCGTAGGCGAGCCAGGCGGTGGCGGGCAAGCCGTCGCGGCCGGCCCGGCCGGTTTCCTGGTAGTAGCCTTCGACGGATTTGGGCAGGTCGATGTGGGCGACGAAGCGCACGTCGGGCTTGTCGATGCCCATGCCGAACGCGATGGTGGCCACCATCACCACGCCGTCCTCGCGCAGGAACCGGGCCTGGTTGGCGGCGCGCACCTGCGGGCTGAGTCCGGCGTGGTACGGCATGGCGTCGATGCCCTGATTGCACAGGAATTCGGCGGTTTCTTCCACGCGCGCCCGCGACAGGCCGTACACCACGCCGGACTCGCCTTCGTGTTCCGTGCGGATCATGTCCAGCAACTGCTTGCGCACTTCGTTCTTTTCGATGATGCGGTAGCGAATGTTGGGGCGGTCGAAGCTCGAGACGAAATGGCGGGCGTCGTCCAGCGACAGGCGCTGGGCGATTTCCGTGCGCGTGTCGGCGGTGGCGGTGGCGGTGAGCGCAATGCGCGGCACGTCGGGCCAGCGCTCGTGCAGCATCGACAGGCCCAGGTATTCCGGCCGGAAGTCGTGGCCCCATTGCGACACGCAGTGCGCCTCGTCGATGGCGAACAGCGCGATGCGGCCGCGTTCCAGCAATTGCAGGCAACGGTCGGTCAGCAGGCGTTCGGGGGCAACGTACAGCAGGTCCAGCTCGCCGGCCAGGAACGCCTGTTCGACGTCGCGCGCCACCCGCCATTCCTGCGTGGAATTCAGGAACGCCGCGCGCACGCCCAGTTCGGTCAGGGCGTCGACCTGGTCCTGCATCAGCGCGATCAACGGCGAGACGACGATGCCGGTGCCTTCGCGGACCAGCGAGGGAATCTGGTAACAGAGCGATTTCCCGCCGCCGGTGGGCATGAGGACCAGCGCGTCGCCGCCGTCGATCACCTGTTCGACAATGGCTTGCTGGTCGCCGCGGAAGGATTCGTAACCGAAAACGCGCTGCAACACGCCGAGGGCGCGCGCGTCAGACATGGGGGTAGGCCGGAAGCATCATGGCAGGGATTTTAAGCCGCAAATCCGGACGGCCCCTTTTACGGGGATATTTCCGTCCGTCTCGCGGTCCGGCTACCAGCTCAACCAGGTGCCGCGCATGAAGGTGTCGACCGGCATGCTCAGGTTGGCCCGCCATTCATAGTTGCCCGAAATGATGTCGCGGTCGGCGCCTACGGCCAGCTTCACCTTGGGGGCGACGAACATGCTGTGCGTCAGACCCACGCGCTGTTCAGCCAGTGTCGACCCCTCATGCAGGCCGGAGTAGGTGCCGCTGATGGTGCCCCAGCCCGTGATGGGCACGCCGGCCGACAGGGTGTTGCGCGACTGCGGGGCCGAGGCCACGCCGCCGGAGTAGGTGGACAGGTCGCCAAAGCCGGCGCCAATCTGTTCGTTGGTATAGCCCAGGTTCACGGCATCGGCCACGTCCACGCTGTAGCCGAAGCGATAGCGCCAGGCGTTGGACGCGTCGAACGAGCTTTGGGTGGCGCCGGCCTGGAACGTGCCGTATTCGCCGGCGGCGTAGGTGGTGCCCATGCCGCGGGTGGTCAGCGATGGGGCGCTCTGCATTTGGCCTTCCAGCGTCAGGGCGGGGGTCAGGCCGTAGCGCACGCTGCCGGTGCCGACCGAGGCGCCGTAGTCCACGGCGCCGGAACTGGCGGCCGGATCCATCCGGTTCAGTTTGCCCAGCGAAGAGGAATAGCCAAAGCTGCCTTCGGGCACGGTGGCGGAGGAACCCGCCCAGTTGGCGATCTGCAGGCCGCCGACGGGCGCGCTGCTGCCCCAGGCGGGGGCGTTGGCGTTGATGTTGCCCACGGTGACCGAGGGCCCCGCGGTGTTGCGGTAGACCCAGTTGCGGTCGCCGCCATAGCGCAGCCCGTCCTGGCCGCTGACCGAGGCGAACCAGGGTCGGGTGGGGCGCGACACGCCCGAGATTACGACGACCGGCACGCGGGGCAGGTCGCCGTCTTCCAGTGCGAAGGAGTAATCCGGCGTGCTTTCCTCGGCCGGGGCGGTGGCCGCCTGTTCGCAGCCCAACGTGGGCGCGTCGGCCGCGCCGGACAACGAGGATCCGATCCCCGGGATCAGTTCCGCGCCGCTGTCTTCCACGCCCTGCACGCTGGTGTCCATCGCCGGTTCCGCCACTTGCAGGTCGCAAGGGGACGGATCCAGGGGAACGGCCCGCGAATCGATCGACGGCGCCGGGCGCACGGGGATCGGCTGCACCGGGGACAGAACCCCGATGCCGCGCGCCATGCGGACCGGCGCCTCCTCGGGAAGGGGGGCAGCGAAATCAGGGGACGCTATCGGGGTGTCGCCGAACGCGGAAGCCAGCGGGCAGGACAAGCCCACCGCCAGCGCCGCGTGCAACAGCCGTCTGCGCCAGTGTGTAGGGGCGACCATACGGACCAGTGTAGAGAGGGGATGCCGCCGTAGCTGTAAACGATTTTTAGTAAACCGGACGAGCGGCAAGACCAGCCCGGTTATTTTAGGGCCAGTCCATGCCCCGACGGGCGTTTCAGGCAAAGCGCCGGAAAACACGGCGTACATCGTGCAACAGGTGTATTTCAGTTGATTTCTTGCCTCTTGCGGCCGGACGCGGCGCGCCTCACTATGGCATCCATGGACAATCCCCACACCAAGCTGCTGGTCGTCGACGACGACCCGGCGTTACGACAACTGCTGGCCGACTACCTGAATCGGCACGGCTACGACACCTTGCTGGCGCCGGACGCCACCGACCTGTCCTCGCGCATCACCCGTTACGCGCCCGACCTGCTCGTGCTGGACCGCATGCTGCCCGGCGGCGACGGCGCGGATGCCTGCCGTCGCCTGCGCGAGCAAGGCGAAGACATTCCCGTCATCCTCCTGACCGCCCGCGACGAAGCGGTGGACCGCATCATCGGCCTGGAAGCGGGGGCGGACGACTACGTGGGCAAGCCCTTCGACCCGCGCGAACTGCTGGCCCGCATCGAGGCCGTGCTGCGCCGCAAGCGCGGCCCGTCCGCGCTGACCAAGGATGCACCGGTCACGTTCGGTCCCTTCCTGTTCGACCCGTCCTCGCGCCAACTGTCGCGCGAAGGCACCGTGGTGAAGCTGACCGGCGGCGAAATCAACCTGCTTGAAGCCCTGGTGCGCAATGCCGGCAAGCCGCTGTCGCGCGAGCGCCTGCTGGCGCTGGCGCGCGACGACGACGCTGGCGAACGCAATGACCGCGCCATCGACATCGCCATCCTGCGCCTGCGCCGCGTGATTGAAGACGATCCCAAGCAGCCGCGCTGGATCCAGACCGTCTGGGGCATCGGCTACCGGTTTTCCCCCTGATGCGCTTTTCCCCCGGTTTCCTGGTGCCGCGTTCGCTGCGGGCGCGCCTGATCCTGCTGATCCTGGGTTCGGTGCTGCTGACGCAGGCGGCCACGCTCGTCACGGTGTCTTACTTCCGGCACAAGTTCCTGGAAGACGTGGCCATCGGCTACATCGTCACCACGATCCGCACCCTGCGCGCCGCCGTGTCCGAGGTGCCCGCCGAAGACCGCGCCGAGTTCGTGCGCACCGCGTCGCAGAACCAGTGGCGGCTGTGGTCGCGCGTGCTGCCGGCCGAAGCCAAGCTGCAACGCTTCAATGGCCGCCGTCCCCCGCCACCCCCGCGTGCCGCGCCGCGTCCGCCTCCCCCGCAGTCTTCGGCTGCTCAGCCCGGCGATACGCCGCGTCCGCCCCCGCCGCCCGAAGTGCGGGGCGACGACCATGACGCGGATGGCGACCGCGGCGACGACCACCGGGCCGACGCGCGCAACGCCGCCGACCGCGAGCGGGCGCGCGAAGAGCACATGCGCCGCTACAAGCCCGAGCCGGATGACATCCGCCGCGACCTGCGCGTGCTGGTGCAACTGCTGAACGAACGCCTGAACGACGGCACCCGCGTGGCGCTCTCGCGCGGCCCGGCCCCGGAGATCTTCATCTCACTGGCGCCCAATTCCGCCAGCGAAGATGTGCCGCGCTTGCGCGAATGGCTGGTCATCCCGCTGGACCGCCTGGATCCGCCCGTGGCCACGCCGTTCATCGCGGCCTGGCTGGGCGGCCTGGGCCTGTTGCTGCTGCTGGCGGTGGGCTTCTCGTGGCACATCACGCGGCCCATCACCCGGCTGGCTGATGCCGCCGACCGGCTGGCCGCGGGCCAACCCCAGCGCGTGGAGCCTTCCGGGCCACATGAAACACGGGCGCTGGGCGTGCGTTTCAACGCCATGCTGGATGCGCTGGCCGAATCCGACTCGGTGCGCCGCACCTTGTTGTCGGGCCTGCCGCACGACCTGAAAGGGCCGTTGTCGCGGATGTGGCTGCGCATCGAGCTGGCCGACGATTCCAAGCTGAAGGAAGGCTTGCGCACCGATCTGCAGGACATGCAGCACATGGTTGATCAGTTCATCGGCTTTGTGCGCGGCACCGACCCCGCGGCCTACCGCTATGCGCCCATCGTGCTGTCCGACTGGCTGACCGAACGCGTTGGCGCCTGGCAGGGCGCGGGCACGGACATCCACCTGACGGCCGCCGACGACGATGCGCCGCTGGTGGTGCAGGCCGACGCCGTGGCGCTGGGCCGCCTGCTGGACAATCTGATCGGCAATGCCTTGAACCACGGCGCGCCACCGGTGGACGTCAGCCTGCGCCGGGAAGAGCGCCACGCCGTGCTGGATGTGGCCGACCATGGCCCCGGTATCGTCGCCGAACGCCGCCAGGAGGCGCTGCGCCCGTTCAGCCGGCTGGATGATGCGCGCACGCGCACCGGCAGCGTGGGCCTGGGCCTGGCGCTGGCCGAGGCCATTGCCCGCGCCCACGGGGGCTCGCTGGAATTGCGCCAGGCGGAGTCTGGCGGCCTGTGCGTGCGGGTCAAGCTGCCCCTGTCCGAAACCGCATAGGGCGGCGGGGCCCTTTGCGGCCCCACCATACGGTACGATGCATCCTGCTTCGTCCCTTGTCGTATCCGCACCATGGCCATCCAGTCCGATTCCCTTTCCTCCCGTCCCGACGCCCCCCGTATCGTGGCGCCGCAGCCGGTGTCGCCCAACGAGGAATCGATCGAACGCGCCTTGCGGCCCAAGGCGCTGCAGGAATACGTCGGCCAGCAGCGCGCCCGCGAACAGCTCGAGATCTTCATCGCCGCGGCCCGAAAGCGCGGCGAGGCGCTGGACCACGTGCTGCTGTTCGGCCCCCCCGGGCTGGGCAAGACCACGCTGGCCCACATCATCGCGCACGAAATGGGCGTGCAGCTGCGCCAGACGTCCGGCCCCGTGCTGGAGCGCCCGGGCGACCTGGCCGCGCTGCTGACCAACCTGGAAAAGAACGACGTCCTGTTCATCGACGAAATCCACCGCTTGTCGCCGGTCGTCGAGGAAATCCTCTATCCGGCGCTGGAAGATTTCCAGATCGACATCCTGATCGGTGAAGGCCCCGCCGCGCGCAGCGTGAAGCTGGACCTGCAGCCGTTCACGCTGGTGGGCGCGACCACGCGGGCGGGCATGCTGACCAACCCGCTGCGCGACCGCTTCGGCATCGTCTCGCGGCTGGAGTTCTATAACGCGGCCGACCTTGGCCACATCGTCACGCGCAGCGCCGGCCTGCTCAACGCCGGCATCACGCCGGACGGCGCGGCGGAAGTGGCGCGCCGCGCTCGCGGCACGCCCCGGATCGCCAACCGCCTCTTGCGCCGCGTGCGGGACTACGCCGAGGTCAAGGCCAGCGGCACGATCGACGCCGACGTCGCCGGCCGCGCGCTGGCCATGCTGGAAGTGGACCCTCAGGGCCTGGACCTGATGGACCGCAAGCTGCTCGAAGCCATCATCCACAAGTTCGATGGCGGGCCGGTGGGCGTGGACAGCCTGGCAGCCGCCATCGGCGAAGAGCGCGACACCATCGAAGACGTGATCGAGCCCTACCTGATCCAGCACGGTTACCTGCAACGCACCCCACGCGGCCGCACCGCCACGCTGACGACCTGGCGCCATCTGGGCCTGACCCCGCCCACGGGTGTCACGACCGGCGGCGGCGATCTGTTCGGCAAGTAGGCGCGGGCGGCGCGCAAACCGCGCGACGGGTTTATGATCCGGGGGTTTCGACATTCCTGCGATCAAAGGACCGGATTCCCATGCTGCCCGAATTGCCTACCTATGATGATGTCGTGCGCGCCAGCGAGCGCCTGGCCGGCAACGCACACCGCACGCCCGTCTTGACCTCGGCCACGGCCGACGCCATCAGCGGCGCATCGATCTTCTTCAAGTGCGAGAATTTCCAGCGCATGGGCGCCTTCAAGTTCCGCGGCGGCTACAACGCCATCGCGCGCCTGACGCCTGAGCAGCGCGCTGCAGGCGTCGTCACCTTCTCGTCGGGCAACCACGCGCAGGCCATCGCGCTGGCCTCCAAGCTGCAAGGCGTGTCCGCCACGATCATCATGCCGCTGGACGCACCCGCGGCCAAGCGCGCCGCCACCGAAGGCTACGGCGGCAAGATCGTCACGTACGACCGCTACACCGAAGACCGCGAGCAGATCGCCCAGCGCATCCAGGCCGAGACCGGCGCCACGCTGATTCCGCCCTACGACCATGAAGACGTGATCACCGGGCAGGGCACCGCGGCCAAGGAGCTGTTCGAGGAAGTCGGCGAGCTGGACTATCTGTTCGTCTGCCTGGGCGGCGGCGGCCTGCTGTCGGGCTCGGCCTTGTCCGCGTTCGCGCTCAGCCCGCGCTGCCTGGTCTACGGCGTCGAGCCGGAAGCCGGCAACGATGGCCAGCAGTCGTTGCGCAAGGGTGAAATCGTCCGGATTCCGGCCCCCAAGACCCTGGCCGACGGCGCCGCCACGACGCACCTGGGCAACCTGACCTTCCCCCTCATCCAGAAGCATGTACGCGACATCGTCACGGTGACGGATGCCCAGCTGGTCACCACCATGAAATTCTTCGCTGAACGCATGAAGATGGTGGTCGAGCCCACGGGTTGCCTGGGCGCGGCGGCCGTCATGCAGAACGTGGTGCCGGTGCGCGGGGCGCGGGTCGGCGTCATCATCAGCGGTGGCAACGTCGACCTTCCGGCCTACGCCCGATTGCTGGCTTCCTGATCGCGATCGGCGGTTCGCCTGCCGGACCGCCGATGCGTGCTTGCGGTTGCCGCCCGCGCAAGGCAGAATCGGGACTCGATCCTGACAAACAGGAGGCTGCGGCATGCGTATCCTTATCATTGGTGGCACCGGTTTCATCGGCCGTCACCTGATTGCCCGGCTGTCCGGCGGCTTGCACCAGATGATTGTGCCCACGCGCCTTCTGGCGCGGGGCAGCGAACTGCAAGTCTTTCCCACCGTCACGCTGGTCCAGACCGACATCCACGATGACGCGGCGCTGGATGGCCTGGTCCGTGGTTGCGACGTGGTCGTGAACCTGGTGGGCATCCTGCATGGCAACATCGGCAAGCCGTACGGGTCGGACTTCGCGCGGGCCCACGTGCTGTTGCCCCAGCGCATTGCGCAAGCCTGCCGGCGCCAGGGCGTGCATCGCCTTCTGCATGTCAGCGCGCTGGGCGCCGATTCCCAGGGCGACAGCATGTACCAGCGCTCCAAGGGCGACGGCGAGGCCGCGATCAAGCATGAATTCCAGGCCGCGTCCGAAGGCGGCTGGACGATTTTCCGTCCGTCCGTCCTATTTGGGCCGGACGACAAATTCACCAATATGTTCGCCACGCTGGCGCGCTGGCTGCCCGTGCTGCCGCTGGCGGGAGCGCACGTGCGCATGCAGCCGGTCTATGTGGGCGATGTGGTGGAAGCGATGATGTCCGCCCTGGGCGACACGCACACCTGTGGCAAAACGTATGAGCTGGGCGGGCCGCAGGTCTACACGCTGGGCGAGATCGCGCGGCTGTGTGCGGCCTGGAGCGGCCATCCGCGGCCTGTGATCAGCATGCCGATGGGCGTGGGACGCATCCAGGCCCGCCTGTTCGAATGCCTGCCGGGCAAGCCCCTGATGTCGCGCGACAACCTGGATTCCCTGCGTCGCGACAATATCTGCGCGGGGCCCATTGCGCCGGAACTGCACGTCGTGCCGACCGGGCTGGAGGCCGTCGCGCCCCGCTACCTGTAATCAGCGGGCCAGCGCCTTCAACGCCTGCTTGATCCCGTCCGACACGCCGACCCCTTCGGGCAGCGTCTTCAGTGCCGACAGCGATTCCTTTTCCGAATAGCCCAGCGCCAGCAGCGCATTCAGGATGTCGGACTGGTGGTCCGGCGTCGCATGCGAGGACGCGCCGATGTCCGCGCCCAGCTTGCCGCGCATTTCCAGCAGCAGGCGTTCGGCGGTCTTCTTGCCGATGCCGGGCACGCGGGTCAGGCGGCCCGATTCCTGCAAGGTGATGGCCTGCGCCAGATCCGCCACCGACATGCCCGACAGCACCGACAGCGCCGTGCGGGCGCCGATGCCGCTGACCTTGATCAGTTCGCGAAAGGCGCTGCGTTCGCTGGCCGTGCCGAAGCCATACAGGATGTGCGCGTCCTCGCGCACCGTCAGGTGCGTGTACAGCGTGACGCGCGCGCCGGTTTCCGGCAGCGCGTACAGCGTGCTCATGGACACGTCGATGTCATAGCCCAGTCCGCCCACGTCCACGCAGATGGTGGGGGGCAGCTTTTCGATCAGGGTTCCGGTGATGCGTCCGATCATGGTGATGAAGGCCTGGTAAAGGGGTAGGGCAGGAGAGGCGCGCGGAATGCGCGGCGAATGCGGGCATTCTATACGCGCAAGGGCGCGTTCAGCCGATCAGGCGTCCGTTACGGATACGCGTCTTGCCGCTCATGCGCAGCGACGTGCCCAGGCGTTCCAGCTTGTCCTGCAGCGGTCCGACGTGGGCGTGGCAGATGGCGCAAGCCAGCGCGTCGGCGGAGTCGGGGGCGGGCGTGCCGTCCAGCGCAAGCAAGTGCTGCACCATCATCTGCACCTGCTCCTTGGCGGCGCGTCCGGTGCCGACCACGGCTTTCTTGATCTGCAGCGCGGTGTACTCGTGGACAGCCAGCGAACTGTCGGCCAGCGCGCACAGCGCTGCGCCCCGCGCCTGCCCCAGCAGCAGGGTGGACGCGGGGTTGGTGTTCATGAAGACGATTTCCAGCGCGGCGACGTCGGGTTGCGTGTCGCGCGCCACCTGGCGCAGGTTGTCCAGGATGACTTTCAGGCGTTCGGCCAACGTCAGCGCCGGCGGGACCACGATGGTCCCGCTGGCCACGTACCGCAGCCGCGAGCCGTCGGCATCGATCACACCGAAACCGGTGCGGCGCAAGCCGGGATCGATGCCGAGGACGCGCATCAGTGGCGGAAGTGGCGGGTGCCGGTCAGCACCATGGCGATGCCATGCTCGTCGGCCGCGGCGATGACTTCGTCGTCGCGCATGCTGCCGCCGGGTTGGATCACGCAGGTCGCGCCTGCCGCCACCACCACGTCCAGGCCGTCGCGGAACGGGAAGAACGCGTCAGACGCCACGGCCGAGCCCTTCAGGGTCAGGCCGGCGTTTTCCGCCTTGATCGACGCGA
The DNA here is from genome assembly GCF_057799415.1 of Achromobacter sp. 18P8.1.1. Taxonomy (NCBI): domain Bacteria; kingdom Pseudomonadati; phylum Pseudomonadota; class Betaproteobacteria; order Burkholderiales; family Alcaligenaceae; genus Achromobacter; species Achromobacter sp. 18P8.1.1. The sequence goes on along the minus strand of NZ_JBYOKH010000001.1, from coordinate 242,236 downwards.
TGCGGGCCGAGTCGATGCGGCTCATCTGGCCGGCGCCCACGCCGAGCGTCATGCCGCCGCCCACGAAGACGATGGCGTTGGACTTGACGTACTTGGCGACCTTCCAGGCAAAGGCCAGGTCGTTCATTTCCTGCTCGGTGGGCTGGCGCTTGCTGACCACCTTGAGCGCATCGCGCGGCACGTTGTAGGCGTCCGGGCTTTGCACCAGCCAGCCGCCGCCCACGCGCTTGATGTCCATGGCGTTCTGGCCCACGCCCATCGGCACTTCCAGCACGCGCACGTTCTTCTTGGCGGCCAGGATGGCCAGCGCGGCGCCGTCATACGCCGGGGCCAGCAGCACTTCCAGGAACTGGGCACTGACGGCTTCGGCCGTCGCGGCGTCCACGGGGCGGTTGAAGGCGATGATGCCGCCGAACGCGGAGGTCGGGTCGGTCTTGAATGCTTGCTGGTACGCGCCCAGCGTGTCGGCCGCCACGGCGACGCCGCAGGGGTTGGCATGCTTGACGATGACGCAGGCAGGCACGTCGAAGCTGCGCGCGCATTCCCATGCGGCATCCGCATCGGCGATGTTGTTGTAGGACAGTTCCTTGCCCTGCAACTGGCGGTAGTTGCCCAGCAGGCCGGCCGGACGCTGCGCGTCCACGTAGAAGGCGGCGGTCTGGTGCGGATTCTCGCCGTAGCGCAGCGCCTGCTCCTGCTTGACCTGCAGGGTCAGCGTGCCGGGCCATTCGGTGCGCGCCGGGACCGCTTCCTGGGCCGGTTCGGCTTCGGTCAGGCTGGTCAGGTAGGCGGCGATGGCGCCGTCGTAGGCGGCGGTGTGGGCGTAGACCTTCGAGGCCAGCGCCAGGCGCAGGCCGTAGGAGGTGCTGCCGTTCTTGTCCATTTCCGACAGCACACGCGAATAATCGATCGGGTCGATCACGACCGTCACGCCGCCGGCTTCCGTGCCGTGGTTCTTGGCGGCGGCGCGCAGCATGGCCGGGCCACCGATGTCGATGTTCTCGACCGCATCGGCGAACGTGCAGTCCGGCTTGGCGACGGTTTCACGGAAGGGGTACAGGTTGACCACCAGCATGTCGATGCGATCGATGCCCGCCGCCTTGATGGTGTCCATGTGCTCGGCGCTGTCCCGGCGCGCCAGCAGGCCGCCGTGGATCTTGGGGTGCAGCGTCTTGACGCGGCCATCCAGGATTTCCGGCGAACCCGTGTGGGCAGCCACTTCGGTGACGGTCAGGCCGGCGTCGGCCAGCAACTTGGCGGTGCCGCCAGTCGACAGCAGGCGCACGCCACGCGCGGCCAGGGCGCGGGCAAATTCAACGATGCCGGTCTTGTCGGACACCGAAAGCAGGGCGGTTTCGATTTTCATGGTGGGGGACGGGAGTCGGGCGCAGCGCCTTTCTCGTTCAGGTCGGGATGGGAAATCGGAGGACGGGGCGGACGGCGCCCGGCAAGGGGCCGTCCACGCGGAAAAGCTATACCTGGATATTGTGCGCCAGCAACTTCTTGCGCAGGGTGTTGCGGGTGATGCCCAGCATTTCGGATGCCCGCGACTGGTTGCCGCCCGACCGCTCAAGCGCTACTTCAAGCACCGGGCGCTCCACACAGCGCATCACCATGTCCCACATATCGTGGGGCTCGGATTCACCCAAGTCTTCGAAATAGCGCTCCAGGCTGGCGCGCACGCATTCTTCCAGGACATCTTTCTTGCTCATTTGAGTACAGATATTTTTATGTTGGTGTTGAGGCGGTCATGCCGCCAGCAGGGCTTCTGCGACCGGCGCCGGATGGGGCTCGCCGTCGCGCGAGATGATGTCGAACCAATCAGACACCGCCCGCCACTGGTCGCGGGTGTTGTCGATCAGGTTCATGCGGGCGCAGAACGAATCCGCGCCCGGCAGGCCGTCCAGATACCAGCCGATATGCTTGCGCGCCGTGCGTACGCCGGTGTGCTCGCCATAGAACCGGTAATGGTCGTCGAGATGTTCGAGCAACAGCTCGCGCATTTCCCCATAGGAGGGAGGGGCCAGTGTTTCGCCCGTGCGCAGGTAGTGGTCGATTTCGCGGAAAATCCAGGGACGGCCCTGGGCCGCCCGGCCAATCATGACCGCGTCGGCGCCAGTGTAATCCAGGACGTGCCTGGCTTTTTCAGGTGAGTCGATATCCCCGTTTGCGATCACGGGAATCGTCAGCTCGGCCTTGACGGCGCGGATAGTGTCATATTCCGCCTCGCCCGTATAGAGGTCGGCGCGCGTGCGGCCATGCAAGGTCAGGGCCGCGATGCCGGCGTTTTCGGCCAGTTTCGCCACGCGCAAGGCGTTGCGGCTTTCACGGTCCCAGCCGGTGCGGGTCTTCAGCGTGACCGGCACGCCCAGCGGCGCGCATGCCGACACGACGGCGTCCAGGATGCGGACGATCAGGTCTTCGTGGCGCAGCAGCGCCGAGCCGGAGGCCACATTGCAGACCTTCTTCACCGGGCATCCCATGTTGATGTCGATGATCCGGGCGCCCTTGCCGGCGTTGAAGACGGCGGCTTCGGCCATCATGGCCGGGTCGGCGCCCGCGATCTGCACGGAAATGGGGGCGATCTCGCCGTCGTGGTTCAGGCGGCGGGACGTCTTGACGCTATCCCACAGCTTGGGGTTGCTGGCGGCCATTTCCGACACGGCATAGCCGGCCCCCAACTTCTTGCAAAGTTGCCGGAAAGGGCGGTCCGTCACGCCCGCCATGGGCGCGACAAGAACGTTGTTGGGAAGGGTCCATTGGCCTATGCGCATGGTCACATTTTAACCGGCTCGATCGAACCCCCGTTTTCAGCTGGCAACAGCTTGGTAACAAACGGGGGCGAAAGCAGTCGATTCCGACCCCCGGGCGGGGGCGGAACGAGAGCGGAATCAGGCGCGGAAACCTTGCAGCAGATGTTGGGCCAGCGGCGCGCGCAACGGGGAGGCCAGATCCATCCCCAGCAAGGCCAGCCCGCACGCATGCTCCACCGGGGCCAGGCCGGTGGCGAACACGCGGGGCATCAGGTCGGTCAGGCCGGCGGTGATGAAGCGGTCGACCTGGCGCGCTTGCGCGAACTCCGCCAACAGGGCGGTGGGACTGGCCTCGGGGCGGGCCAGCCAGCCCGCCAGCGTCTGAGCCAGGCGGGCGGCGTCGCGCAGCCCCAGGTTCAGGCCCTGGCCCGCGACCGGGTGGAGGGTCTGGGCGGCATTGCCGATGGCGGCCACGCGGCCTTGCACTTGCGCCCGGCGGGCGGCCAGCGACAGCGGAAAGACATGGCGCGGCGCCTGGCTGGACAGCCGGCCCAGGCGGTCGCCGAAGGCGGCCGACAGCGCCTTCGAGAAAGCCGTGTTGTCCAGCGCGGCCAGTTCGGTGGCGCGATCCGGGGCGCTGCACCACACGACGGAATAGGCATCCGGCGTCTGCGGGTGGGGCAGCAAGGCCAGCGGTCCTTCGGCGGTGAAGCGTTCCCAGGCCCAGCCGCGGCGCGGCAGGGTGGCATGGGCGGTGGTCAGCACCGCGTGCTGGCCGTAGTCGCGGCGTACGTCGGCCGCGCCCGCGCCGTCGGACTGCACGGCGACCTGGCAAAGCAGCGTGGTGTCGCCCTGCACGATGCGCACTCCGCCCGCGTCCTGGCTGTCCACGCGCGCGGCAGGACCCGGCAGGACGGTGACGCCACAGGCGGCCACGCATTCGTCCAGCTTGGCGTGCAGCCCCGAATAGGCGACGACGCTACCCAGCTGCGGCACGCCGAAGTCGGTGTTCTGGATCACGGTGCGGCCCAGCCGTCCGCGCTGCGAGACATGAATGTTGCGGATGTCGGCCGAACGTTCGGGCCAGGCATGCAGCGATTCCAGCAGCACGCGGCTGCCATGGTTCATGGCCAGCACGCGGGGGTCGGCCGCGGGCACGGCCGCGGCCGGCGTCGCCGGGGCGGGCGCAGCGCCCGCGAGCAGCGCGATGCGCGCCGGATCCGGCGCCACGCGCGCCAGCATCAGGGCCAGAACGCGGCCCACGGGGCCGGCGCCAAGAATCGCAATGTCGAAGGCGGGTGCAGTCATGTCCCGATTTTAACCGTCCACTACAATCCGGGACAGCCAGCGCGGTGGGTCGCGCGGCCCACCCCACCCGGTTGATCGATATGACGCAGGTTCAGGCTTCCCCTTCGCTGTCCGCCGTATCCGCTCGCCGCCCGCGCGGCAAAGTCGCCGTGGGGCTGCTGGCCTGCCTGTTCGGCTGGCTGGGCGCCCATTGGTGGTATCTGGGCCGGCGCCACGCCTGGCTGGTCACCGCACTGTCGCTCGTCTGCCTGTTCTGCGCGTTTCGCTTCTACCCCGTCTGGTACGACAACCCCGCGTTCTTCCTGGTCTTCATTCCGATGATCGACGGGTTCATCGAAAGCGCGGTGTTCTCGCTGATGCCGGACGAGAAATTCGACCGTCTGTATAACCCCGAGCTGGGCCGCCCCACCGCCACGGGATGGGGGCCGGTGCTGGTCGCCATCCTGGCCTGCCTGGTGGGCTCGGTCGTCTCGATGTTCGCCATCGCCATGGTGGTGGTCTACGTCTGGGTGGCGATGGGCTGGCTGGACGGGCTGGTGCTGTAGGGTCGGGGCTGTGGGGCCGGCTATTCGCGCATCAGCGCTTCGATCTCGCTGGCCTCTACCGGCACGCCACGGGTGATCAGTTCACAGCCTTCATCCGTCACCAGCGCATCGTCCTCGGTGCGGATACCGATATTCCAGTAGATTTCCGGCACGTCGTCCGCCGGGCGCACATAGATGCCCGGCTCGATCGTCAGCATCATCCCGCGCTCCAGCTTGCGCCAGGGGCGGTCGGCGCCCTGGGCGGGGCCCGGCTGGCGGTAGTCGCCCACGTCATGGACGTCCAGGCCCAGCCAGTGGCCGGTGCGGTGCATGTAGAAGCGGCTGTAGTCGCCGGATTCCAGCACCCCGTCCAGCGATCCCTTCAACAGCTTTAAGTCCAGCATGCCTTGCGCCAGCACGCGCAGCGCGGCTTCGTGGCCGTCGTTGAAGGTGCGGCCGGGGGCGGTGGCCTGGGCCGCCGCTTCCTGCGCCGCCACCGTCAGATCGTACAGTGCGCGCTGCGGGCCGCTGTAGCGGCCGTTCACGGGAAAGGTCCGGGTGATGTCGCTGGCGTAGCTGTCCACCTCGCAGCCGGCGTCGATCAGCACCAGGTCGCCGTCGCGCAGCACGGCTTCGCCCGCCGGGTAGTGCAGCACGCAGGCGTTGGCGCCCGTCGCGACGATGCTGTTGTAGGCCACGGCCTGGGCGCCGTGGCGACGGAATTCATACAGCAGCTCGGCTTCCAGCTCGTACTCGTGCATACCGGCGCGGGCGACGCGCATGGCGCGCGCGTGCGCCCCGGCCGAGATCTTGGCGGCGCGCCGCATCGCGGCGATTTCGGCCGGGTCCTTGATCAACCGCATTTCCGCCAGCAGCGGGCGGATGTCCTGTTGGCGCGAAGGCGGCGCGTGGCCGGCGCGGCTGGCGTCGCGCGCCGTAGCCAGCCAGCGGTGCAGGCGGCCGTCCGTGCGCTTGTCGCCGGCTAGCGGCGCGTACAGGGTGGGGTGGTCCAACATCAGCGTGGGCACCACTTCGTCCAGGGCGTCCAGCGCGTGCGCATCGTCGAAACCGAAATAGGCGGCGGCCGCTTCGGGGCCGAAGCGCTTGCCTTCCCAGATCTCGTGTTCCACGTGGCGCGGGCGGCAGAACAGCACGGCGCGGTCGGTCGCTCCTGCGATCAGCACCAGCCAGGCACCGGGTTCGGTGAACCCGGTGAGGTAGAAGAAATCGCTGTCGTGACGGTACGGGAATTCGGCGTCGCGGTTGCGGATTGCCTCGGGGGCGGTGCTCAGGATGGCGATGCCGCCGCCGTCGGCGCGCATCCGGTCCATCAGGCGTTGGCGCCGGGCGGCGAAGGGGGCGATGTCGGCGGGAGGCAGGCTCATGGCGGGCAGGGGCGCGAACCCCGCGAAGGTGTGGATGCGGCTTACTTTACCCCGCTATCGCGCGGAAACAACAGCGGGTGGGGTTCCCGCGGCGTCCGCGCGGGATTCACTGGACCGTCAGATTCGCGCTGCTACAATCGCGGCTCTGTCATTGGGGAGTAGCCATCCTTTGTCCCCAAAGGAGTTAGCGTCAACAGACTTGGTGGTTCAGGGCCGCGTAGCGGTTGCTAGAACTCCATGGCGCTAACGGTTTCCATGCAAGCGGCCTGCCCGCCGCATGGATCAGCCAGGCGAGACCTTTGGCCGCGTTGCGTTCACCCTAGCCGGGCGAGCCGCAGCGTCGCGCCAATTGGTTTCTGCTCGTCCGGCTGCGTTCATATGTTGCTCACCCTGTTTCTGTTTTTCCTGTCTGCGGCAGTGATTTACTTCGCCTGCGAATTCTTCGTCAATGGCGTTGAATGGGTCGGACACCGCTTCCATCTGGGCGCCACCGCCACCGGCACCGTGCTGGCCGCGTTCGGCACCGCATTGCCGGAAAGCGCGGTCACCTTCATGGCCGTCATGTTCGGCGACACCCCGGAGCAGAAAGACATCGGCGTCGGCGCGGCCATGGGCGGCCCCCTGGTGCTGGCGACCCTGGCGTACGCCGTAGTGGGCTTCGCCCTGTGGCGCGCTCGCCGGGGCCAGACGACGCAAGCCAACTGTATCAACGCGGACCAGCGCCGGCTGGCCCGCGACCAGGCCTGGTTCATGGGCATCTTCATCTTCAAGGTGGGCCTGGGCCTGCTGGCCTTCGCGTGGAAGCCCTGGCTGGGCATCCTGTTCCTGGCGACGTACGGCCTGTACATCAAGCGCGAACTGAGCCATGACGAGGAACGGACCGACAGCGAGGACCTCGAGCCGCTCAAGCTGCGCCCCCGCGATGAGGACCCGACCATGTTCTGGGCCGCGACGCAGACGATCCTGGCGCTGGTGGTCATCGCGGGCGCCTCGCACGTGTTCGTCAACCAGATCGAAGTGCTGGGCATTTTCATGGGCGCGTCGCCGCACGTGGCCGCCTTGCTGCTGGCGCCCGTCGCCACCGAATTGCCCGAAATCATGAATGCGCTGATCTGGGTGCGCCAAGGCAAGGAACGCCTGGCGCTGGCCAACATCTCGGGCGCGATGATGATCCAGGCCACCATCCCCAGCGCCTTGGGTATTTTCATGACGCCGTGGCTGCTGGATGCCCCCTTGCTGGCCGCGGGCCTGTTCACGATGCTGTCGATCGGCCTGCTGTGGCTGCGTTTCCGCCGCTCGGTGATGAGCGTGCCGGCGTTGTCGGCGGTGGGCGGCTTCTATGCCTTGTTTGCGGCATATCTGGGGTGGCACTTCTACGCCTGATCCCGGACCCTGGTGCGAATTGCGGCGCAGGCTCAGCGGGGCCTGCGCCGCTTTTGCATTTTTTGGCGGTTTTCCGGGCAGTTAAGGCCCATAAACCTTGTCCATCAGTGGAAACCCGCGTAAACTTCCGTGGTTATCCATCCCAGGAGCAGTCTTCGTGAATACCGATTCCGGCGAAAGTAGTCGATCTTGCATCGACCTCGCTGTCTGACAGGAAACACGCAGAACTCCATCTGCCGCATCCTGTCATGCAGGTTGCGGCGTATCCCAAGCCTCGGGCGCGAGTCCAGGCAATAGCGCAGGCCTTCGGCTTGCCGGGAATCTCCCCAACGTAAACCGCCAGAACCGCCGCTTGCCGCAGCGCCAGCGTTCGTGCACGTCTTGTGTTCGTCCGTCATGCGCCGCGCAGTTGCGCTCGCGTACTCGCGATCACGCTCCCCATTCTTGCAATGGAGGTCGTTATGCGTTTCTTCGACTTGTTCCTACGCCGCGCTGGCGTGGACCGCGCCACCGCCCTGGGCCGCCGCCGCGGCACTTCGCGCTTGACGGTCATCTGTCCGCGCGACGAACTGGGCGCCTTGCGCAAGCAGATCTGCCTGGACTTCAGCGCCGCCGGCCTGGATGTCTCGCAAGTGCAGATCGACCAAGGCCAGGACCCGAGCATGGCGTCGGCTTGCATCACCGTCAATTGCCCCCCGGAACTGCGGGCGGAACTGATGTCGCAAGCGCGCCGCCTGAGCGCCAATCCCGCCGTGCGCCACGTGCATTTCGGTGCGCAAGCCGCCGCAATGGCCTGACGCCAGCGCCTATCCCCACAGGAGAGATCATGCCTAGTGCCTTAGACCCCGAACCTCGATCGCGCCAAGTGCATGGCGCCGGCATGCCTGTCTGACCTGTCATCTCCCTGCGAGCCGACCGGCCGGACAGTCATCCCGGTTCCGACGGACTCCGCAGCAAAGAATCCCCGGCCACGCCCCCAGAGGCCAACGGCGCCGGTTCCGATTCCCTAGCTAGCCCCCTTTCCGTTTTCCGCACCCGGCGCGACTTCGACGCGATCCGGACACCGGCAACTTTGCCCCGGTGCCTGCGCACGCCTGTACGTGGCGGATTGACGGCTTTCCCGCGAAAGCCGCGGCCCGCTGCTGCCCGCGCGCAGGCCGAGGGGCAGGCGCGCCCGTGTCTCCGACAACAACACTAAAAACCGGAGCACTCCGATGTTTACGTTCCTGAAATCGTTTTTTTCTTCCGCCGCCGGCCGACGGCGCGCAGGCCGCCACTTCCGGCGGTCCCCCATGCTTGAGCAAGGCGGCCATACCGTTGCGGCGTCCGCCGCTTCCGACACGTCGCGCCGCGCCAACCGCCGCATGCTCGACATGTCCCGCATGGGCATGGATGCCTTGTTTTCGCTGCTGGGCAGCGGCCGGGGAGGCCTGTCGGAAGTCCAGGCGCAGACCGCGCGCGAGCGCCACGGCGCCAACGAGGTCGACCACGAGAAGCCCCTGTCCTGGCCCGCCCACCTGTGGCTGTCCTACCGCAACCCGTTCAACCTTCTGTTGACCGCGCTGGCCGCCCTGTCGTGGCTGACCGATGTGTGGATGGCCGAACCGGACGACCAGTCCTGGACGGCAGTCGTGATCATCGGATCGATGGTCGTGATTTCGACGGTGCTGCGCTTTGCGCAGGAACTCCGTTCGAACCGGGCGGCCGAGGCGCTGAAGGCCATGGTGCAGAACACCGCCACCGTGCTGCGCAGCGGCCCGATGGCGTCAGCGGGGGACGGCACCGGCCACCGCCCCTACGGCGCGCCCCTGCACGAGTCCGGCTCGCGTCAGCTGGAAGTGCCGCTGGCGGAGCTGGTGCCGGGCGACGTGGTGCTGCTCTCCGCGGGCGACATGATTCCCGCCGATTGCCGCATCCTGAACGCCAAGGACCTCTTCATCGCGCAGGCTGCTCTGACGGGCGAATCGCTGCCGGTCGAAAAGCATGCCATCCAGCGCGTGGAGACCGGCAATTCGCTCGAGCTGGAGAACATGGCCTTCATGGGGACCAATGTGGTCAGTGGCTCGGGCAGCGCGCTGGTCGTGGCGACGGGGGCCAACACGTATTTCGGCCAACTGGCAGGACGCGTCACCCAGGCCACCCGCGCGCCCACGCAGTTCCAGCAGGGCATCAACCGCGTCAGCTGGGTGCTGATCCGCTTCATGCTGGTCATGGCGCCGATCGTCATGCTGATCAACGGGTTCACCAAGGGCGACTGGCTGGAAGCGCTGCTCTTCGCGCTGGCCATCGCGGTGGGGCTGACCCCCGAGATGCTGCCGATGATCGTCACGGCCACGCTCGCCAAGGGCGCATTGCGCATGTCGGGCCGTAAAGTCGTCGTCAAGCGGCTGGATGCGATCCAGAACCTGGGCGCGATGAACGTGCTGTGCACCGACAAGACCGGCACGCTCACGCAGGACCGCATCGTGCTGGAGCGCCACACCGACGTCTACGGCACCACCAGCGACGATGTGCTGGCCTACGCCTACCTGAACAGCTACTACCAGACCGGCCTGAAGAACCTGCTGGACGTGGCGGTGCTGCAGCACGCCGAAGTGCAGCGTCGCCTGAACCTGGCATCCCGCTACCGCAAGGTCGATGAGATCCCTTTCGACTTTTCGCGGCGCCGGATGTCGGTGGTGGTCAACGAGACCGAAAATGGCCGCGACCACCACGAACTGATCTGCAAGGGGGCGCTGGAAGAAATGCTGTCTGCCTGCACGCGGTTGCGCGTGGGCAGCGAGGTGCACCTGCTGACCGATTCGCGCCGGGCGGACATCCGCCGGGTGACGGCCGAGCTGAACCGCGACGGCCTGCGGGTGATCGCGGTGGGCGTCAAGGAAATGCCGCCCACGCAGGAGGTCTATGGCGTGGCGGATGAATCCGACCTGGTGCTGGTGGGCTATATCGCCTTCCTGGATCCTCCCAAGGAATCGACCGGCCCCGCGCTGGCGGCGTTGAAGGCCTCTGGCATCGAGGTCAAGGTGCTGACGGGCGACGTCGAACTGGTCACGCAGAAAGTGTGCCGTGAAGTGGATTTCGAGGTACGCAAAGTCTATCTGGGCGCCGAGATCGAGGCCATGAACGACACGCAGCTTGCCGCCGCCGTACTCGAAGCGAACGTGTTCGCCCGGCTGACGCCCGCCCACAAGGAGCGCATCGTGCGCAGCTTGCGCGCGCAGGGCAATACGGTGGGTTTCATGGGGGACGGCATCAATGATGCGCCCGCCCTGCGCGCCGCCGACGTGGGTATTTCGGTGGATTCCGCGGTGGATATTTCGAAGGAGGCGGCCGACATCATCCTGCTGGAAAAGAGCCTGATGGTGCTGGAAGACGGCGTGATCGAAGGCCGCAAGACCTTCTGCAACATGCTCAAGTACCTGAAAATGACCGCCAGCTCGAATTTCGGCAACGTGTTTTCGGTATTGGTGGCCAGCGCCTTCCTGCCTTTCCTGCCGATGCTGCCCATTCACCTGCTGCTGCAGAATTTGATGTACGACATTTCCCAGACGGCGATTCCGTTCGACAATGTCGACGAAGAACTCCTGAAAAAGCCGCAGCAATGGGACCCGGACGGCTTGGGCCGCTTCATGGTGTTCTTCGGTCCGATCAGCTCCCTCTTCGACATCGCCACCTATGCGCTCATGTGGTACGTGTTCCAGGCCAACGCGCCTGAGCATCAGACGCTGTTCCAGTCGGGCTGGTTCGTCGAAGGCTTGTTGTCGCAGACCTTGATCGTGCATATGATCCGCACCCGCAGGATCCCCTTCCTGCAAAGCCGTGCCGCATGGCCGTTGATGGCGATGACGCTCATGGTGGTGGTCATGGGCCTGATCCTGCCGTTCTCGCCGCTGGCTGAATACTTCCAGCTGCAAGCGTTGCCGTGGAGCTACTTCCCGTGGCTGGTGGGCATCTTGTTGAGCTACTGCGTGCTGACGCAACTGCTCAAGGGCATCTGGGTACGCCGCTACGGCTGGCAATAAGTCTGTGCATGCTGCGGCGGGCCGCAAGGCCCGCCGCCATCGGGAGAAGAACATGAGAATCGCATTCTGTGCCGCCGCGGTGGCAGGCGGCCTGGGGCTGCCGCTGGCGGCGCTGGCCGCCGATGAGGGATACGGCGTGCACCTGTACGGCATCGTGGACGCCGGCATGGCCGTGACGAGCGTGTCGGGGCAGGGCAGCCACAGCGGCCTGCTCAACGGCGGCCTGACGGATTCCCTTTGGGGCTTGCAGGGCGCCGAGGACCTGGGCGGAGGCTGGCATAGCCGTTTCCAGTTGGAAAGCGGCTTCAACCCGTCCAACGGCAACGCGGAGGAAGACGGCCGCTTGTTCAACTACGCGGCGTGGGTCGGGATTGGCCACGACAGCCTGGGCGAAGTCCGGTTCGGGCGCCAGCACACGATCGGCCAGCTTTACGGCAACGCGCTGGAAATCGCCTCGTGGAAGGACATGGGCATGGGCGCCACCTTCAAGGCGTCCGACAATTTCCAGTTGAGCAATATGGTCAATGTCACCTCGCCTACCTGGAACGGGTTGCAGGTGGGCGTCGGCTATTCGTTCGATGCCGGGGACCAGGGCCAGTTCCGCACGAATCAGAACAATCGCGCGCTGAGCATGGGCCTGAAGTTCGAAAGCGGGCCCTTGCTGGCCGTGGCCACGTGGGACCAACTGCGGTTGGCCCAGGCGCCCGAAGGCAGTGGCGGACGGCCCCAGGCGCTGCAATTGGGGGCCTCGTACGATTTCGAAGTGCTCAAGCTGTCCGTGGCCTGGTCGCGCCAGAAGAACGGCTATGCGGGGCTGGACGGGGGCGATCCCGACGGTTTGGGGCTGGGCTTGGGTCCGGCGCCTTTCGTGCGTGGCGGCACGGTCGACGCGTGGCTGGCGGGCGTCAGCGTACCCGTCGGCCCGGGCGCCATCCTTGTGCAATGGTCGCTGGCGCGGCCGAACTGGCATTGGGACAACGGTATGACGGCGCGCAATGCGCAGCTTGCGACCTTGGGTTATACCTACGCGTTGTCCCCGCGCACGACGCTATACGGATTTGCCGGTTACGCGTCGAACTACACGCTGGACAACCAGTTCGACCCCGCCAATTCCCACACCACGCGTGTCGGCGCGGGCATTTCGCACCATTTCTGATCCCTCCGGGCCACCGGAGCACGGGCTGGCGGGGTCTACTACAATCGGCGGGGATGGCGCATCGCGCCCGTCCCGTCTTCCCCGATGTCTTCCGGATGGCCCGTATGGATAGTCTTGAATGGCTCATACCCTGGGAGTTCTCTCCCACGCTGGTCGCTTCCTTCGTAGTGGCGATCGTGCTGTTCGTGCGCGGCCAGCGGGTTCACCATGTGACGGGTGCGCGCCGCGTCTTTTTCTGGGCGGGCCTGGTACTGCTGTACCTGTCGATGCATACGCGGGTGGACTACTACGCCGAGCGCATGTTCTTCATCCACCGCATCCAGCATCTGGTGCTGCACCATCTGGGGCCGCTGCTGGTGATGGCGGCGTTTCCGGGGCAGGTCATGCGGGCAGGGCTGCCCATGGCCTGGCGCATCCGGCTGCGTGATTTCCTGCGCACGGGCACGGGCCGCGCCACGGTCGCGGTGCTGACCAACAAGATCTTCGTGCCGACGCTGTTCGTCTTCCTGGTACTGGTCTGGCTGATTCCGTCGGTGCAGTTCTATTCCATGCTGGACTGGCGCCTGTACCGGCTGATGAACTGGTCGGTCGTGATCAGCGGCTTCATGTACTGGAACCTGATCCTGGACCGCCGTCCCGCGCCTCCTGCGGCCATGACGCCGGGCGGCCGGGTCATCTCGCCCGTGCTGACGATGCTGCCGCAAATGGTGGCGGGCGCGGTCATCGCCTTCACCGAAAGCGACATCTATCCCTTGTTCGAGCTGTGCGGCCGCGCCATCGCGATGTCCGCCCAGACCGACCAGACCATCGGCGGCCTGACCATGTGGATACCGGCGGCGCTGGTGGAGGTGATCGGCTTGATGGTGGCGCTGGGCACCTTGATGCGCCTGTCAGGCAAGGGCCGATTGCGCAAGGTTGACCGCGAGGCCCGCGCACGGGCCAAGGCGCGCGCGGCGGCATCCGCTTAGCGCGGCCTTGCGGCCTGCTTATTCCGGCAGCAGGCCGTGGTACTTCTTGCCCAGGGCCACGGTGGCCTGGAACATGCCCGCCTTGTTGCCGCAGTCGTAGCGCACGCCGTCGAAGCGGTGCGCAAACACCGCGCGTTCGCGCATCATCGAGGCGATGCCGTCGGTCAGCTGGATTTCATTGCCCGCGCCCATCTTGGTGGAGCGCAGGTGATCGAAAATGGCGGCTTCCAGCACGTAGCGGCCCACGACCGCCAGGGTGGACGGCGCAGCGTCGGGTTCGGGCTTTTCAACGATATGCGTGACGCGCTCGGTCCGGGCATCCAGCCGGGTATCGCCGCCGCGCGTGGCCACGATCCCGTATTTACGGGTGTCGGCCCGCGGCACGTCCTGCACGCCCAGTACGCTGGCGTTCTGCGCCACGGCGATGTCCACCAGCTGCTTCATGGCGGGCGTGTCGGCGTCGATCAGGTCGTCGGCCAGCAGCACGGCAAAAGGCTCGTCGCCCACGGCGGGGGCGGCCGACAGCACGGCGTGGCCCAGGCCCAGCGGGGCCGATTGCCGGATGTAGAGGCAATTCACGTGCGCAGGTAGAATGCCCCGCACCATCGCCAGCAGCTCGTGCTTGCCCTTGCTTTCCAGGTCGGATTCGAGCTCAGGCGCGGAGTCGAAGTGGTCTTCGATGGCGCGCTTGTTGCGGCCGGTCACAAAGATAAGATCGGTGATGCCCGCGGCAACGGCCTCTTCCACGGCATATTGAATCAACGGCTTGTCGACCACGGGCAGCATTTCCTTGGGCATCGCCTTGGTGGCGGGCAGGAAGCGGGTGCCCATGCCGGCGACAGGGAAAACGGCTTTACGGACGGGACGCATTGAGACCTCGTTTGGGGTATCGGTGAAACATTTTAAGCTCATCGCTATCATAGGCTTATGAACCGCAGGAAAATGCCATCCATTTGCTCTATTGCGAAACGGGGTGCGATTGCCGGACTGTGCGCCGCCTTGCTCGCCCCCTCCATCCCCGTCGCTGCCTGGGCGCAGCCGGTGGGCCTGCCCACGATGGGCGCCGCGTCCGCTGCCGATCTTTCGCCCATGCTGGAACGCAGCCTGGGCGAAGCTATCATGTCGCAAGGCCGGCGCGACCCGACTTACGTCGACGATCCTGAACTCAGCCAGTATCTGACCACCATGGGCCGCAAGCTGGCGGCCTTTGCGCCTGGCGCGGTGCCGGAAGTGGAGATGTTCGGCGTACGCGACCCCGAAATCAATGCCTTCGCCATGCCCGGCGGCTTTATCGGCATCAACACCGGGCTGATCGTCTCTTCGGGCAGCGAATCCGAGCTGGCCGCGGTGGTGGCCCACGAAATCGGCCACGTCGTGCAGCGCCACATCGCGCGCGGCATGACGCAGCAAAACCAGAACGGCATGCTGATGCTGGCCAGCCTGGCCGGCGCGCTGCTGGCGGCCCTGGCGGGCGGAGGCGGCAACCTGGCGATAGGCGTGGCCGCCTTCGGCCAGGCTGCGGCCATCAACCGCCAGCTGGGTTTTTCCCGCGATGCGGAACGCGAGGCCGATCGCGCCGGCTTCCAGATGCTGACCAAGGCCGGGTACGACGCCGAAGGCATGTCGCAGATGTTCTCGCGGCTGATGAACGCCTCCCGCCTGAACGAAGGGGCGGGCGGCGGCTCTTGGGCCAGCACCCACCCGCTGTCGATCGAGCGTATGTCCGATGTGCAGAACCGCGTGCGCTCGGCGCCGCCGTCGCGCCACGTGGATTCGGACGATTTCTGGTACGTGCGCGCCAAGATGCGCGTGGTGCAGGGGCGCGATGCCGTCAGCCTGCGCTCGGCCGGTCAGCAGTTGCAGGACGAAGCCCAGGCCTTGTCCGGCGTGCGCCAGTCGGCCGCGTATTACGGCCTGGCCCTGCAGGCCTTCCAGCGCAACAACCTGACCGAAGCCGACCGCCTGTGGAGTCTGGCCACGGCAGGGGGGCGCAATTCTGCCCAGTTGGCCAAGCTCAGCGTCGATATCGCGCTGGCCCGCAAGGAGTATCCGCGCGCGCTTGAACTGGCGCAGTCGGCCACCAAGCGCTGGCCCGACCAGCGCGCGCTGGGCATCGCCTACGCCCAGGCGCTGCAAAGCAACGGCCGCCACGCCGAGGCGCAGGACTATCTGCGCGCCAAGATCAAGCAGTGGGGCAGCGACGAGCCGAGCCTCTATCAGATGCTGGCGCAAAGCGAGGAGCGCAACGGCAAGCCGGTACAGGCCCGGCGCGATCTGGCGCGCTACTACCTCATGACCGGCGCATTCGCGGCGGCGGAATCGCAGTTGCAGCAGGCGCGTGGGCTGTCTACCGACTTCTACGAGCAATCGCAGATCGACGTGCAGATCAAGGAAGTGAAGGACAAGCTTGCCGAAGAGCGGCAATTGCTCGAGCGCTTCAAGTCGGGGTAAAGCGGCAGGGGGGAATGCCCGGGGGCGCACCCCGGGGATTTCCTACAGGCCGGTTTCGAAGAATCGGCCCAGGCGCTGCGGCAACCAGTTCAGGTGCGCCGGGAAAGGGCCCGTGGGAAAGCCCGCATGCCCGCCGTCGGTGGGCTGATGCAGCAGGATGACGGGCGCGCATTCTTCCGGCTTGGGCAGCGACGCCGCCGGGATGAACGGGTCGTTGCGGGCGTTGAGCACCAGCGTCGGCACCGAGATCTTCGGCAGCCAGGGCTTGCTGGACGCGCGCGTCCAGTAATCCAGGGCATTGCGAAAGCCATGCATCGGCGCGGTATAGGTGTCATCGAATTCGCGCAGGTCGTGTGCGTGCGCAATGCGCATCACGTCGATGGATCCGGGAAAGCGATGGGCCTTCTCCAGCACCTTGTGCTTGAGCGTCTTCAGGAAATGGGCCGAGTAGACGCGCCGGTTGAACATACCGGTCGATAGCGTCTTGCCGCAGGCGACCAGATCCAGCGGCACGGAAACCCCCGCGGCTGCGGTCAGCCAGCCAGTGTCTTCCTGGTGTTCCCCCAGATACTTGAGCAGCGCGTTGCCGCCCAGCGAGACGCCGACGGCATGCCAACGCGCATGCGGAATGCGGCTGCGCACCGTTTCCAGCAGGAAGCCCACCTCGGCGGAATCGCCGGAGTAATAGGCGCGCGCCAGGCGGTTGGGTACGCCCGAGCAACCCCGGAAGTGCGCAATCACGACGATCCAGCCGCGCGCGCGGAAATAGTGTGCGACGGACTGGGCGTAGCGGCTGTTGCTGCCGCCTTCCAGCCCGTGGAACAGGATCAGCGCGGGCGTGTCGGGCGTTTGCGGCAGCGATTTCCAGTCGGCATCCGTCATCCACCGCGCTGCGGCGGTCTTGCCATTGGCGACCGGGCCTTGCCCGCTGACGGGCGCGCCGTCGGCAGCCTTGTGCGGGAACAGGCCCGGGCCGGTCCAGTCGAAGTCCACGAAATCGGTGTCCGGCGTTTCCACCCGGTCGCGCACGAACGCGATCCGGTGGTATTGCGCGAATACCGAGGCGTAGACCGTCTGGGCATCGCCTCCGGGCAACCAGGAGGGAACGGGGCAGGGGGACGTATCTAGACGAGCAGCGGCCAACTAAAAATCCACCCGATTCAATGCAGCATGTCGGGTACGTCGTGCAAATCGAGCACCCCGGCTTCCGTGGGCGCCGGCGACGAATGGTGCATGACCATGCGCCAGCCGGTGGGGCCCTTGTGGTAGATGTTCGTGGCGTAGCAGTTTGCGAACTGCGTGCCTTCCCGCGTGCGCACCGCCACCTGCTCCACCAGCACGTGCACCGCGCACATCATGCTGAGCATGACCAGCGGGCGCAGCGGGCGGACGTGCAGCGGGCCATTGGCCAGCACCTGCTGCCAGGATTCGTTCACCGCCGAGTGGCCGACGATGCGCAGTCCGCCCGGGTGGATGCAGACGACTTCCTCGTCGTCGGCCCACACCTGCATCAGGCGGACGGTGTCCCCCAGTTCCAGGGCTTCGTAGAACGCGTGTTCGGCTTCTTCGGGGGTGGCAAACATGGCTGCGAGTGACGGGTAGGCGTTGTGCGGCGGGCTTAGTGGTGGCCGTGCAGCACGGTACCGGCTTTCAGGCGGTACTCGGCGCCGCAGTAGGCGCAGCTGGCGGAGCCGGTGCGGGCCACGTCCAGGAAGACGCGGGGGTGCATGCTCCAGAGCGGCGCCTTCGGGCCGGGACAGAACACGGGCAGGTCTTCAGCGCCGACCTCGATGACTTCGTGAGCGTGGGGGACGGCGGCCGGGGCAGCAGCGGTCATGGATATTCCTGAAAAAAGAACCGATAAACGGCAGGTTGGGGCAATGATGCGGCCCTGTCGGGGACAAGACCGCACGGGTCAGCGTCAAACTTCAGACTTTACTTAGCCAGTGATGGTACTTCGGGATGCGGCCATGCACCATGTCAAAAAATGCAATCTGCAACTTCTCGGTCACCGGGCCGCGCCGGCCTGCGCCGATCTGGCGGTTGTCGACCTCGCGGATCGGCGTGACTTCCGCGGCGGTGCCGGTGAAGAAGGCCTCATCCGCGATGTAGACGTCGTCGCGCGTCAGGCGCTTGGTGACCACGCGCAACCCGAAATCGGCGGCCAGCGCATGGATGGTCGAGCGCGTGATGCCGGTCAGGGCGGAGGCGATCTCGGGTTCGCAGAGCACGCCGTCTTTCACGATGAACAGGTTTTCGCCGGAACCCTCGGCCACGAAGCCGTCGGTGTCCAGCAGCAGGGCTTCGTCGTAGCCATCTTGCAGGGCTTCGGTATTGGCCAGGATGGAATTGGCGTAGGTGGTGGCCACCTTGGCGCGCGGCATCGTGACGTTCACGTGCTGGCGGGCGAACGACGACACCTTCACGCGGATGCCTTGCGACAGGGCGTCTTCACCCAGGTACGCGCCCCACGGCCAGGCGGCGATCGCCACATGGACGCGGGCGCCCTTGGGCGATACGCCCATCTTTTCCGGGCCGTAGAACACCAGCGGTCGCAGGTAGCCGGATTCCAGCTGGTTCTCGCGCACGACCATCCGCTGTGCTTCGTTGATCGTGTCGCGATCGAACGGCATGGGGATCTGGTAGATGTGCGCTGAATTGAACAGGCGGTTGGTGTGGTCTTCCAGGCGAAAGATGGCAGTGCCGATCTCGGACTTGTAGGCGCGCACGCCTTCGAAGACGGACAGGCCGTAGTGCAGGGAATGCGTCAGGACGTGCGTCGTCGCGTCTCGCCATGGGACGAGCTTGCCGTCATACCAGATGAAACCGTCGCGGTCAGCCATCGACATGGTCTTCTCCACACAGAGCGCCAGGACTGGCGCAGCGCGCCAGGCCCCAAGGGGTCAAGAATCTTGAGGCGCCTATTGTATCAAGCGGCGAGGTTACAATACCGGCCTGTCCGCGCACCGGCGTGGTGCCATTCGGCCCGCGCAACCCGTTAGAGTTCCCATGTCGTCCTGTCCGAATCGCCAGGGGTCAGCCGTTGTCCTCTGAATCCGCGCTTCCCGAAATCCGCCAGGAACGCCTGGCCGCATTCCGCGCCGGTATCCATGCCATCGTGCCGGCCCTGATCGCCACGGCGACCTGGGGCCTGGTGACCGGGGTGGCCATGGTCAAGTCCGGTTTGACCGAGACCATGGCGCTGGCCATGACCCTGCTGCTCTACGCGGGGTCCGCCCAACTGACGTCGTTGCCGCTGATCGCCACGGGCGCGCCGCTGTGGCTGATTTTCGCCGCCGGCTGCGTCGTGAACCTGCGCTTCATCATCTTCGGCGCGGCGCTCCATCCCTATTTCCGCCACATGTCCTGGCCCAAGCGGCTGGGACTGGGCTACTTCACGACCGACATGGGTTTCGTGCTGTTCATGCCGCGCTACGGCGATTCGGCCGAACGGGGCACCCGCGAGCAACTGTGGTTCTTCCTGGGCACGATCGTGCCCGGCTGGCTGGTCTGGCAGTCGTCCTCGATCGTGGGCATCTACCTGGGCGCGATGGTGCCCACGAACTGGTCGCTGGACTTCGCCGCGGTGCTGGCGCTGCTGGCGATCACCGTGCCGCTGGCCAGTTCCAAGCCGATGCTGGTGTCCATGCTGGCGGCGGGCGTCGTCGCCTGGGTAGGGCAGGTGCTGCCGCTGCGCCTGGGGCTGGCGGCGGCCGTCATCGCCGGCGTTGCCGCCGGCATGTGGGCTGAACGTTTCTTCAAGGCGCGTCCATGACCCTCTGGCCCTCCGAGCTCTATGTCTATTCCGCCATCCTGCTGCTGGCCTTGTGCAGCGTGCTGACGCGCGCCGGCTTCATGCTGTTCGGCGACTACATTCCCCTGCCGGACGGCGTGCGCCGCGCCTTGCGCTACGCCCCCGCCGCCGCGCTGACTGCCATCGTCGTCCCGGATCTGCTACCCTGGAAGGCAGGCCTGGGGCCGGTCTTCGACTACAAATTGGTGGCCGGCGTCGTCGCCATCCTGGTGTTCCTGCGCACCCGCAGCGCGGTCCTGGTGATTGTCGTAGGCATGGCGGTGTTGTGGGGCCTGCGCTGGTTGGCAGGTTGAAGTCCGCAATTCGGCCATAAATAGTCCACCAGGTGGACATACACGCAGTTTGAGCGTGTGGTAAGGCGCCTGCGCTAAAATTAAGTTATCCACAGCAATCCGGGCCTGGTACTGCCCTCATAAGTATCGAATCCAGAATGCGCCTACTGGCCTGCAAGGCAGGGTGCCGATTGTCCGCGAAGCCGAAAGCGCTTTGCGGCGATTTGCGTGCCGTCGCGTTGCGGCCACACGTATTCGGATTGCCCCGATGCATATGTAGTGCAGTGCATGTAGCACTCTCGTTTTGTTCTTTTTCACTGGTCCCGGTATCTGCCAAACCCTGATGACTGAATCCACTCAATCCGTAGCACCCACCGCTGACGCGCCCGCGCCGACGTTCGCCGATTTCGGGCTGCACCCCCTGTTGCTGCAGTCCATCGCCGAAACCGGCTACACGATCCCCACGCCCATCCAGGCCCAAGCCATCCCCGTCGTGGTGGAAGGGCGCGATGTCATGGGCGCCGCGCAAACCGGCACCGGCAAGACGGCCGCGTTCACGCTGCCCATCCTGCACCGGCTGATGCCCCTGGCCAACGCCAGCGCGTCGCCCGCGCGGCATCCGGTGCGTGCGCTGATCCTCACGCCCACGCGTGAACTGGCCGACCAGGTGTACGAAAGCGTCAAGCGCTACAGCAAGCAGACGCCGCTGCGTTCGGCCGTGGTGTTCGGCGGCGTGGATATCGGTCCGCAAAAGGAAGCGCTGCGCCGCGGTTGCGAAGTGCTGGTGGCCACGCCCGGCCGCTTGCTGGACCACGTCGAACAAAAGAACGTGAACCTGAGCCAGGTCGGCATCCTGGTGCTGGACGAAGCGGACCGCATGCTGGACATGGGCTTCCTGCCCGACCTGGAACGCATCATCCGCCTGCTGCCCACGCAGCGCCAAGGCCTGCTGTTCTCGGCCACGTTCAGCAACGAAATCCGCAAGCTCGGCCGTTCGTACCTGAACCACCCGGTTGAAATCGAAGTCGCGGCGCGCAACGCCACCGCTACGACGATCACGCAGATCGCCTACAAGATGTCCGGCGACGCCAAGCGCGCCGCCGTCGTGCATCTGGTGAAGTCGCGCGGCCTGAAGCAGGTCATCGTGTTCTCGAACACCAAGATTGGCACGGCGCGCCTGGCGCGCGAACTGGAACGCGACGGCGTCAAGGCCGAATCGATCCACGGCGACAAGACGCAGGCCGACCGCATGAAGGCGCTGGAAGCCTTCAAGGCCGGTGAACTGGAAGTGCTGGTGGCCACCGATGTGGCCGCCCGCGGCCTGGACGTGGCCGGCGTGCCTTGCGTCATCAATTACGACCTGCCCTACAACGCCGAAGACTATGTGCACCGCATTGGCCGTACCGGCCGCGCGGGCGCATCGGGCGAAGCCATCGCCCTGTTCACGCCGGACGAAGAGCGCTTCCTGCTCGACATCGAAAAGCTGATCAAGCGCGAAGTGCCGCGCGGCACCCTCGACCTGCCGGCCGACGCCGTGGCGCGCAGCCACCGCCGCAGCGACGAGCGTAGCGGTTCGTCCTCGCGCGAAGGCCGCGAATCCAGCCGCGACAGCCGTGGCGACCGGGGTGACCGTGGCCGTTCGTCGGATCGCCGCTCGGGCTATACGTCCGGCGGTTCGCGCCAGCCGGTCGACGATTTCTTCCTGAAGCCCTACGAGCCGTCGGCGTCTTCCTCGACGGCCGAAGAGCCGGCGCCCAGCAATAACACCAATGGCAACTCGTCCTCGGCGCCCAAGCGCCAGGTAGCGGTGCTGCTGGGCGGCTCGCGCAAGAACTGATTGCCTTCGGGCATGAAAATGCTCGACGATAAAAAAACCCGCAACGCCGGAAGGCTTGCGGGTTTTTTATCGCGGGATTTTTCTTGCTGGCTGCGGGTTCAGGCCGCCAGCAACTTCGGCAGATCCGGCAGTTCCGTGGCAACAGCCGGGCTATTCGCATCCACGCTTTCCAGCAGCCGCTCCAGGTGCCCGATATGCGGCAGCATGGGGCCGTAGAACACGACGCGGTTGCCGATCTGCACCAAGAGGGTGGGGAAGTTCTCGACGTCTTCGTCGCCCAGCAGTTCCGCATGGTCTTCGATGTCGATCCAGGCGAAGACGTGCTGCGGCAGCGTGGCGGCCAGCGCCTGCAGCTTGGGCTTGTATTGCTCGCAGGTGTCGCACCAGGCCGCGCAGAAACAGGCCACCAGCCAGGTGTCGGGGGTTGCGCCAAGCCGCGCGCGCAGGGCGGCAAGGTCAGTGCCGGGTACGAGTAGAGACATGTGAGCAGATGAAGGCGTGTTTGACTATCATACCTGGGATGTCCACCCCCTTTTTCCGCTCCCATGACCGCTTTGCGCACTGATTCCCCCCGCCCCGGCAACGGCCGCTTGTCCGCCGCAGGGGCCGGCGCCGTCAGCGTGGGGCAGGCGTTCAAGCGCGCGCTCGTCTCCCAGTGCCACCCGAGCATGCTGTTCGCGGTGCTGCTGCCGTTCCTGATTGCACTCATCGGCGCCTTCTTGCTGCTGTATCTGTTCTGGACGCCGCTGAACGAATGGCTGGCCGCCGAGGCTGCGCGCTGGGACTTCGTGAACCGCGCCGAGGACTGGATGCTTGCGATGGGGCTGTTCTCGCTCAAGATCTATCTGGTCCCGATCATCGCGGTGGCCATCCTGCTGCCCGTGTCGGGCATCCTGGGCCTGGCGATTGCGGCAGTCTTCGTCATGCCGCTGGTGCTGCGCCACGTGGGGCAGCGCGAGTACGCCGGCGTGGCGCGGCAAGGCAAGAACGCCACCGCGGTCAGCGTGTGGAATGCGGTCTGGGTGTCCGCGGCGTTTGCCGCCGGCTGGCTGCTGACACTGCCGCTGTGGCTGGTGCCGCCCATGGCCATCGTGCTGTCGATCTTCTGGTGGGCGTTCGCGTTCTCGCGCATGATGCGCGTGGACGCCATCGTCGAACACGCCAGCCCTGAGGAACGCAAGCTGATCCTGGAACGCAATAACGGCGGCTTCTGGACCATCGGCCTGATCTGTTCGCTCTTGAATTTGTTGCCGCCCGCGTGGATTATCCTGCCGGTGTTCTCGGCGCTGGTCTATGCGCATTACGGACTGGACGCGTTGAAGCGCTTGCGCGAGGACCGCGTCATCGACGCCTGACCGGCGTCTTCCCCTCTTACCCTTTGGAATCGGACATGGCCGCAGAATCCGCCGCCCGCCGCATTGGCCTCATCATCGTCGGGGATGAAATCCTCTCGGGCCGCCGTCAAGACAAGCATTTCTCGAAAGTCGTCGAGCTCCTGAGCGCGCGCGGCATGCAACTGGGCTGGGCCGAAGTGTTGCCCGACGACCGCGATACGCTGGTGGCGGCCTATCGGCGCAGCTTCGCCAGCGGCGACGTGGTGCTGTCCTGCGGCGGCATCGGCGGGACACCGGACGACCACACCCGCCAAGCTGCCGCCGCGGCGCTGGGCCTGCCGCTCGCCTTGCACCCCGAAGCCGAAGCGGCGATCTCGCTGCGTACCGCCGAAATGGCAGCCAAAGGGCAGGGCACCGCCGACATGAGCGCGCCCGAAAACCAGCAGCGCCTGCAGATGGGCATGTTCCCCGAAGGCTGCGAGATCGTTCCGAATCCGTACAACCGCATTCCGGGCTTCTTCATCCAGGACCACACGTTCGTGCCGGGCTTCCCGGTCATGGCGTGGCCGATGCTGGAATGGACGCTGGACAGCCGTTATCGTGCACTGCAGCATGTACGCGCCCACGTCGAGCATTCCTTCCTGGTATTCAGCATGCCCGAGTCGCGCATCACGCCGGCCATGATCAGCGTGGAAACCCGGTGGCCCGACGTACGCGCGTTCAGCCTGCCCAGTGTTGGTGAAGCCGGTGGCACCCCGCATATCGAGCTGGGCGTCAAGGGCGAACCCGCCGCCGCCGCAGAGGCGCTGGAGTTCTTGCGGGCCGAAGTGTTGCGCCTGGGCGGAAAGCTGGCGCCACCGGCCGCCCACTGACGCCGATCGGCAATAAACGGGTGCGGACCCCGTTTATTGCTGAAAAACCCATTGCCAAATGGCGCGGTAAATTTCACAATACGGGAAAGAACTGTTTGCTGCGTTGCCGCAAGGCCGGTTTTTTTCGGCGGCGCGGCGCGAGCCCCAACCTTCCCCTATGCCCCGTCTTTCGCCCCCCCGCAATCCCCTGGACGCCGAAACCGAAGGCGCTCCCGCCCATCCCATCGCGATCCAGGTGATCGAGCGCGCCATGCGCCTCCTGGATGCCCTGGCCGCCCAGCAGGACCCGGTCACGCTCAAAGAACTGTCGGCGACCACCGGCCTGCATGCTTCCACGGCGCACCGCATCCTGAACGACCTGGTCGTGGGTCGCTATGTCGAACGCGTCGATAACGGCCTGTACCAGCTGGGCATGCGTCTGCTGGAACTGGGTTCGCTGGTGAAAGGGCGCCTGAACGTGCGTGAAGCGGCGATTTCGGCCATGCGCTCGCTGCATAAGCTGACGGGGCAGACCATCAACCTGTCGGTCCAGCAGGGCGACGAGATCGTCTACATCGACCGCGCCTGGAGCGAACGCTCGGGCATGCAGGTGGTGCGCGCCATCGGCGGCCGCGCGCCCTTGCACCTGACCTCTACCGGCAAGCTGTTCCTGTCCACCGGCGATACGCGCCAGGTACGCGCCTATGCGCTGCGCACCGGTCTGGCCGGCCACACGCGCAACAGCCTGACCGACCTGGACCGCCTGGAGCGCGAGCTGGCCCTGGTGCGCCGCCATGGCTATGCGCGCGATAACGAAGAGCTGGAGCTTGGCGTGCGGTGCATTGCCGCCGGCATTTTCGACGACACCGGCAAGCTGGTGGCGGGCCTGTCGATTTCGGCGCCGGCCGAACGCCTGCAGGACGACTGGATCAAGGCCTTGGTTGACACCGCGGCCAGCATTTCCGAAGCCTTGGGTTACGAACCGTCCGTGTCCACCGGTTTCAACGGCTTGGGGATGGCGGCGGAAGCACTGCGCCCGTAGGATGGGTGAAGCGCGAGAGGCCAGTTCCATGGAAATTGGGCCTGGAGCGCGCGCAACCCATCAAGCAGCGCCCGCGCCATTCCGAAAAAAAGCCCCTTGAATACTCAAGGGGCTTTTTCTTATGCCAGCGGCGTTATTGCTGTTCGACGCCAGCCTTCTTGAACAGCTCGGCCCACTGGGGCACTTGCTGCTTGACTTTGGCGTCCAGCGCTTGCGGGTTCGCCTCGGTAGTCAGCACGGTGGCGCCCAGTTGCTTCATGCGGTCCTGGAACTTGGGGTCGGCCAGACCCGTTTGCAGGCTCTTGATCAGCTTGTCCACGACGGGCTTGGGCGTGCCCTTCGGCACCCACATTCCGTGCCAGATGCCCACGTCAAAGCCCTTGTAGCCGGACTCGTCCATGGTGGGCAGATTGGGCAGCGTGGGGACGCGCTTCAGGCTGGTCACGGCGTAGGCCTTGACCTTGCCGCTTTCGATCTGCTGCGTGGTGTTGGTGGTCTGGTCGCATAGCAGGTCAACCTGCTTGCCCAGCAGGTCGTTCATGGCAGGCGCAGTGCCCTTGTAGGGGATCGTCAGCAGTTGCACGCCCAGCGCTTCGACCAGCATGGTGCCGCACAGATGGCTGGCGGCGCCGATGCCGGCGTTGGCCAGCGAGACCTTGTCCTTGTTCTGTTTGACGTACTCGGCCAGTTCCTTGATGTTGTTGGGCGGGAAGTCCGAGCGCGCGATGATGGTCATGGGCACGTCAACGACCAGGCCGATGGGCTCAAAGCTCTTGTACGGGTCGTAGCCGGGGTTCTTGTACAGCGACGGCGCGGTGGAGAAGCCGGCGTGCATCAGCAGGATGGAATAGCCGTCCGGCTGGGCGCGGGCGACTTGCGTCGTGCCGATGGTGCCGCCGGCACCCCCCTTGTTTTCGACCACAACTGTCTGGCCCAGACTCGGCCGCATGGCTTCCGCCAGCGAGCGGGCGACGTTGTCGGTCGGGCCGCCTGCAGCGAATGGCACCACCATATTGATGGGGCGCTCCGGATATTCCGCGTGGGCGGCGCCGGCCGCGAGCATGGCGCTGGCCGCGAGCAGGGCCGAAAGCGTGCGGGGAATTAGGGTCATGAAGTCTCCAATTGCAGGGTTTTGCTTGCTGCGATTTAGTTTTGACCGCTGACTTTTGATTTGTATTTGTCTGTCATCAGCGTGAAAGCAGTTTAGAAAAGAATTGATACGCCGTCATGTCCGGTATTTCCCGAATCATGGGAAATTCTTGAGCAAGATCAAAGTCGTGCAGGGGCGTGCACCGTTAAAGTGCAAATACTTGTTGCGTTGCACAAAAACTGCTTGACAAGAAATCCTGCCAGTCTAGAATGTGAATTGTGCAGTGCATCAAACGGGCCGGCGGTAGCTTGTAGTACCAGTTTCCGCGCACGTTTTTATTTTTCGTCGCAGACAACCATCCTGACTTGCCGGAAGCTTCCGGCTACCCACAAAGGAGCATCCTATGAGCGCAATTCCGCAACAAGTTCTGGACCGTCAAAAGGCCAGCATCAATACTTTCGTGGCCGCCCAGTCCGCCGTTTTCGCTGGCTTTGAAAAGCTGGTCGAGCTGAACCTGAAGGTCGTTCGCGCCACCCTGGACGAAGTCGCCCAGCGTTCGCAACAAGCCGCCGAAGTGAAGGACCCGCAAGAAGCCGCGGCGTTCGCCTCCGGTCTGCTGCAGCCGGGCGCCGAAAAGGCCATGGCTTACACCAAGCACGTGTATGACATCGTTGCCGGCGTCCAAGGCAGCCTGGTCAAGCTGACCGAAGAACAGATCGCCGAAGGCCAGCAACAGCTGAGCGAAGCCGTCGACCAGTTCTCGAAGAACGCCCCGGCTGGCTCGGAAAGCGCCGTTGCCCTGTTCAAGTCCTCGCTGGCCACCGCGACCAGCGCCTACGATTCCGTCACCAAGGCCGCCAAGCAGGCTGCTGAAGTCGCCGAATCGAACCTGAATGCCGCCGCCAACGCGACCTTCAAGGCTGCAACGGATGCCGCCGATGCCGCCACCAAGGTTGCCAACCGCAGCCGTCGCAGCGCCTAAGTCTCTGACGCGCGATGCTGCGTAAATCGCAGTAATGTAGTACTGTTGAGTGACAGAGCAGAGCTGGAATTAGGGCCACCCACCGGGTGGCCCCTTTTTTTTGTGTGGCCGCTTTGACGAAAAAGCGCCCGGTAGGAGGCTCTTAGGGGCCCTTAGGGGGTTTTTAGGGGGCGGCCAAGCTTTATTTTTTGGCCACCGCGCGCACGCATTCCGCCACCAGCGCGGGGCCCCGATAGATCAGGCCGGTGTACAGCTGCACGGCATCGGCGCCGGCGGCCATTTTTTCGCGGGCCTGCTGGCCCGACAGCACGCCGCCCACGCCGATGATGGCCAGGCTGTTGCCCAACTGTTCCTTCAGGCGGCGGATCACCTTCAATGACAGTTCATGCACCGGCGCGCCCGACAGGCCGCCGGCTTCGTCCGCGTGCGCCTGGCCCGCGACCGAATCGCGCGACAGGGTGGTGTTGGTGGCGATGACGCCGTCGATGCCATGGCGCGGCAGCGTGTCGGCGATCGCGTCGATCTGCTCCTGCGTCAGGTCGGGGGCGATCTTCACCGCCATCGGCACGCGGCGCTGGTGCTGGTCTTCCAGCGCCCGGCGCTTGTCCGCCAATTGCGCCAGCAGCGCCGACAGTTCGTCGCCGCTTTGCAGCGCGCGCAGGTTCTTGGTGTTGGGCGACGAGATATTCACCGTCACGTAGTCGGCATGGGGGTACACGCCTTCCAGGCCGATCAGATAGTCGTCGGCCGCGCGCTCGATGGGCGTATCGGCGTTCTTGCCGATATTCAGGCCCAGGATGCCGCCTTGCTTGCGCCACTGGCTGCGCTGCACATTGGCCAGGAACGCGTCCAGGCCCTGGTTGTTGAAGCCCAGCCGGTTGATGAGCGCGTTGGCGCGCGGCAGGCGGAACATGCGCGGCTTCGGGTTGCCGGGTTGCGCGCGCGGGGTGACCGTGCCGACCTCGATGAAGCCAAACCCCAGATTGCCCAGCGCGTCGATATAGGCGCCGTTCTTGTCCAGGCCTGCCGCCAGCCCGATCGGGTTGGCCAGCTGCATGCCCATCAGCGTGCTGGGCGCCTTGGGCTGCGCGTGCATCAGCTTGCGCGTGGCGCCGCACTCATAGGCGCGTTGCAGCCCCGACAGCGTGACTTCGTGGGCGGTTTCCGCGTCCATGGCGAACAGCGCCGGGCGGGCCAGGGGATAGGCGTGGAAGAGGATAGACATGGGGCGGAATTGTAGAGCGAATTTCGCCAGCCTTGCGGCCAGGGCCGCGGGCTTGCAGGCACGCGGGAGGAAGAAATCAGGGGGACGGAACGACCCGGTCGCGCCATTCGCCGTCGGACAGGAATTGCGCGGGGTGGAAACTGGATTTATAGGACATCTTGCGACTGTCCTCGATCCAATAGCCCAGGTACAGCCAGGGCAGGTTCAGGTTGCGGCACTGCTCGATCTGCCACAGGATGCTGTAGGTGCCCAGGCTGCCTTCGATATCGGGATCGTAGAAGGTATAGACCGACGACAAGCCATCATCCAGCACGTCGATGATGGACACCATCATCAGCACCCCGTCGGGGTCGCGGAATTCCACCAGGCGCGTGTTCACGCGGCTGGTGAGCAGGAACTGCGCATATTGGGTGCGGCTATCTTCGTCCATGCCGCCGCCCGGGTGCCGGCCCTGTTGATAACGCGTATACAGACGGTAATGTTCGGGCGACCACGCCAGTTCGGCCACGAAGGACTGCAGGTTCTGGTGGTCGCGCCAGGCGCGGCGCTGGCTGCGGTTGGGCGCAAACCCGGCGGTATCCACGCGCACGGGCACACAGGCCTGGCAGTTGTCGCAATGGGGGCGGTAGGTGAACAGCCCGCTACGGCGAAAGCCTTGCTCGACCAGCTGCGAGTACGTGCCCGCGTTGATCAGATGGCCGGGCGCGGCGACCTGCGACCGAGCCTGTCGACCCGGCAGGTAGCTGCAAGGGTAGGGAGCGGTTGCGTAGAACTGCAGCGTGGAGAAGGGAAGTTCTTTGAGCTGGCTCATGGGGAATTACGCATCGCGACGGCAAGTCCGCGACGGGATGGCTACATATTAACGCCTAAGTTGGCGTCGGATGCGGCATCGGGCAACAGGCGTCCACCGCTGTCCAGGATGCCCCGCGTCCACGGGATGGGCGCGTCTGCCGTCGCCTGGCGCACGTGCTGCAGAAAGCGGGTCCGTGCGATGGGCCGGGCGCCCAGGCTGGCCAGATGCCGCGTCTGCTGCTGGCAATCGATGCATTGCACGCCGTGGCTGCTCAGGTAGCGCACCAGGTAGGCCAGCGCGATCTTCGACGCGTTGGGCACGCGGGTGAACATGGATTCACCGAAGAACATGCGCCCCAGGCTGATGCCGTACAGGCCGCCGGCAAGCTCGCCATCGATCCAGGTTTCGATGCTGTGCACGTACCCGGCCTGGTGCCAGCCCGCGTAGGCCTGCTGCATGGCGCTGGTGATCCAGGTGCCGGGCTGGCCATCGCGCGGGGCGGCGCAGTGCGCCATCACCTGCGGGAAGACGGTGTCCACGCGCACCTGCACCCGGGGCGATGCGTCATGTTCCTGGCTGGCGATCTGGCGCAGCAGCTTGCGCAGTGAATGCGAAGGGGAAAAATCCTTCACTGCCAGTACCATGCGGGGATCGGGACTCCACCACAGCACGGGCTCGCCTTCCGAATACCAGGGGAAGATGCCGTTGGAGTAGGCCTGGATCAGGCGCTCCTGGGACAAGTCCGCCCCTGCCGCCAGCAGGCCATCAGGATCCGTCAGCGCGAATTCGGCTGGTGGAAACGGGGTGTCGGCGGCAAGCCAGGGCAGCTTCAACGGTGCGATTCGAGGGTGTAGTGGTGGGGGACGAAGACGCCTTGCTTGCGGTCTTCAAAGTAGTGCCGCAGCGTCGTGGCGACCGTACGGAACGCCAGATCGTCCCAGGGGATCTCGGCTTCGTCGTACCAGCGGGCTTCCAGGCTTTCGGGGCCGGGATCCAGTTCAGGGCCCAACGCCTGGGCCAGGTAGAACACGTGCACCTGGTCGATTTGGGGCAGGTCGATCAAGGTGTAGAGCTCGCCCAGCTGGATGCGCGCGCCGGATTCCTCCAGCGTTTCGCGGGCCGCGCCCTGCGCGGTGCTCTCGCCCAGCTCCATGAAGCCGGCGGGCAGCGTCCAGGTGTTGTAGCGCGGCTCGATCGCGCGCCGGCAAAGCAGGATGCGGTTTTCCCAGACCGGGACCGTGCCGACCACCAGGCGCGGATTCTGGTAGTGGATCGCGCCGCAGTGATCGCAGATGTCGCGTTCACGGTTGTCGCCTTCCGGCACCCGGCGATTGACGGGCGTGCCGCACTGGCTGCAAAAAAGCGAACGGCGGGGGGCGGGGAAGTATTCGATGGACGGTTTCGCGGTCATGGGTAGGATTCTAACGGCTGCGGCGGGCAGTGGCGCGCCGCCCCGGGGCGGCAGGGGCCGGGACGCCGAAGCGCGCTTCCAGGTGTTCGACGAAAGACCGCACCTTGGGCGACAGGAAGCGCCGGTGGGGATAAATGGCGTACATGGAGATCGGGGTGTGTGCGTAGTCGGCCAGCAGCGTCACGAGCCGCCCGGCACGGATATCGTCGCCCACCAGGAATTCAGGCTGCAGGATGACCCCGTGCCCCGCCAGCGAGGCGGTGCGCAGCACGTCGCCGTTATTGGCGCGCAGCGCTGCATTCACGCGGACCAGATGTGTCACCCCATCTTTCTCGAAATGCCATTCATTGCCGGTGCTGGCGTAGGCGTAGTGCAGGCAGCGGTGCTGCTTCAGGTCTTCGGGCGTCTTGGGCGTGCCGTGGCGCTTCAGGTAGGCGGGCGCGGCGCAGACCCGCAATTGCTGCGGCGCCAGGGGGCGGGCCACCAGCGAAGAATCCAATAGCGGGCCGATGCGCACCGCCACGTCATAGCCGTCCTCGACCAGGTCGACCACCCGGTCGTTGAGGTCCAGGTCGATGACGACGTCGGGATAGCGCTGCAGATATTCGGCAATGGCGGGGCCCAGGTGCAGGATGCCGAACGACACCGGTGCACTGACCCGCAGGCGGCCGCTGGGGCGTTGCCCTTCGGCCTGCAGCGACAGCTCCAGGTCGGCCACTTCGGCCAGGATGGGGCGCACGCGGTCATAGAAGGCGCGCCCGGCGTCGGTCATGCTGAGCTTGCGCGTGGTGCGGTTCAAGAGGCGCACGCCGTACTTCTGCTCCAGATAGGCGATCTGCCGGGTCACGACGGACCGGGCTTGGCCCATCTTGTCGGCGGCAGCCGCGAATGAGCCCAGTTCCACGACCTTGGCGAAGGTCTGCATGGCGGTATGGGTGTCCAAGATTGTTTCCTAACGGGGAACAATAATTTGCAATTCTGCATGTTTATCTTTGTTTTTGGAATCGCAAGAATAGCGCCCAAGATGAATCTTCCCGTATCGGGCGATTCCTGAACCGCTCAAGGAGAGCCCAATGATTGATACCCGTACCGCGCCCTACGCCGCGCTGTTGCTGCGTGTCGCCCTCGGCGTCATGTTCCTGGCCCACGGCCTGACCAAGTTGCTGGTGTTCACGCTGCCTGGCACCGCGCAGTTCTTTGCCAAGATCGGCTTTGCCGGTTGGCTGGCCTACCCGGTCACGTTCTTCGAAGTTGCTGCGGGCGCGCTGCTGATCCTGGGCATCGTGCCGCGCTGGGTGGCTGCCATTGCCGTGGTGCAGTTGTTCGTGGCGTCTACCGTCCACTTCGGCAATGGCTGGGGCTTCAGCAATGCGGGCGGCGGCTGGGAATATCCGATCTTCCTGACCGTGGGCGCCGCCGTGCTGGCGTTGCTGGGCGACGGCAAATTTGCGCTGGTCAAAAGCGGCCGCGGCTGATCGCTGCGCGCACCAGACTGTCTACCGAGGCGGTCATGGTTGATGGGGCGGCCGGCTCATAGAATGAGCCGGCCGCCTTTTTTCCCTTCAGGAGTCTTGATGATTGTTTCGATGCGATTGATCCGACGCGCCGCGGGCGCCTTGCTCCTGGCCGCCGTCTTATCGCCCGTCGCCCAGGCAAGTCCCGAGCAAGAAGCCGCCAACAAGGCCGCGGTGCTGGCCTTCTACGAAAAGGGGCTGAACCAGAAGGATGCGGACGCGGCGCTGAAGTATGTGGGCGACCGCTACGTGCAGCACAACCCGAACGCGGCCGACGGCCCCGAAGGCTTCCGCAAGTTCGTCGCCTTCCTGCGCGACAAATTCCCCAAATCACATAGCGAGATCAAGCGTGTCTTCACGGATGGCGATTACGTGATCCTGCATGTGCACGCGGTGCGCGAGCCGGGCACGCGCGGCAATGCCATCATCGATATCTTCCGGCTTGAGCAAGGCAAGATCGTCGAGCATTGGGATGCGGTGCAGCCCATCCCGGAGCAGTCCGCCAACACCAACGGCATGTTCTGATCTTGGGTGTCGATCCGGCTTGGCCGGATCAGTCTTGCGTCGCGCGGGGATTGGGATCGAATCCCAGTGCCTGCGCAACGGCATTCCGGGCTATCGCTTGCAGCGGCGCGGCCGGGTAGACGTCGGGCCATGACGCCTGAATCACGTGGCCCGTGGGCAGGTCGGCCAGCGCGTCAAGCAAGGGCGCGCCAGTATCCGACACCAGCTTTTCCAGCAGCGCGGGCAGGTCTCGGTCCAGCACGATCGCGCCGCCTGCCGGCGTCATCGCATACAGTTGGCCAGCATCATCCAGCCACCATCCGCTGATGGATTCGACCGGCACGTTTGTGTGGGTGAGCAGGCGGCGGCTGTCGTCGCTCAGGCGCAAGACGAACGGGGCGGCGTCCAGGCGCAGGAAGACGCGCTGCGGCCCGTTCTGGAAGAACCAGCGGCCCGCGTCGTCGTGTTCATAGTTGCGGCTGATGAAATCCAGGATCTGACTGTTGGTGATGGATTCGCCCTCGCCGCCTTGTGCAGCCTGGCCTTGCGGGTGCAGGCGCCAGCGGCCGCGGCCGTCCAGCGACAGCCATCCGAATACCGCTGGCACATCGGGCCAGCGGGCGATTGCGTCCTTCACCGATTGATCCATGTTCAGGGCCGGATGATGATGGGGGGCGGGTTGATGATGATGGCCGGCGCCGCCATGGGCATGACGACTTGTGGCGGCGCCATGTAGCCCTGACGGTAGTCGTCACGGCATTTGCGCTTTTCCTGGTATTCGCCGTTGCGCTTCCATTTGCGCTCGACCCTGCAGTTGCCTTCCCAGTACTTCTCTTTGTACTCGCGACCGTGGCGATGGTGGTGGCGATCGGAATCGGCTTCGGCCGCCAACGGCGCAAGCGACAGCACGGCGGCGGCCGACAAGGCCAGCAATGGGGAACAAGCGCGGGAACAGGCGCGGGAATTCAGAATGCGGTGCATGGGTTCGACGTCAGATGAAAACGGCGTCACCATAGCAATCATTCGATTGACAGCGCGTAGGGATGCGTAACGAGATGCTGGGGGAGGGGGGAAAGATGCTGGAGGCGCAAGCCGGAATCGAACCGACGTACACGGATTTGCAATCCGCTGCATAACCACTCTGCCATTGCGCCAGCACTTGCAAGAAAAAAGGAAGCGCGGTGTTGGCCGTTGCTTCCTTTTTGTATTTGGAGCGGGAGACGAGTCTCGAACTCGCGACCTCAACCTTGGCAAGGTTGCGCTCTACCAACTGAGCTACTCCCGCTTGGGTACTGCTTTGTACTGCTTTGTAGTACTTGCTGCGTGCATTGCTGCATGCAGTGGTGAAATTCGCGATGACTTCTCGCTTGGCCGTTTCCACCAAAGACAGCGATTATACACAGAATTTTCAAAGAAACGCTGCGAATCGAAATCTGGAGCGGGAGACGAGTCTCGAACTCGCGACCTCAACCTTGGCAAGGTTGCGCTCTACCAACTGAGCTACTCCCGCATTTCCCTGCGCTGAAAAACAGGTGGATTGATGCAATCCAAAAGTTGTTCTTTGCAAGAGAGGCGGAAGTATACAGAAATTTAAAAAGTTTGCACGCGGCGAGGGTAATAAGGTCGAATTTCGTGGCTGGGCCGGTCGGCTCAATCGCTTATTTCGCATATGACGCGGTGCGTGCGCAGTTGCTGTTGCGCATCCAGATAGCACAGCATCACGCTGTTCTCCAGGCATGCGATCGTGGCCGCGCTGGCCAGTTCGGGCGGCAGGCTGCCAAGGTCGAATGCGATGCTCGCTGCGGGGTCCGCCTTGCGGCGTATCTGCGCGAGGATGCGGTCAAGCCGCAGGGTCAGCTGGCGGATGTCGCGGGTATCGGGCAAGGCGTGGGCGTGCAACGCGATGTCCGCGGCGGCGCAAACGGCTTCCAGTGGCACCAGTTCGCTGGTTTGCCGGTACAGTGCATGCAGCGTGGGGTGCCGGGCGGTGCGGGGGAGGCCGCGTAGCGCCGGGTCGCCGGTCGCAAGCGTGATCAGGTGGTCCGGTTTCGGAGATGCGATCGGAGGGCTCATCCGGTACAGGATGCGCCGTTTGAAGTGATGTACCGTCATCATCGAAGAGGCGAACATCAGCAGCAGCGCCAACAGCAAGGGCATCAGCCAGATCATCAGGCTGGGGCGGTCTGTGAACGGGTGCAAATAGTTTTCGACCGCGGCTGGGTAGAAGTAGCGCAGCAGCGGCTTGAACATGAGCCCTTCGTTCAGCGCATCAGTGACCCAGCTGATCAGTACGACGGAACCGATCGCGTAGCTGGCGGTTTTCAAGCGGTGCAGCAACACCGCGCGGCTAGTTGCCTTCATGGCGCAGGCCTCCTGGAGATTGGCCGAGGGTGCGTCACGCGCGGCCGGGAAGACTATCGATTATGCCCAGCGGGGCGAAGGTTGTGCTCCCGCCTGCACCCGGCTCTGCCGAAGGTTTGATATCCGGCCACTCAGGGAGGAACGCAATCGGTCCGGCGCTTGGGAAATGCAGGCTCGTCCGGGCCGACCAGCAACTCGGCCAGGCGCGTTCGCGACGCAGCCGGCAAGAGGGCTGGGTTCGCGCCCGCATCGATCAGTTGGGTCGCGACCGGTTTTCTGCCTATGCGCACGGCCTCCTCAAGCGCGGAGGTGCCGTTGCGAGGCCGGGCGTCTAGATCCGCGCCATGCGCGCGCAGCAGGCGCAGGAACTCGACTGCGCGCGGCGATTGCGTATCGCGCATGAAATCGGACAAGGCGGTGATGGGCGCGGTGCCAGGATAGGGGTCTGGGCCATGGATGATGGCGTCTACCTGCAAGCCCTGGGTGTCGATGAGCCATCTGCCGACTGTCGTCGCGGCGCCGCCTGCGGCCGCCACGAGCAGGGTGTCGTTCTGGTCCAGGGTCTTGCCGCGCAAGGTCAGCGGCACGCCATTGGCGGCGAGCATCTTCACGGTGTCCAGGCGATCGAGTGTCGCCGCTGTCCACATTGCCTCGCGCCGCGCCGACATGTCGCTTGCGGGCAGCAGCAAGGCCACGAGCGCGTCGTCGCGCTTGGCGATCGCGACGCTCAAGGCGGAAAGCGCCGGCAGGTACCGGCCTTCGCAGGTGTGCAGGTCCATAGAGGGCGCGGTCAGACTGGCGCTGACCGTCGCGCCTTGTGCGATCAGGTGGCTGGCCACTTGGTGGGCGCGTGCCATTGTCGCGGTCATCAGCAGGCCCTGGTCGGTGATTCCTTCGCGGCATGCCGCGGCGCAGGATTGCTGCGCCAAGGTCAGGGCGGCGACGTCGTCGCTACGCACTGCGTTCCAGATGGCGCTGCGTTGCTGGAGGCTGCGGCGGTCCTGCCAGTTGTCCCAGACGGCTTTGCAGGCGACGGCGGCAAAGGCGATAGTGGGCAGGGCTTGGATGATCAGTACGATCCGCAGCCACCGCAAGCGCGCGCCCAATCGCCAGGCCAGCAGGTTGCATAGGAACGATATGGCGTTTCCCAGGCCCAGCCCCATCAACCCCAGTGCCAAGGCCAGGTTCGCGAACATGCCGCCTGAGGAGTTCGTGGCGAGGCCGGCAATGCCCGCGATCACGCCCGCAACAAGCGACAGGCCGGACAAGATGGCAAGCAAGGGATTGAAGGCGGGGGCAGGGGAGTGCGGCATGCCCGGGAATGTACGTACCGCGGATGTGCGGCCATGCTTGCTGCACGCATATCGAGCGGGCATGAAAAAAGGGCCCGTAGGCCCTTTTTAATGATCCGCAGAATTTTCTGAAAAATGCTGCAAATCTGAATTTGGAGCGGGAGACGAGTCTCGAACTCGCGACCTCAACCTTGGCAAGGTTGCGCTCTACCAACTGAGCTACTCCCGCGTGGATTCTGAAAAAACGATCCAGAACCTTTTTCTTATGCACTCTGATCAACTTGGTTATCGATCAGAAGGCGCGCATCTTACATGATTTTTTTGAGTTTGTCATGAGCATGATGTTGCTTGAACATCAGGCCCAAACACTCAATCAAGTAATATGAGCGAAGACAGAAACTATAGCATAGCCAGTAGCACCCATGTCAAATCCTGCCCCCTCCAGCGCCGCCCCTGTTGCGTTAATCCCCACTGCCCAAGACCTGACCCGTCTGAATACGCTGGGATTGGCGTCCCGTGCGGAGGCGTTCGTCACCTTGGACGACCCTGCGCAATTGCCCGCCTTGTCGGAGCTGGCGCGGCAAGCCGACTCCCTCCTGGTGCTAGGCGGCGGCAGCAATGTGGTACTGCCCCAGCGGGTGCCGGGCCTGGTTGCGCAGGTGGCTTTCAGGGGCGTGCGCTTGCTGGAGGCGCGGTCTGACGCGTGGTTGGTCGAGGCCGCGGGCGGCGAGAACTGGCACCGCTTCGTGGAAACCTGCGTACACAACGGCTGGGACGGCTTGGAGAACCTGGCGTTGATCCCGGGGATGGTGGGGGCCGCGCCGGTGCAGAATATCGGCGCCTATGGCGTGGAATTCGAAGAGCGCTTCCATAGCCTGACTGCGTGGGATGTGCCGGCGGGGCGGTTGGTTGAAATGCGCGCGGCCGATTGCCGCTTTGCCTACCGCGATAGCGCGTTCAAGCACGACACACCGGGCCGCTGGGTCATCGTCAGCGTGCGTTTCGCGTTGCCCCGGCCCTGGCGGCCGGTGCTGGGCTATCCCGACCTGCAGCGCCATGCGCGGCTGGCGCAAGGCACGCCCACGGCGCGCGACATTTTCGATGCGGTGTGCGAAATCCGCCGCGCCAAGCTGCCCGACCCCGCCGTCACCGGCAATGCGGGCAGCTTCTTCAAGAATCCCATCGTGGCGGCCAGCGTGCGCGACAGCCTGGTGACGCAATTTCCAGGGCTCGTGTCCTATGCCCAGCCGGACGGTCGCTACAAGCTGGCCGCAGGCTGGCTGATCGATCAATGCGGCTGGAAGGGGCGGGCGTTGGGCGCGGCTGGCGTGCACGATCGGCAGGCGCTGGTGCTGGTGAACCGCGGCGGGGCGAATGCCGCGGACATCATGGGCTTGGCGCACGCGATCCAGCAGGCTGTCGCCGAACGCTATGGCGTCACGCTGGAGCCGGAGCCCGTGGTGGTCTGAACGGCCAACGCTTCTTCTCCGACCGCCTCTCGCGGGCGAAAAAAAAAGGATCCCGAGGGATCCTTTTTGTATTTGCGGGACCTTAAAGGCCCAGCACCGATTGCATGTCATACAAGCCGTTGTGCTTGTCTTCCAGGAAGCGCGCAGCGCGCAGCGCGCCTTCCGCGTAGGTGGCGCGGCTGGCCGAGCGGTGCGTGATTTCGATGCGCTCGCCGATGCCGCAGAACGACACGGTGTGATCGCCCACGATATCGCCGCCGCGCAGGACCGAGAAGCCGATGGTGCCGGGCTTGCGTACGCCGGTGTCGCCGTGGCGGCTCCAGGTGGCCACGTCCGGCAGGGCAACGTCCCAGGCCGACGCGATGGTCTCGCCCATCTTCAAGGCGGTGCCCGAGGGGGCGTCGACCTTGTTGCGGTGGTGCGCTTCGAACACTTCGACGTCGTAGCCGGAATTCAGGATGCGCGCCGCCATGTCCAGCAGCTTGAGCGTGGCGTTGACGCCGACGCTCATGTTGGGCGCGAACACGATGGCGATCTTTTGCGCGGCCACGTCGATCGCGGCGCGGCCGTTGTCGTCGAAACCGGTGGTGCCGATCACGGCGCGCGTGCCGTGCTTCACGCAGGCCTGCAAGTGCTCGAGCGTGCCTTCGGGGCGGGTGAAGTCGATCAGGCAGTCGGCCTTGGCCAGCGCGTCGAGGTCGTCGGTGATGAGCACGCCCGTCTGTTGGCCGAGCGGTGCGCCGGCATCCTGGCCCAAGGCGGTGGAGCCCTTGCGGTCCAGCGCAACCGTCAGTTGCAGGCCGGTGGACTTGAGGACGGCATCGATCAGCATCTGGCCCATACGGCCGCTGGCGCCGGCAATTGCAATACGCATGTAAAAGAATCCTAGGGGGTTAGCGGAGCGGCTCGGGCGAGTTGCCGGGCTGGCCGGGGTACTGGTTCAGCGGGCTGACCGGGGCGGCCGAGTCGCGCTTCTTCTGTTCCGCTTCTTCCTTCAGCCGGGCTTCGTCCTGGTCCAGGCGCTTGTCGGCCTTTTCGTCGGCCGTGGAGCTGGGCGTGTTCAGCTGGTAGGGTTGCAGGTCAGGCTGCTTGTCGCCTTCCCAGCGGGTCAGCCGGTCGTTTTCGAACCAGACGGTGAACTTGCGTTCGCGGGCTTCGCCGTAGCCGGGCTTGTAGTAGTAGGGGTAGTCCCAGCGATTGGCGTGCAGCACGCTGGTCAGCGTGGGGCTGCCCAGCGCGAAGCGCACTTGTTCGCGCGTCATGCCGGGTTGCAGCAGGGCGACCTGTTCCTGGGTGATCCAGTTACCTTGCTGGACGCCAGCCTTGTAGGGGAAGCCCCACTTGTCTCCCGTGCAACCGGCAAGGGCGACGGCCAGGGCGGCAACGGCCAATCCGGTCTTCAGCGAGCGGGAGGGAATTCGTGCAATCATGGACACTACGCGCCCCTATTATTTGGAAGCAGACAAAACCGTTATCATAAAGGTTTCATAAGGATAGTTCCGCGGGGCGGCATGAATTCAGGGGAGCCGGCTCGCGGCGCGCCCCACATCCTTGCCCATGCCAACGCGGACGGAGAGCGATTACACCATGAGCGACCAAAGCGAACTGAAGAACATGGGTTTGAAGGCGACTTTTCCCCGCCTGAAAATTCTTGATATTTTCCGTAAATCCGACCAGCGGCACCTCAGCGCCGAAGACGTCTACCGCGCCTTGATCGGCGAAAACGTCGAAATCGGCCTGGCGACCGTCTACCGCGTGCTGACCCAGTTCGAACAGGCCGGCATTCTTGCCCGCAGCCAGTTCGACAGCGGCAAGGCCGTGTTCGAGCTCAACGACGGCGATCACCACGATCACCTGATCTGCACGAACTGCGGCAAGGTGGTCGAGTTTTCGGATCCGGACATCGAAAAGCGCCAGCAAAAGATCGCCAAAGACAACGGCTTCGCGTTGGAAAGCCACGCGATGGTGCTGTACGGCATCTGCGGCAGCTGCCTGAAAGGCCGCTAAGCCGCCTGCGTTCGTCCCACGGCCTACGGCCGCGCTCGCCGCGGGTTCGTGAGTCTCAAAGCCCCTTCAATCAGAAGGGGCTTTTTGTTGGACGGCAAATAAAAACCCCCGGGCACGGCCACGGGGGTTATCCGGAGGCGGACAGCGATCAGGCGGCGGGTTGGCCGAAGCCTTCCAGCATTTCCCGGGCGTGTTCGCGCGTCGTGGCGGTGAGCTTGATCCCGCCCAGCATGCGGGCGATCTCTTCGACACGGGCAGGGGCGTCCAGCTCTTCGATGCTGGAGCGCGTAGTGCCGCGCGATTCGGTCTTGCTGACGAGGAACTGGTTGTTGCCGCAGGCGGCGACCTGCGGCAGGTGGGTGACGCACAGCACCTGATGGCGTTCGCCCAGTTCACGCAGCAGTTTGCCGACCGATTCCGCCACCGCGCCGCCGACGCCGCTGTCGACTTCGTCGAAGATCAGCGTGGGCACGCGGGCCGCGCGGCTGGCGATGACGGACAACGCCAGCGAGATGCGCGACAGTTCGCCGCCTGAGGCGACCTTGGCCAGGGGCCGGGGCGTGGTGCCGGCGTGGCCGGCCACCAGGAATTCAACCTGCTCGTTGCCGTGCGCGGACGGTGCGCACGCCGCCAGCGTGGGCTCGAACTTGCCGCCTTGCATGGCCAGCGTCTGCATGGCCTGCGTGACCTGTTTGCCCAGGTCTTTCGCGACTTTGCGGCGGGCAGTGGTGAGTTTGGCGGCCACTGCATCGTATTGCACCTGGGCGGCGGAGAATTGGGCGCGCAGGGCATCGATGTCGCCCGCGGCCTGCAACGCGGCCAGCTCGGCATGCAGCGAGTCGCGCAATTCGCACAGGGCGTCGGGTTCGACGCGGAACTTGCGGGCGGTCTCGAACACGAGGCCCAGGCGCGACTCCACCTCGGCCAGACGCTTGGGGTCCAGGTCGACGCGGCTGACGTAGTTGTTCAGGTCGGATACGGCTTCGCTGATCGCGATGCGGGCGGATTCCAGTTCGTCATGCACGCCTTGCAGGCCGGGGTCGTGCCGCAGCATTTGCTGGATGCGGTGGTTGGCCGCCGTGATGCGGTGATGCGCGGAATCGCCTTCGCCGTCCAGCGCTTCCAGGATCTGCGAGGCGCCGTCCAGGAGGGATTGGGAATGCGACAGCCGGGTGTGCTCGGATTGCAGCGAATCCCATTCGTCCGTGCCCAGCGCCAACTGGTCCAGTTCTTGAACCTGCCATTGGATGCGATCGCGCTCGGTCGCCAGGCTGGCGGCGTCTTTCTCCGCGGCTTCCAGCTGCCGCGCCAGCGCGCGCCATTGCTTCCATGCCTGGCCGACGGCCTGGCGCAGATCGCCATGGCCGCCGTGGGCGTCGAGCAGGTCGCGCTGGGCATCGGGGCGCATCAGGCTTTGATGGGCATGCTGGCCGTGGATGTCGACCAGGCTGTCGCCCAGTTCGCGCAACTGGGCGACGGTGGCGGGCGTGCCGTTGATATAGGCGCGGCTGCGGCCTTGCGCATCGATGACGCGGCGCAGCGACAGTTCGTCGTCGGCGTCGATCTCGCGTTCGGCCAGCCAGGCGTGCAGCGACTTGGGCGTGTCGAAGACGGCGGTGATATCGGCGCGGGGCGCGCCTTCACGCAGCATGCTGGCGTCGCCGCGTTCGCCCAAGGTCAGCGCCAGCGCATCCACCAGGATGGATTTGCCCGCGCCGGTCTCGCCGGAGAAAACGGTGAAGCCGGCGCCGAAATGGATCTCGGTCTGTTCGACGATGACGAAGTCGCGGATATGCAGGGTGCGCAGCATGTCGGGGCGCTAACTACTCTACGTTGTCGGTGGCTTGGGGCATCAGGTTCCAGTGCAGCTTGCGGCGCAGGGTGGAAAAGAAGCTGTAGCCCTCGGGGTGCACGAAGCGGATGGTATAGGGCGCGCGCTGCACGACGATGCGGTCGCCCGGTT
Organism: Achromobacter sp. 18P8.1.1; assembly: GCF_057799415.1. Taxonomy (NCBI): domain Bacteria; kingdom Pseudomonadati; phylum Pseudomonadota; class Betaproteobacteria; order Burkholderiales; family Alcaligenaceae; genus Achromobacter; species Achromobacter sp. 18P8.1.1. The sequence goes on along the minus strand of NZ_JBYOKH010000001.1, from coordinate 200,525 downwards.
GCAGGTCCGACCAGGTCTGCATGTCGAAATGCACGCTGGCGCCCACTTCGACCCGGCCCATGGCGGTAAGGGTCATGTTCAGCACGCCGGTGTCGGGGATGACGATAGGGCGGTTCGACAGCGTTTGCGGCGCGACGGGGACCAGCACCATGGCGTTCATGCCGGGGTGCAGGATGGGGCCGTTGGCCGACAGGGCGTACGCGGTGGAACCCGTGGGCGTGGCGATGATCAGGCCGTCGGCGCGCTGCGTGTACATGAAGGCGCCGTCCAGCTCTACGCGCACTTCGATCATGCCGCCGCGGCCGGCGCGGTTCAGCACGACGTCGTTCAAGGCCGACGCGGAATACATCTTCTGGTCACCGCGCCACACGCTGCCTTCCAGCAGCATGCGTTCTTCGATCTGGAAGCTGCCTTCGAGCACGCGCGCCAGCGCGCCATGCGCGTCTTGCAGCGGAATGTCGGTGATGAAGCCCAGCCGCCCGTGGTTGATGCCGACCAGCGGCACGCCGAAGGGCGCCAGGTGGCGGCCCGCGCCCAACACGGTGCCGTCGCCGCCCATCACGACGGCCAGCGACGCGCGCTGGCCGATTTCCTCGAGGGTGGCAACGGGGTATTCGGTCAGGCCGGTATTGCGCGCGGTATCGGCATCGATGAGCACGTGCCTGCCCGCTTGCGTCAGCGCGTGCGCAAGGGCTCTCAGCGGTGTGTCCAGGCCGGTGTCCTGGTATCTGCCGATCAGGGCGACGGTAGGAAAGTGCATGGATGCGTGCGTATCGAAAAAGGTAAAGCCAGAAAGCCGAAACCCGCCCGTAGGGGGCTGATTAGCCGATTATATGGGGCCGCATATCCGCTTGCGGGACAAAAATCGCCTTAATTGGAAAAGATTCCCTAAAATACCTGTTATGGATGACCGCGCACGCGCACTACTGAAAGCGTTGATAGAACGCTACATCGCCGATGGGCAGCCAGTCGGCTCGCGGACGCTATCGAAAGTCTTCGACTTGTCCCCGGCCACGATCCGCAATGTGATGGCGGACCTGGAAGAGCTGGGGCTGATCCATAGCCCGCATACGTCCGCCGGCCGAGTTCCCACGCCGCGGGGCTATCGCATGTTCGTCGATTCCTTGCTGGCCGTGCAGTCCTATCAGCTGCAACCGCACAACATGGGCGAAATGCTGTCGGCCGCCGAACCCACCCGCGCCGTCAATGCCGCGGCCGCGCTGCTGTCTAACCTGACGCAGTTCGCCGGCGTGGTGCTTACGCCCAAGCGCGCCCAGGTGTTCCGCCAGATCGAATTCATCCGGCTGTCCGACAAGCGGGTGCTGCTGATCATCGTCACGCCCGACGGCGACGTTCAGAACCGCATCCTGTTCGTGCAGCGCGATTACGTCGAAGCCGAATTGCTGGAAGCCGGCAATTTCTTCAACATGCATTTCGCGGGCAAGTCCTTCAATGCGGTGCGCCAGACCTTGTCCACCGAGCTGGCCCAGCTGCGCGAAGACATCTCGCGCCTGATGCAGGCAGCGGTGGAGGCCAGCGCCGAAGCCGCCGAAGACGGCGACGCCATGATCATTTCCGGCGAACGCAAGCTGCTGGACGTGACGGACATCGCGTCCGACATGGACCGGTTGCGCAAGATGTTCTCGCTGTTCGAAAAGAAGACCGACCTGCTGCAGCTGCTGGACGTGTCCAGCCGCGCGCAGGGGGTGCAGATCTACATCGGCGGCGACTCGCAACTGGTGCCGATGGAAGAAGTCTCGGTTATTACCGCGCCCTACGGCGTGGACGGCAAGGTGGTGGGCACGCTGGGCGTGATCGGTCCCACCCGCATGGCGTACGAGCGCGTCATTCCCATCGTGGACATCACGGCGCGTTTGCTGTCCAACGCCCTCAGCCACAACCAGTAGGTCCATTCAAAGCTACATCCTCCTTGCGGAGGAAGGGGAGTTTTTGTGTTTCTTCGCCTGTTCAAGTACCTGTGGCCTGAACGCTATCTGCCGGAAACCGAGCAGGACGACCCCTTCAACGAAGATCCGCCGCCGCGCGGGCCGGGCAAGGTCGGCGTGCTGCTGGTGAACCTGGGCACCCCGGACACGCCGGACAAGGCCGGCATCAAGAAATACCTGGGCGAATTCCTGTCCGACCCCCGTGTGATCGAAATCCCCCGCTACCTGTGGAAGCCCATCCTGCACGGGCTGGTGCTGACCTTGCGCCCCAAGAAGCTGGCGCCGCGCTATGCCGGGGTGTGGCTTAAAGAGGGTTCGCCCCTGATGGTCTACAGCCAGCGCCAGGCCGATGGCGTGCGCGCGGCTTTGCACGCGACGGGCATCGATGCGGTGGTGGAACTGGGCATGCGCTACGGCAACCCGTCGATTCCCGACGCGATCACGCGCCTGCGGGCCGCGGGCTGCGAGCGCATCCTGACCGTGCCGCTGTATCCGCAGTACGCCGCCAGCACCACGGCCACCGTGGTCGACGCGGTGACCCGTCACGCCGCCCGTCTGCGCGACCAGCCCGAACTGCGTTTCACCAAGCGCTTCCATGAAGACCCGGCCTGGCTGGATCCGCTGGCCGCGCGCATCGAAGCCTTTTGGCGCGAACATGGCAAGCCGCAGAAGCTGGTGATGAGCTTTCACGGCCTGCCGCGCTATTCGATCGAGCTGGGCGACCCCTATTACCGCGATTGCATGGAATCGGCGCGCCTGTTGTCGCAGCGGCTGTCCTTGCCCCGCGAACAGATCGAAGTGACGTTCCAGAGCCGTTTCGGCACTGCCCGCTGGCTGGAGCCCTACACCGAACCCACGCTCAAGGCGCTGGCGGCCTCGGGGGTGACGGAGGTGGATGTGGTGTGTCCGGGATTTGTGGCAGACTGTCTGGAAACCCTGGAAGAGATCAGCCTGGAATGCCGCGACGCGTTTGTCGAGGCAGGCGGCACGCAGTTCCGATACATCCCCGCCTTGAACGACGATCCGGCCTGGATCGCCGGCTTGGCCGGCATGGTGGAACGGAACTTGCAGGGCTGGCCGCTGACATCCCGGGCCCCCACGGACTTGAAGGAGAAGGCGCATGCACCATGATCCCAAGAGCGGCAAGGTAGTAAAAAAGGGGACGGTTACCACCCCTGTTGATGAGGATCAGGTCGAGCACGATCTGGACGAAGCCCTGGCCGAAACCTTTCCGGCCAGCGATCCCATCGCGATCCGGTCCGAACCGGATGACGACGACGCGCACGTCGACCGCGCGCTGAAAGAAAGCTTCCCCGCCAGCGACCCCGTCGCGCCGGCGCAGCCCCACAAGAAGTAAGCGGTCGCTCCGCCCGGGACCCGGGCGGGCGCCGTCAGGGAATATTTCGCTTTCCCGGGCTTGAAATAGGGGTATTGGCCCCCATTCATGTCTGCGAAAGCCATTCTTTTTGGAGGATTCCCCATGACGGCACCCCACGAGCCTGTAGATCAGACGCCCGAAGTCGGCCAGAACGCCGACGCGGCCCCCGCCGCCCAGGACGCCGCGCAGGCCGAGCTGAACGAGTTGCGCGCCCAACTGGACGCCGCCCAGGCTACCGTCAATGAGCAGCACGACCAGCTTCTGCGTGTGCAAGCCGAAGCCGAGAACGTGCGCCGCCGCGCTCAGGAAGAAGTATCCAAGGCGCGCAAATTCGGCATCGAGTCGTTCGCCGAAAGCCTGGTTCCGGTCAAGGACAGCCTGGAAGCCGCATTGGCCCAGCCCGACCAGACCGTTGAAACGTTGCGTGAAGGCGTTGAAGTCACCCTGAAGCAATTGGCTGCGGCCTTCGAGCGCAATCTGCTCAAGGAAATCGCGCCGGCCCAGGGCGACAAGTTCGATCCGCACCTGCATCAAGCCATCTCGTCGATTCCCAACGCACAGCCTGCCAACACCGTGTTGCAGCTGCTGCAGAAGGGCTACGCCATCGCCGACCGGACCCTGCGCCCGGCGCTGGTGGTGGTGTCCGCGGGCCAAGGCTGATCGCGGCTCTGCGCACCATGACCGATCCCCGCTTCGATCCGGCTCAGGTCTTCCAGGTGTTCGGCATGCGTCATGTCGACACCGCGGGATTCGATGCTGCCGTGGTCCAGGCGCCGGGGTCGGATTTGCGTTGCGTGTTCCTGTGGGGCCAGGATTGCTATAACTGCAATCTTTTCAAGCAGGCGGCGTTGCTGCACCAAGAGACGTTACTGGGGCTGGGCCTGACCTGGTTCGAGGCCGACGTCTACGCCGACGAGCCCCTGGGCCGCCGCTTTTCCCTGCATGGTGTCCCCACTTTTGTGCTGTACCGGGCCGGAAAGCGGCTTGGACGCATCACCGGCTGGCCCGGATTGCCCCAGTTCACGGCGGCAATCCAGCGGTTGCAGGACCCGGGTGCGGAAAATTCCGGCCAGGCGTCTTGAAAAACCCTGCGAGTAGCCCCAGTTATGTGGGGACAAGAAGTTTCCCTCTATTTTCATAGATTTAATTCAAGGTACCCACCATGAGCAAGATTATTGGCATTGACCTGGGCACGACCAACAGCTGCGTGGCTGTCATGGACGGCGGGCAGGTCAAAATCATTGAAAACGCGGAAGGCGCTCGCACCACCCCCTCGATCGTCGCCTACATGGACGACGGCGAGACCCTGGTCGGCGCACCCGCCAAGCGCCAGGCCGTGACCAACCCGCGCAACACCCTGTACGCGGTGAAGCGCCTGATTGGCCGCAAGTTCGAAGAAAAGGCAGTGCAGAAGGACATCAACCTGATGCCCTACACCATTGCCCGCGCCGACAACGGCGACGCCTGGGTGGAAGTGCGCGGCAAGAAGATGGCGCCTCCCCAAGTGTCGGCCGACGTGCTGCGCAAGATGAAGAAGACCGCCGAGGACTACCTGGGCGAAGAAGTGACCGAGGCCGTCATCACCGTGCCCGCCTACTTCAACGACAGCCAGCGCCAGGCCACCAAGGACGCCGGCCGTATCGCCGGTCTGGAAGTCAAGCGCATCATCAACGAACCCACCGCTGCCGCGCTGGCGTTCGGCCTGGACAAGACCGAAAAGGGCGACCGCAAGATCGCCGTGTATGACTTGGGTGGCGGCACGTTCGACGTGTCCATCATCGAAATCGCCGACGTGGACGGCGAAAAGCAGTTCGAAGTGCTGTCGACCAACGGCGACACCTTCCTGGGCGGCGAAGACTTCGACCAGCGCATCATCGACTACATCATTGCCGAGTTCAAGAAGGAACAAGGCGTTGACCTGTCCAAGGACGTGCTGGCGCTGCAACGCCTGAAGGAAGCCGCTGAAAAGGCCAAGATCGAACTGTCGTCCGCTCAGCAGACCGAAATCAACCTGCCGTACATCACGGCGGATGCCTCGGGTCCGAAGCACTTGAACCTGAAGATCACGCGCGCCAAGCTGGAAGCGCTGGTCGAAGAACTGATCGAACGCACGATCGAGCCCTGCCGCGTCGCCATCAAGGACGCCGGCGTGAAGGTTTCCGACATCGACGACGTGATCCTGGTCGGCGGGATGACCCGCATGCCCAAGGTCCAGGAAAAGGTGAAGGAATTCTTCGGCAAGGATCCGCGCAAGGACGTGAACCCCGATGAAGCCGTCGCCGCTGGCGCCGCCATCCAAGGTTCCGTGCTGTCGGGCGACCGCAAGGACGTGCTGCTGCTGGACGTGACGCCTCTGTCGCTGGGTATCGAAACCCTGGGCGGCGTGATGACGAAGATGATCCAGAAGAACACCACGATCCCGACCCGGTTCTCGCAGACCTTCTCGACCGCTGACGACAACCAGCCGGCCGTGACGATCAAGGTGTTCCAGGGCGAGCGCGAAATCGCTGCGGGCAACAAGGCCCTGGGCGAGTTCAATCTTGAAGGGATCCCGCCGTCGCCGCGCGGCATGCCGCAGATCGAAGTCACGTTCGACATCGACGCCAACGGCATCCTGCACGTGTCCGCCAAGGACAAGGGCACCGGCAAGGAAAACAAGATCACCATCAAGGCCAACTCGGGTCTGTCGGAAGACGAGATCCAGCGCATGGTCAAGGATGCCGAGGCCAACGCCGAGGAAGATCACCGCGTTGCCGAACTGGCCCAGTCGCGCAACCAGGCCGACGCGCTGGTGCACGCCACCCGCAAGTCGTTGACCGAGTACGGCGACAAGCTCGAGGCTTCCGAAAAGGAAAGCATCGAAGCCGCCATCAAGGATCTGGAAGACACGCTGAAGGAAGGCGACAAGGCCGCGATCGACGCCAAGGTGGAAGCCCTGTCGACCGCATCGCAGAAGCTGGGCGAGAAGATGTACGCCGATATGCAGGCGCAACAAGCCGCCGGCCAGCAACAAGCGGCCGACAACGCGAAGCCGGTGGACGACAACGTCGTCGATGCCGACTTCAAGGAAGTCAAGCGCGACCAATAATGGCCGGGCGCTGACCAGCCTCTGCCGCCCGGTAGCCGGAGAAATCCGCCTACCGGGCGAACTCATTCTGTAGCACTGAAAAGATGGCTCGTTTTTGAGCCCACGGATCATGGCAAAACGCGACTATTACGAAGTTCTGGGCGTAGCGAAAAACGCCTCGGACGACGAACTCAAGAAGGCCTATCGAAAGCTGGCCATGAAGTACCACCCGGACCGTAATCCGGACAGCAAAGAAGCCGAAGAGAAGTTCAAGGAAGCCAAGGAAGCCTACGAGGTCCTGGGTGATGAACAGAAGCGCGCCGCGTATGACCGCTATGGCCATGCGGGCGTCGACCCCAACTCCGCCGGCATGGGCGGGGCGGGCATGGGCGGCGGCTTTGCCGACGCCTTCGGCGACATCTTCGGCGAAATCTTCGGCGGCGGGGGCGGTGGTGGCCGTCGTGGCGGCGGCCCGCAGGTGTATCGCGGCGCCGACTTGAAGTACGCGCTGGAAATCACGCTGGAACAGGCCGCGGCCGGTTTCGACACCGAAATCCGCGTACCCAGCTGGGAAAACTGCGACACCTGCCACGGCTCCGGCGCCAAGGTCGGCACCTCGCCCAAGACCTGCCGCACCTGCGGCGGTTCGGGCGCCGTGCGCATGCAGCAAGGCTTCTTCAGCGTGCAGCAGACCTGCCCGACCTGCCACGGCAACGGCAAGGAAATCACGGATCCGTGCCCGTCCTGCGACGGCGTGGGTCGTATCCGCCGCAACAAGACCCTGCAGGTCAAGATTCCGGCCGGTATCGACGACGGCATGCGCATCCGCTCCAGCGGCAATGGCGAACCGGGCATCAACGGCGGCCCTCCGGGCGACCTGTATGTGGAAATCCACATCAAGCAGCACAAGATCTTCCAGCGTGATGGCGACGATCTGCACTGCGAGCTGACCATCCCGTTCACCACGGCGGCGCTCGGCGGCGAGCTTCAGGTGCCCACGCTGGGCGGCAAAGCCGAGATCTCGATTCCCGAAGGCACGCAGTCGGGCAAGACCTTCCGCCTGCGCGGCAAGGGCATCCGCGGCGTGCGGGGCAGCTATCCGGGTGACCTGTACTGCCACGTTGTCGTGGAAACGCCGGTGCGCCTGAGCGAAGACCAGAAGAGCATCCTGCGCCAGTTCGAGACCTCGCTGAACGACGGGGGCGACCGCCACTCGCCGCAAAGCAAGTCCTGGACGGACCGCGTGAAGGAATTCTTCAGCTGAATCGCTTGATGCATGAAAAAGCCGCGAACCTGTGTCGCGGCTTTTTTTTGGCTGTCGATCGTGGAGTCGGGGCTGATGAGGCGTGCGACCCGCGGCGGATTTCTTCGGGCAGGATTCGCGTTTCAGCCTTCCCACGCAATAAAAAGGCCGCGGCTGTGACGCCGCGGCCGTACTGCAGGTGCTGCTACTGCTAGGTGTTGCCACTACTACTACTTGTGTTGCGACTGCTAGGTGCTGCGACTGCTCAGTACTGCTTCTGCTACATCTACTGCTGGGTACTGCTTTACTGCCAGGTACTGCTCTACTGCTTAGGTACTGCTTTGGTACTACTCAGGCACTGCTACTGCGGTTGCCGCTGTACCGAAAAAACCGGCCCCAAGCCATGATGCCGCCTGAGGCCGGCCGGGCTACAGCAAGCAGCTCACCGGGTGATCGGCGGATATTCGAGTTCGCCGAACGTGTATTGGCCGCTGGCCTTGGCTTGGGCCAGTTCCTGCTGGACTTCGGCGCGCGTCTTGACGGCGGCGGGCGCTGCAGCGACGGGCGGGTATTGCAGTTCACCGAACGTGTACTGGCCGCTGACCTTGGCTTGCTGCAGCTGGGCTTGCACTTCTTGCGAGCTCAGGCTGGCGCCTTGGGGCAGGGCGGGCGGGTAGTCCAGTTCACCGAAGGTGTATTGGCCGGTAGCCTTGGCTTGTTGCAGTTCGGTCGCGACTTGGGCGCTGGTCTTGCCTTGTTCAACGCCGGCGGCTTGGGCGCCAACGCCAACCAGGGCCAGGGATAGCAACAGGGTGGTGGTTAGGGTTTTCATGGTAGACCTCCAATCTTGTCAGTGGGGACCGAATCCGGCGGCCCTCCGTCGTGGTTCGTTGTTTGTTCCCGATGACTGAATTCTGCGCGTTATCCCACCTGGGATAAACCCGTATTCCCTGAAAACATCTTTCCAAATAACCGAGTAATAGATCGGTTATGCAGAAATCTCCCCGTCCATGGCATGGTTTTGTGGATACGAAGGTCAGAACACCCGGGGGGCGGCATTTCATCATGCAAAAAAAAGCCCCTGCCAAGGCAGGGGCCGGTATTGCAGAAGCGGGGTGTCAGGGAGCGGCTTTCTTCTTGAAGTCGCCGGCGACCGCCGTGCTGAAGCCATCCGGGCGCAGGTACTTGCGCAGGGCGGCATTGACCGCGTCGGGCGTCAGCGCCGAGATCTTCTTGTCCATCTCGGCCGACCATTCGAACGTGCGGCCACGCTGCAGGTAATCCAGCCACGTGCCGGCCAGCACGTCGTCTTGCGCGCGGGCCAGGTTGCGGTAGTTCAGCAGGGCGTTGATGCCGTCAGAGATTTCCTTTTCCGAGAAACCTTCCTTCAAGACGCGAGCCAGTTCCTCGTTGATGGCCTTTTCCAGGCGTTCGCGGTTCTGCGGCGCATAGATGGCGTACATGGTCCAGCTGGCGCTGGGCTCGAATGAGGAGACCGACAGCGAACTGCGGACGTTGTAGGACAGGCCCTCGGTTTCACGCACGCGGTTCCACAGGCGCGAGGTTTCGGAAGCGCCGAACAGGTAGTTGGCCAGGTACAGCGAGGCGTAATCGGCGTCCGTGTCTTGCAGCTTCAGCGGCATGCGCGAGACGTAGAAGGCGTTGGCCTTGTCGGGCGTGTCGATGTCGAACTGCTTGGCGGGGATGTCGCGGTACGGGTTGCCGACGCGCGTGTAGGCGGGGGCCTTCTTCCAACCAGCCAGACCGGCCTTGATGGCCTTTTCCACGGCTTCCGGCTCAAAGTCGCCAACGGCCGAGTATTCGATCTTGCCCGCGCCGTAGAACTTGGCGTGGAACTTGGCAAGCGCCTCGCGGTTCAGGCCGCGCACGCTGGCAAGCGATTCTTCGAACGTGGGCACATAGCGCAGGTCGTCGGCAGGCCACGGATTGTCCTGACGGGCCAGCGCACGTCCGGCCAGGGCCGAAGGCTCGGTCATGGCGTTCTGGATCGAGGTTTCAAGCTGACGCTGGTATTCCTCGAGCTGTTCCTTCGGGAAGTTGGCGTTGCGGACGATATCAAGCGCCAGTGCGGTCAGTTCAGGCAGGTTCTCGCCCTTGGTCGACATGGCGATCTTGAGGGTGGTGCCGCCGCCGCTGAAACCCAGTTCGGCTTGCAGCTTGTCCAGGCGGTCCTGGATGTCCTGGCGCGACAGCTTGGCCGTGCCACGAGTCAGCAGGTCGGCCACGGCGCTGGAATTCACGCGCTGGCCCAGCAGGTCTTTTTCGTTGCCAAACTGAATCAGCATCTGGGCCTGCACGCGGTTGCCGCGCGTGGCCTTGGGCAGAAGCGCCAGTTGAACCGGGCCATTGGGCAGGTCCAGCTTCTTGCGCTGGGTCAGCTTGTCGATGTTGGCAGGGGTGGGATCGAAGGCGGACGCGGCCTTGAAGTCCGGATCGCCCTTGTAGTCCTTGAACACGGCGGTGAGGTCTTCACGCTGCAACTGCGGCGCGCGCAGGGGCTTTTCCGTGGGGATGTAGCGGCCTTCGATGCGGTTGCTTTGCACCAGGTAGGTGACGGCGGCTTGCTGGACGTCGGCCAGCGAGGCCTTGCGCGCGCGGTCGCGCTGCAGGAAGAACAGGCGCCAGTCGCCCGCGGCGATGGCTTCGGACAGCGCCACGCCGACTTGTTCGGGATCGCTATAGGTCTGTTCCCATGCGGTCAGCCATTTGCTGCGCGCGCGGTCCAGTTCCTGTTGCGTGAAGGGCTTCTTGCCCAGCGTTTCCAGCGTGCTGGTCAGAGCCTGCACGGCGGTGTCCAGATTCTTGCCGGGGGGCAGTTGCGCGCCGAACATCGCCAGGCCCGGGTCGCGGTTTTCCATGGTGAAACCGAACACGCCCGAGGCCAGCTTGGTGGCGACGAGCGCATGGTACAGGCGGCCCGACGGCGTGTCGGACAGGATGACGGTGGCCAGGTCCAGCGGCACGAAATCGGGGCTGCCGGCGGCAGGGATGTGGTACATCGCAGCGACCAGCGGGGTGCCGCCGGTGCGGCGCAGCGTGACCGAGCGTTCGCCGTCCTGCACGGGTTCCACGGTGTATTCGGGCGGCAGCTTGCGGTCCGGCTTGGGCAGCTTGCCCAGCGTTTCCTCGATATCCGCCAGCGTGGCTTGCGGGTCGAACTTGCCGGCCACGATCAGCACGGCGTTATCCGGCTGGTAGTACTCGTGATAGAAAGCGCGTAGCTGTCCGATGTCCACGTTTTCCACGTCGGACCGGGCGCCGATGGTGTTCTTGCCATAGCTGTGCCACTGGAAGGCTGCGGCCTGCATCTTCTGCATCAGGATGCGGGAGGGGCTGTTTTCCCCGCTTTCCATTTCGTTGCGGACCACGGTCATTTCCGAATCCAGGTCTTCCTTGGCGATCAGGGAATTGACCATGGCGTCGGCTTGCCAGCCCAGGTACCACTTGAGGGTCTCGGGGTTGGCGGCGAAGCTGGCGAAATAGTTGGTGCGGTCGCTGGAGGTCGAGCCGTTGGCCTGCAGGCCGCGGCGCGAAAACTCGCCCATGGCGTTGCGGGTGGTGGACGTGCCCTTGAACAGCATGTGTTCAAGCAGGTGCGCCATGCCGGTCTGGCCGTAGTTCTCGTTGCGCGAGCCGACCAGATAGGTCATGTTGACCGTGGTCGAGGGCTTGGATTCGTCGGGGACCAGCAGCACTCTCAGGCCATTGGCCAGGCGGTATTCGGTGATGCCTTCAATCGAGGCGGCCTCCGAGACGCCGGCCGGAAGGCTGGCGGCGCCGGCCTGGAAGGCCAGAAAGGAGGAAAACAGCAGCACACCCAGCGGGCGCGGCAGCTTCGATAGGGACAGGCGCATGGCAGACAATTCCTTTGGCATGGCAGAATCCGTTGGAGTGTATACGTTGGCAATGGTTCAAGGGCCGATCCCGGCAGCGCTCCCCGCCAACCGCAAGGAAATCCGACATGTCTTTATCGCTGGAAGTTGAAACGCCACGCCTGGTGCTGCGGCAGTGGCGCGCTGACGACCGCAAGCCGTTCGCCGAGATGAATGCGGACCCGCGCGTGACGGAGTTCCTGCTGCCGCTGTCCGCGCCGGAAAGCGACGCCCTGGCCGGCCGTCTGGCAGCGGGCATAGACGAGCACGGCTGGGGCTTCTGGGCGGTCGAGGCGCCCGGCGTGGCGCCTTTCGTGGGATTTGTGGGCATCAAGCCGATGCCGCCGGTGTTGCCGTTTGCGCCGGGCGTGGAAGTCGGCTGGCGCCTGGCCCAGCCGTTCTGGGGGCGCGGCTACGCCAGCGAGGCCGCGCTTGCCGCGCTGCGCGTGGGGTTCGAGCAGGTGGGACTGGGCGAGATCGTGGCGTTCACGGCGGTGGGCAACCAGCGCTCACGCGCGGTGATGGCTCGCCTGGGCATGCAGGAGGACGCCGATCCGTTCGATCATCCCGCCGTTCCCGAAGGCCATCCGCTGCGTCGCCATGTGCTGTACCGCATGGGCCAGGCGCAATGGCGCCAGCAGGAAAAGGGTGACGCAGAGTCAGGCGGGCCGCCGGTTGCGGCCGCATAAGGGCCGGAAAGCCGCGACGCCATAGGGTGCTGCAATGCAACATCCTTAGCGCACAAGGCAAATTTGAGGTCGGTCCGCGTGCGGGTGTAAGCTTTGAAGAACGTAGTAGCTGTTGCCGACGGGATGCGCGACAGCCGTCTACCGGCTTCCCGTCCAACGCCAGACGCCGCCGCAAGCGCGGCGCCGGTGCTTGTCGTTCGCGCCTTCGCTGCCGGCATCCTGCCGGCGCATTTTTCGGAGGAACGACCCATGCTGACCGAGATCGTCACGCGTGCCTTGTCCCAATTGACCGGTAGCGCCCTGAGCGGCGACGGGATCAAAGGGCAATTTCAGTACGCCTATGCCAGTGATGACGGCCAATTCGTGGCCATATTGACGCATGACATGACCACCTATGTTGTGGACCTGAGCACTCAACGGTATTTCGCGGAGTGCGGCGGTTCGCCCCGCGGGTTTGCCGGACATGTGCTGGAAATGGAAGGCGCCGCAGCGCGTAGTCATCCCTGGCCGGCTGCCAATGACCTGTTCGACCTGGACATGGATGCCGATGAGCTTTCCTGGCGGCAGTGCCCTGGCCTGCGCCAGGCAGCCGCCGCCCACCGATCTGTGGAGAGCCGCGCCGCCTGAGAGTGGCCAGAAGCGGCAGCAACTCACTGAACCGGCGGATTCGCCGGTTTTTTTTGGGGTGGACGCGTGTCGTGGCGCGGGCGCGACCGGTACAATTTTTCAATGACCTCGCCCGCTGAAACCTTCGCGCCGGATGGCGCCATCCTTGTCGACTGCACGCATGAACGCCATGCGGACCAGATACTGGCCATCTTCAACGACGCCATCGTCAACTCTACGGCGCTCTACGACTACAAGCCGCGGCCGCGCGAGGCAATGCAGGGCTGGTTTCAGACCAAGCAGCAAGGCGGCTTTCCCGTGGTGGGTTTCGAGAACGCGGCGGGCGAGTTGATGGCGTTTGCCAGCTACGGCACGTTTCGCGCGTGGCCCGCATTCAAATATTCGGTCGAGCATTCGGTCTACGTCGACGGGCGGTTCCGGGGCATGGGCCTGGGCGAGGCCATGATGCGCGTGCTGATCGAGCGCGCGCGCGTCAATCAGGTGCACGTGCTGGTTGGCGGCATCGACGCGTCGAACGATGGCAGCATCAGGCTGCACGAGAAGTTGGGCTTCAAGCATGCCGGCACGATCAAGGAAGCCGGATTCAAGTTCGGCCGCTGGCTGGATCTGGCGTTTTATCAGCTGACGCTGGATACGCCTGAGCAGCCGGTGGATGGCTGACGGCTGCACGATGGGTTGCGCGCGTTGAAGCCTCGCGGCCTTTGCGGAGCTTCTACTCGCGCTTCACCCATCCTACTTGGATAGCACCCGCATGGCTTGTTCCAGGCCGGCGACGGTAACCGGGTACATGCGGTCCTGCATGATGTCGCGCATCAGCGCGATGGACTGGCGGTACTGCCACGACGCGGTGGGTTCGGGATTCAACCAGACCGATTTGGGCCACGCATCGAGCAAGCGCCGCATCCACTCGGCGCCGGGTTCCTTGTTGTAATGCTCGACCGAGCCGCCGGGCTGCAGGATCTCGTAGGGGCTCATGGTGGCGTCGCCGACGATGATCAGCCGCCAGTCCGGGTTGTACTTGCGCAGTACGTCCCAGGTGTCGAAGCGTTCGTTCTGGCGCCGGCGGTTGCTTTGCCACAGGCTTTCGTAGGGGCAGTTATGGAAGTAATAGACTTCCAGGTTGCGGAATTCGCTGCGGGCCGCTGAAAACAGCTCTTCGACGCGCCCGATGTGGTCGTCCATGCTGCCGCCCACGTCCAGCAGCATCAGCACCTTCACGGTGTTGTGGCGTTCGGGGACCATTCGCAAGTCCAGGTGGCCGGCGTTGCGCGCGGTGCTGGCGATGGTGTCGTCCAGGTCCAGTTCCAGTTCGGCGCCTTGGCGCGCAAAGCGCCGCAGCCGGCGCAGCGCCACCTTGAAGTTGCGCGTGCCGAGTTCGACCTGATCGTCGTAGTCCTTGAACTGGCGCATGTCCCAGACCTTGACCGCCGTGCGGTTGCCGGCCGATGCGCCGCCCACGCGTATGCCTTCCGGGTGGTAGCCGCCGTTGCCGAACGGCGAGGTGCCGCCGGTGCCGATCCATTTGCTGCCGCCCGCGTGGCGTTCCTTCTGCTCTTCCATGCGTTCCTTGAAGAGCTCCATCAGCTTGTCCCAGCCGTGCTTTTCGATCGCGGCCTTGTCTTCGGGCGACAGGCTTTTCTCGAACTGCTTGATCAGCCAGTCCAGCGGAATTTCCTTGCCTGCCGGCAAGGCGGCTTCGATGCCCTTGTAATAGGCGCCGAAGGCCTTGTCGAAACGGTCGTAGAGCGACTCGTCCTTGACCAGCGTGGCGCGCGCCAGGAAGTAGAACTCGTCCAGCGTGGGCGCCATCAGGTCCTGGCGCAGCGCGTCCACCAGCGTCAGGTATTCCTGGACCGAGACGGGCAGCTTGTGCGCCCGGAGGTGATAGAAGAAGTCGATCAGCATGTGCGGGCCGCCGGTAGCTGCAGGATCAACGGCGCTGACCGCCGCGCGTCATGGCCGCGAGGCGCTCCAGCAGGTGCACGTCTTGTTCGTTCTTCAACAGCGCGCCGGCCATCATCGGCACCGCGGTGGCGGTGTGCGCGTCGATTTCGGCGGCCGTGGCGTCTTCGGCCAGCAGCAGGCGCAGCCAGTCCAGCAGTTCGGACGTGGACGGCTTTTTCTTCAGGCCCGGTGCGTCGCGCAGCGTGAAGAACGTGTCCAGCGCGGCACGTAGCACGTCCTGCTTCAGGTGCGGATAGTGCACGGCGACGATGTCGCGCATGGTCTCGCGGTCGGGGAAGCGGATGTAGTGGAAGAAGCAGCGACGCAGGAACGCGTCGGGCAGGTCCTTCTCGTTGTTTGAGGTAATGATGACCAGCGGGCGGTGCCGCGCGGCGATGGTCTCGCGCGTTTCGTACACATGGAATTCCATGCGGTCCAGCTCGCGCAGCAGGTCGTTGGGGAATTCGATATCGGCCTTGTCGATTTCGTCGATCAGGAGCACCACCGGCTCGTCCGCCTGGAAGGCTTGCCACAACGTGCCTTGCACGATGTAGTTGCGGATGTCGCGGACTTTCTCGTCGCCCAGCTGCGAGTCGCGCAGGCGCGACACCGCGTCGTATTCGTACAGGCCCTGGTGCGCCTTGGTTGTGGACTTGATGTGCCATTGCAGCAGGGGGCGGCCCAGCGCGCGCGCCACTTCTTCGGCCAACATGGTCTTGCCCGTGCCGGGCTCGCCCTTGATCAGCAGCGGCCGCTGCAAGGTCAGGGCGGCGTTCACAGCCAGTTTCAGGTCGTCGGTGGCGACGTAGCTGTCGGTTCCGTTGAAGCGGGCAGGCGAGGTGGGGGGGGCGGACTGGGCTGCGGACATTGTCTGATGGCTTCCGAGGATTGACGGTGATCAATACCATCGTAAGGTATTAATCCTGAGCAATTATCGTACAATCAGGCGGTTTTGCAGTTGGGTTCGACCCGCAACGTGTTTGCAGGGGGCCTTTTCGTGTGATGCAGGCCCTAGTCCTTAAGCCATACCAAGAAGAGCCATTCCAATGAAGTTGCGAACCTCTCTGAAGTGCACGGTTTCCGTGTTGGCCGCGATGGCATCCTGTGCGATCGCCGGCCAGGCTGTTGCTGCTGACGCAGCGCCTGTCGGCAACATCCAAAACGCCCGAGACAAAGTCTCCATGTGCATCGGTTGCCACGGCATCGAAGGCTACAAGGCGACGTTTCCCGAGCTCTATCACGTGCCGATGATTGCTGGCCAGAACGCCAAATACATCGAAACTGCCCTGAACGAGTACAAGAAAGGCGCGCGCAGCCATCCCACGATGGACGCCATTGCCGGCAGCCTGTCCGACCAGGATATCGCCGATCTGGCCGCGTACTACTCGAATCTCAAATAAGGGGCAAACACATGAACCGCACCATGCTTGCCCTTGCGGGCGCGACCTTGGCCTTTGCAGGCACTGCCGCCCAGGCGCAGGATCTGGCGGCCGGCAAGGCCGTCTTCGACAAGTTCAATTGCGCATCGTGCCACGGCGCCGATGCCAAGACGGCGGTAGACCCCGCCTACCCGACGCTGGCAGGCCAGCACGCCGACTACCTGGTCCACGCCCTGAAGGCGTACAAGCGCGGCGCCTCCGGCAGCGCGGCCACGGCCAACGTGCGCAAGAACCCCATCATGGGTGCTTTCGCGACCCAGCTGTCCGACCAGGACATCTCTAATGTCTCTTCCTGGCTGGCGTCACTGCCCAGCGATCTGGGCGTGCGCAAGTAGGCCCTGGCGGCTTGGCGCAATAAAAAACCCTCGGGGATACCTGAGGGTTTTTTCATTGTGGGGGGCGTGCCTTTACAGGCTGGCGCGGCGGCGGATCAGGTCGATGTAGGTGTCGCTGTCCATGGGCGTACCCAGTCGCTGTGCTTCCCAGACGACCTGGCCCAGGCATTCCATGATCTCGTGCGCCGCCTGGTGCGCATCGGAGCGCGCCGTCAGTTGCTGGTAAGCGCGGCGGATGCCGGGCGGATGGTCGATGGACAACTGCTCTGCAATCGCCAAGTGCATGGACAGATGCAGGAACGGGTTGGTGCGCCCCTTTTCCACCGCGTATTCCATGGTCATGGCATCGGGGCTTTCCAGGTCGCCGTGGTATTCGGGATGCTCGATGATCCAGTCCAGCGCCATGGCCTCGAGCGGGGTCAGCACCTCGTTGGCGCGGTGCTTGCGCCAGGTGTCGATGAAGAATTCGCGGACTTGGTCGCGGGAAGGATTGAACATCTGCGGGGAAGGGAATACGGGCTATAGAAACGTTATTTTACCGCCGGGCTGTCCCTGGGGGGGGGAAAGCCCCTTCGGGAGGTAGCGAAGTCAGGTAGTGAGCGTAGCAGGGGCCTTTTTTCAGGCATCCATCTGGGCCGTGGGGTCGGACGGCCACTTTGCGATATAGAATTGATCGGTATCCGCCATCCGGTGTGCGGTTCGCGAGGGCGGTTTCCCCGCGGAATCGGACGCTTTCCGATGCGGCGCTTGCAGAAAAACCACCCGGAGCAAATGGAGCATTCATGTCCTACCAACATATCAAGGTTCCCGCTGGCGGCCAGAAAATCACGGTCAACGCTGATTTCTCGCTGAATGTGCCTGAACAGCCCATCGTTCCCTTCATCGAAGGCGACGGCACGGGCGCCGACATCACCCCGGTGATGATCAAGGTCGTCGACGCGGCGGTGCAGAAAGCCTACGGCGGCAAGCGCAAGATCCACTGGATGGAAGTCTATGCCGGCGAGAAGGCCACCAAGGTATACGGCCCGGACGTCTGGCTGCCCGATGAAACCCTGGAAGTCGTCAAAGACTACGTGGTGTCCATCAAGGGCCCGCTGACCACCCCGGTGGGCGGCGGCATCCGATCGCTGAACGTGGCGTTGCGCCAACAGCTGGACCTGTACGTCTGCCTGCGCCCGGTGGCGTACTTCAAGGGCGTGCCGTCCCCGGTGCGCGAGCCCGAGAAGACCAACATGGTGATCTTCCGCGAGAACTCGGAAGACATCTATGCGGGCATCGAATACATGGCCGAAAGCGAGCAGGCCAAGGAACTGATCCAGTTCCTGCAGACCAAGCTGGGCGTGAAGAAGATCCGCTTCCCGAACACGTCCTCCATCGGCATCAAGCCCGTGTCGCGCGAAGGCACCGAGCGCCTCGTACGCAAGGCCGCGCAATACGTCATCGACAACGATCGCACGTCGCTGACGCTGGTGCACAAGGGCAACATCATGAAGTTCACGGAAGGCGGCTTCCGCGACTGGGGCTACGAATTGCTGCAAAAGGAATTCGGCGCCCAATTGATCGACGGCGGCCCGTGGTGCAAGTTCAAGAATCCGAAGACGGGTCGCGAGATCATCGTAAAGGACGTGATCGCCGACGCCTTCCTGCAGCAGATCCTGCTGCGTCCGGCCGAGTACGACGTGATCGCCACCCTGAACCTGAACGGCGACTACATTTCCGACGCGCTGGCCGCGCAAGTGGGCGGCATCGGCATTGCGCCGGGCGCCAACCTGTCGGACTCGGTCGCCATGTTCGAAGCTACCCATGGCACGGCGCCGAAGTATGCGGGCAAGGATTACGTGAACCCGGGTTCAGAAATCCTGTCGGCCGAAATGATGCTGCGCCACATGGGCTGGACCGAAGCCGCTGACCTGATCATCTCCAGCATGGAAAAATCCATCCTGTCCAAGAAGGTCACGTACGACTTCGCCCGGCTGCTCGAAGGCGCGACGCAGGTGTCGTGCTCGGGCTTTGGCCAGGTCATGATCGAGAATATGTAATTCCCGGTTTACCCCGCGAGTCTTGCAGAACCCGCCCGCCGTCATGGCGGGCGGGTTTTGTCTACCTGACCCGCAGGATATTTGTCGACTTCCCGTTTTTCTACTAGGTTGATTGTTGTGCCCCGAATGTATGTATCTCTAGCTACTTGGCTTGTGTTGCTGGTTCCCATGTTGGCCTTGACCAGTCCCGTGGGCGGCCCTGCCATTGTCTACGTTGCTGGGCTGATTGCATTGGTTGCTCTGGCAATCAATGGGGTCAAGCATTACGATCCTATGGATTTCAAGGCATTGTGGCCCATGGCGCTGGCGCTGCTGCTTCCGCTGGCCTGTATTACCGCCACGTACCTGGTGCGGGGCGTATGGAGCAATTCTGAACTCGAGAAACTGCTACGGTTTGCGTTGGCGGTACCGGTATTGTGGCTTTTGCTCCGCGCTCCGAAACGGTGGCTTAAAGCGGTGGAATGGAGCATTCTTGCCGGGGCGCTGGCCGGTGCCGCACTGCTGATCGTGACCATGAAAACCGAGGGGCGCGGGGCGATGGTCGATGTCGGCGGGCGCTACAACGCTGTGGCTTTCGCAAATCTGACCTTGCTGTTCGGCGGCATGACGCTGCTGTCCCTGGGCTGGGGGCCCAGTACGCGTTGGCCGCGTATCGAGACGGGGGTGAAACTGTTGGCGGTTGCGCTGACGGTGGCTGCCACCTGGGTATCTGAGACGCGCAGCAGCTGGATGCTGTTGCCGATCCTGGGGCTGGTTTTCCTCTTGGGCCTGCGTAACTGGAAGAGCCGGCACAAGGCTTATTGCGCGCTGGCCGTCTGTGTGGCGCTGGCTGCCAGTGCCGCCGCCATCTGGACGTTCAGCAGCCGCATGCAGGAGATCTCGCATGACGTCGAGGGCTTCGCGACATCGGCCAACCGCGATACGTCCTTCGGCATCCGGCTTCAGCTGTGGCACGCATCGATCCTGATGTTCGAGAAAAGCCCGATCGTGGGCGTCGGCCCCAGCAAGTTCCGCGACGAGTTGCTGGCACTGCAGAAGCAGGACATCGTGACGGAAGAAGTCGTCGAGGGGTTTGGCGAACCCCACAACGACATGTTGGCGGCCCTGTCCGGCTACGGTCTGCTGGGGTTACTGAGCATCCTGACGCTGTACCTGCTGCCTGCGGCTATCTTCTTCCGGCGGCTGGCCAGCGATGACCGTGTAATCCGCGTGGGCGCGCAATTGGGGCTGCTGTTCTGCCTGGGTTATTGCGCCTTCAGCCTGACCGAAATGATGTTCCGCAACATGCGCAGCGTGCCGAATTATTCGCTGATCGTCGTGACGTTGATTGCGTTGACGACTCCCCGTGCGGCCCGCGCCGCACCCGCCGTGGCGCCGCGCTGACAACCCGCGGGGTCGTCCCCGCCAGCCAGACCTCCCTGAACGCAAGGCGTACCCGCCTTGCGTTTTTCTTATGGGGATTGCGCTAGATCAAGCTTGATGCTTCGACTTGGTGAAAACCCTGCTGTGTCCCCGTATCCTGACGGAACGCAATACATAAACCGTCACATTCTGCCGCTAATGGTTTCACGGGCGGGAGTGGGCACTACGAGGAGAGCCTGTGAAAAATTCCAGCCTGCGCAGGGAACTGCTGTGGTTCGTGTTCGCCATCGGCGCCGCCGTCCTGGTTCTGGGCGCCTGGGACGCGTGGCAACGCCGCACCGAAATGGTGGCCGAGCGCAAGACGGAACTGCGCCATGTCCTGGACCTGGCCGCCGGCATCCTGCGCAACGGCAAGCAGAGCGTCAGCGAGGGCATGCCCCTGGCCGACGCCAAGCGCAACGTGGCGCGGCGGCTGGCGCAACTGCGCTACGGCGCCGACGGCTATGTGGGCGTCTTCGGTGACGATTACACCTTGCTGGTCCACCCCGACGCCAAGCTCGTGGGCACGAACGTGCGCGCCATCAAAGACGCCGATGGCCTGCCGATCTTTGAAAACCTGTATGCCGGGGGCAAGGCGGGCGGGGGCTATGTGCAATACCGTTTCCCGCGGCCGGGCGAGGTCGAGGCCCTGCCGAAGATCAGTTACGCGACATACGACGCCGACTGGGGGTGGCTGATCTTCACCGGCCTGTATGTGGACGATGTGGACGCCGCTTTTTACGGCACGCTGTGGCGCCAGGGCGCCGTGACGCTGGGCTTGCTGGCCTTGGTGCTGATCGCCGCGCTGCGCTTTTTCCGCACGCATGTCATCGGTCCGCTGGACGAGGCCGTGGCGCTGTGCGAACGCGTGGCCAATGGCGATTTGTCCAGCATCGTGTCGCGCCACCATCGCGGCGAGATCGGCCGCTTGTTCGACGCCATGGCGCGGATGCAGGAACGCCTGGATGCCGCCGTGCGTACCATCGTGCAATCCACGGGATCGATCGCGGCGGCGTCGCGCCAGATCGCGGCGGGCAGCATGGATCTGTCGGACCGCACCGAGAAGCAGGCCGCAGCCCTGGAGCAGACGGCCGCCAGCGTGGAAGAGATCACCGCGACGGCCAAGCAAAGCGCAGAGCATGTGCGCGAGGTCAGTTCGCTGGCCGGGGAAGCGGCGCAACTGGCGCGCCAGGGCAGCGAAGAAACGCAGCACGCCATCGACGCCATGCGCGAGATCTCGCACAGCTCCCAGCGCATCGACGAGATCATCAGCGTGATCGACGGCATTGCG
The DNA here is from genome assembly GCF_057799415.1 of Achromobacter sp. 18P8.1.1. NCBI lineage: Bacteria > Pseudomonadati > Pseudomonadota > Betaproteobacteria > Burkholderiales > Alcaligenaceae > Achromobacter > Achromobacter sp. 18P8.1.1. The sequence goes on along the minus strand of NZ_JBYOKH010000001.1, from coordinate 179,233 downwards.
TTCCAGACCAACATCCTGGCGCTGAACGCGGCCGTGGAAGCGGCGCGGGCGGGCGAGCAGGGACGCGGGTTTGCGGTCGTGGCGGGCGAAGTCCGGGCGCTTGCGCAGCGTTCGGCCACCGCGGCCAAGGAAATCAAGGGCTTGATCGAAACCTCGTCGGAGTCGGTTGCGCGCGGCAGCCAGCGTGTCGAGCAGGCCAGCGCCACGATGAGCAGCGTGCTGGAATCGGCCGCCACCAGCGCACCGCTGATGGGCGAGATTGCCACGGCGTCGGCCGAGCAGAGCGTGGGCATCGAGCAGATCAATCAGGCCGTGACGCATCTGGACAGCGTGACGCAACAGAACGCCGCGCTGGTCGAGGAATTCGCCGCGTCGGCGGCCACGCTGCACGAGCAGGCCGACGACCTGGCCCGCGCCGTGTCCATCTTCAAGCTGTCTGCAGCCGGCTAGGGGAACCCTGGACCGCGCTCATGGCGCGTTGCAGCCGGGGGCTCAGTTCCCGGCTGGCCGGCATCATGGGCATGCGCAGTTCGTCGGCAATCAGCCCTTGCAGGGACAGGGCGCGCTTGAGAGGCGCCGGATTCGGTTCGGCGAACAGCAGCCGGATCAGGCCGCGCAAGGGCTCGAAGAGCTCACGCGCGGCTTCTGCGTGGCCGTCGCGCGCCAGTTGCATGACTTCGACGTAGCGCTCGGGGAACAGGTGCGCCGCGGCCGGAATGGCGCCGCGGCCGCCGGCCAGCCAGTGGTCCAGCAGCGCCAGGTCTTCGCCGCACAGCGCGTCCAGCTTGCCGCGCGCGTTCAAGGTGGCCAGCACCGACGGGTTGCATTCCTTGACCGCCGTGAAGTTGGGCATCAGCGCCAGGGTCTCCATGGTTTCGACGGTCATGGTGACGCCTGTCCGCTTGGGGATGTTGTACAGGATGATGGGCCGTTCGGTCGCCCAGGCGATCTGCCGGTAGTGCCACAGAATGCCCGGCTGCGACGGTCCCAGGTAGTAGGGGGGCGGCACCAGATAGCCCGCGGGCGCATATTTGTCCAGGCGGCGGATGGCGGTGGCCACGCCCCGCGTATCAACGCCGCCCGCGCCGAACACCATAGGAAGCGCGTGCGGATCGCTGGCGATGGCCTCGATCATGTCGGTCTTTTCTGACAGGCTCAGCAGATTGCCCTCGCCCGTGGACCCGAACAGGACCAGGCCCGCGATGCCCGCGTTGCGGTAATAGCGGGCCAGCGCCTGCGCGGCGTCCAGGTCCACATAGCCGCCGCGTAGCGGCGTGACCATCGGCAACCAGATGCCGTCGAAAACCGTCTTGGCTGGCATGTCCATGGCTTATTGCACCGTGATCGCGGGTGCCGGGCGCACCGGACCGAATTCCGCCTGGGGCAGGCCGCACATGACGGCGTGCATCAAGGCGTCGAGTTCACCGCGTGCACATTGCAACTGCAAGATGCTTTGCGCATGGGCGTGGTCCACCGACAGCAGGTATACGCCGATGCGGTCGCCCAGTTCGCGGTGCAGCGCCAGGCGCACCTTCAGGGCATCCAACGTGTCGATCCTGACCGTCAGCGCCACCATTTCGGATTGCGGCAGAGGCGGCAGGCAAGGGGCCGGGGAACGATCGGGGAAAGGGTGGCTGCGGCGGTCCAGTCGGGGAATCATGGCGGCGGGGGGGCGGAGGCGTCGTCTGGCGCGGTCCGCGGTTCCGGTTGGTTGATGACGATTCCACTATAGGAACGGCGCCGTAAATCCTGCCGATAAAAGCGGGCGCGGCGCGTAAAAAACGCGTCAACGCCCCGGGCGCTCAGAACGTCTTGGTCACCGACAGCAGGCCGGTCGCGCGGCCCATGTCGCGCCCGCGCGTGTTGGTGTAGACGGCGCGGTCCGCGTTGGTGTCCAGGTACGCCAGCGAGACTGAGAGGCCCTGGCCGAAGTCCTTGGTCAGGCCCAGCTTCCAGTCGGTATAGGATCCGTTGTCGACGTTGCGCACGATCTGGCGGCCGACGTGGGCGTTGACGGTCAGGCCCCAGATGCCGGTGTCGATGTTGCCCGACACGTCGAAGTACTGGCTGTACTTGCTGTCGGCGAAGCCGAACAGGTTGGTCAGGGCGATGGAGTACTTGAACATCACGGGGCCGTAGCCGATGCCGGCATACAACTCGGTGGTATCGGGGCTGGTGTAGCCGGACGGGTAGTCGCCGGGGTAGTAGTACTGCAAGACGCCCAGGTCGACGGGCACGTTGTCCGTCAGGTTGCCCTTGTAGCCGCCGTAGAAGTCCATCTCGACGGGCGCGGAGACCTCGCTGTTGGTGTCGCCGAGCCAGCTGATGCTGGAGTTCCAGTTGCCCAGGTAGAAGCCGCTGGCGTGCGCCAGGTCGAAGCCGCCCTGGATGGCGGGCTTGTTGTTCGACTGCATCAGGCCGCGGTAGCGGTACTGGCTGGCCAGCGTGACGTTGGCCGTCAGGCTGAAATCGGAGGCGGCGGGGGCTTCTGCGGCGGCGGGTGCGTCGCTGGCGTGCGCGGTGGCGCTGAGCGTCAGCAGGACAAGCGCGGCCAGGGTGTTGCGGGACATGGGATGCTCCAGATGTTGAACGGGACCGCAACAATAGGAGGATCGGCATAAAGCGCGAGACAAGACTCGCGCCGTCCGCGTAAAGGCCGCATCAATGCATGCGAATGGCGCGGGCGTTCAGCCCGCGAAGCGGTAGCCCACGCCGATTTCGGTCAGCAGGTAGACGGGCTGGGCGGGGTCGGCTTCCAGCTTCTGGCGCAGATGGCCCATGTAGATCCGCAGGTAGTGGTTGCTTTCCACGTGGGACGGCCCCCAGACCTCGCGCAGCAGTTCTCGGTGGGTCATGACCTTGCCGCGGTGTGCCAGCAACGCGGCAAGCAGGCGGTATTCCATGGCGGTCAGATGCACGTGCTGGCCGGCGCGCTCGACAACGCGCTTGGAGAAGTCGACGCGCACATCGCCGAAGGCGATCTCGGCCGCGTTGCCCGCGCCGCCGCGCGCATGCCTGCGCAGCAGCACGCGCAGGCGGGCCAGCAGTTCGCTGACCCCGAAAGGCTTGGTCAGGTAGTCGTCGGCGCCAGCATCCAGCGCGGCCACCTTGTCGGCTTCGGCGCTGCGGGCGGACAGCACCAGGACGGGGACTTCGGTCCAGCCGCGCAGTTCGCGGATCAGGGTCATGCCGTCTTCATCGGGCAGGCCCAGGTCCAGCACGATGGCGTCGGGCTGCCGGGTGCCGGCCTCGATCAGGCCGCGGCGGACGGTGTCGGCCTCGTGCACCACGCACCCTTCGCTTTCCAACGCCTGGCGAACGAAGCGCCGGATGTTGGCGTCATCTTCAATGATCAGGACGGTAGGCTGGTAGTCGAACATGCGGATGGCCGGTCAAAGGGTTTCGGGTTGGATCGCGGGCGGCGTGCCCAGCGGCAGGCTGAAGACGAACTGCGCGCCGGAGGCCAGCCCCGGGGTGTGCTCGACCCAGATGCGGCCGTGGTGGGCCGAGATGATGGCTTCGCACACGGCCAGGCCCAGGCCGACGCCTGGCGTGGCCGATTCGCGCTCGCCGCGCGTGAACTTTTCAAAGATGCGGCGCTCGGCGCCAGGGGCGACGCCGGGGCCATTGTCGCTGACGGCCACACGCAGTTCCGCATCATGCACCGCGGCGTGGATGCGCAGCGTGCTGCCCGCCGGCGTGTATTTGGCCGCGTTCTCAAGCAGGTTGCACAGCACGCGTTCGATCAGCACGCCATCGCATTCCACCAACGGCAACTGCGACAGGCTGGCCACGGTAACGTGATGGCCGGCCAGGGGTTCGCGCATGGCGGCCAGCGACGCGCCCACCAGTTCTTCGATGGATTGCCATTCCAGGCGCAGCGGGGTGTCGCGGCTTTGCAGCCGCGCCATGTCCAGCAGGTTGACGACCAGCGCGTGCATGCGTTGCGCCTGATCGCGCATGGCGCGGACGGTTTCCTGCACGTCGGCAGGCAGTGCCGCTTGTTGGCGCGTCAAGGTGTCGGTCATGCCGATCAGGCTGGTCAGCGGCGTGCGCAGGTCGTGCGATACGGCGGCCAACAGCGAGTTGCGCAACCGTTCCGATTCCATGCTGACCAGCGCCTGCTGCGCCACTTCCACGTAGTGCAGGCGCTCCAGCGCGATGGCGATCAGCGTGGCGTAGGCTTCGATCTGGCGCCGCGAATCGGGATGGGTGAACAGGCTGCGGCGGGGCGCGGCCAGCGCCAGCACCCCGCGCGTGCGCATGGGCGCCTTCAGCGGCAGGTACAGCAGATCGCTGTTGGACAGCGTGGCGGTGCCGGCGCCAGCCGGCTGGCCGTGGTCATAGACCCATTGGGCAAGCGCGGATTCCAGGGGCGGCATGTCGTCGGCCGCGGGCGAGGCCAGCTTCAGGCGGTCGTCCAGGCCCAGGATGTACAGCGCGCAGCGCGAGCCGAAGGTGGCGTGCACGAAGGCGCCGGCCGAGGCCACGATCTGTTCGGGCAGCAACGCGGACGACAGTTCGCGGGCGAACTCGTACAGGCTGCGCGCATCGGCCTCGCGCTTGACCGAGACCTGGGCCTGCAGGCGCAGCCCTGCCGTTAGTTGACCGATCAGCAGGCCCACGGACAGCAGGACGCCGAAGGTCAGCAGGTACTGCACATCCGAGACGGCGAACGAGGCCAGCGGCTGCACAAAGAAAAAGTCGAACAGCCCCACGCTGACGACGGAGGCCAGCGCGGCCGGCCCGCGTCCATGGCGCAGCGCCACGCCTACCACCGCCAGCAGGAACAGCATGACGATGTTGGTCTGGTGCAGCACGGGAAAGGCCAGCATCGACAGCCCCGTGGCCGCCGCGCAATAGCACAGCGCCCAGGCGTAGCCGGCCAGTGGGCGGGCATTGCGTTCGTCGCCGTTCTGGCCTGTCCGGCGCCCCAGCGTGAGCGGGTCGCGGCCGGGAGCAGCGCTGGCGGGCAGGGGTGGGGCGCCCAGCCGGATGATGTCGATTTCGGGGCAGCCCGCGGCCAGCATGTCGGCGAAGCTGTGCCGGCGCCATAGCCAGCCGGGCGTGATGGCCGCCGTCAGCAAGGCCGACACCGACAGACGCAGGCGTTGCAGGCCCGTGGCCCGCGTGCGGCCGACGATGGCCTTGGTGATGTTGTGCCGGCGCACGTAGCGCACCACGGCATCGACCATGTCGCCGCCGGCCAGGGTTTCGGTGCGCGCGCCCAGGGAATCCGCCAGGGCCAGGCTGCGCTGCATGCGGTCTTGCTCGGCCTGCGGCGTGGGCGCCGCGCGCGGCGTATCGATGGTAACGACGTGCAGGTCGCATTCCAGCTGCTGGCTCAGCCGGTGCGCGCTGCGGATCACGTATTCGGCGTCGATGTCCGGACCGATGCAGGCGACCACGGCTTCGCGGGTGCGCCAGACGGGTTCGATCGCGCGGTCGCGCCGATAGGCCTGGACGTCGTCGTCGACGTGGTCGGCGGTGCGGCGCAGCGCCAGTTCGCGCAAGGCGATCAGATTGCCCTTGCGGAAGAAATTGCGGGTGGCGTGGCGGGCCTGTTCGGGCAGGTAGACCTTCCCTTCCTTCAATCGCCGCAGCAACTCGTCGGCCGACAGGTCCACCAGGATGACTTCGTCGGCGGCGTCGAAGACCTCGTCGGGCACGGTCTCCCAGACGCGCACGCCGGTGATGCTGCCCACCGCTTCGTTCAGGCTGTCCAGATGCTGCACGTTCAGCGTGGTCCAGACGTCGATGCCGGCCGACAGCAATTCCTGGATGTCCTGCCAGCGCTTGGCGTGGCGGGAACCGGGTGCGTTCGAGTGCGCCAGTTCGTCCACCAGGACCAGGCCGGGCCGGGCGGCCAGCGCGCCGTCCAGGTCGAATTCCTTCAGCACATGGCCGCGGTACGCCACGTCTTTCAGCGGCAAGACCGCCAGGCCTTCCAGCAGGCTGGCGGTTTCGCGGCGTCCATGGGTTTCGACGATGCCGGCCAGCACGCTGACCCCCTGCGCGGCTTGCGCCCGGGCCGCGACCAGCATGGCGTAGGTCTTGCCCACGCCGGCCGATGACCCGAAGTACACGCGCAGCTTGCCGCGCACCGCCTGGCGCGCGGCGTCGTCCAAGGTTTTCAAGAGCGCGTCGGGGTCGGGACGCTCGCCAGCAATGTCAGCCATGAACGCGCAAGGGTTGGGTGGGGAAGGCTGGCAATACTATACGCTGCGGCATCAGCGTCCCGTGCCCAGTTGGTCCAGCGCCAGGTTCAGCATCAGGACATTGACGACGGGGTCGCCCAGCACGCCCAGCCAGGGCTTTTCGGTATTGGCCTGGATCAGGGCATCGACCTGTTCGCGGGGCAGGTGTCGGGCGCGGGCGACCCGTGCCGCCTGGTAGCTTGCCGCGGCCGGGCTGATGTGCGGGTCCAGCCCGCTGCCCGAGGCCGTGATCAGATCCACGGGCACGGGCGTGGGGTTCTCGGGGTCGGCCGCTTTCAGGGCCGCGATGCGGGCCTGGATGGCTTCGGCCAGCGCGGGGTTGCGCGGACCCAGGTTCGACCCGCCCGAGGCCGCGGCGTTGTACGGCATCGGCGCGGTGGCCGACGGGCGGCTCCAGAAGTACTGGGGCGACGTGAAGGACTGCCCGATCAGTTCCGAGCCGACGACCTTGTCGCCCTGCTTGATCAGCGAACCCGCCGCCTCGTGCGGAAATACCGCGGCCGCCACGCCGCTGGTCAGGAAGGGGTAGGCCAGGCCCGTCACCAGGGACAGGGCGGCGAAGACGACCAGCGCCGGCCGCAGGATGCCGCCGGAGTGCGGCAGGGCGGGGGCGGATTGCGTTGCGTGTTTCATGATGGATTCCTTTCTTCTGTTGGGCTGGATGCGGCGGACGGGATCAGACCCAGCCCAACGCGGTCAGCACCATGTCGACCAGCTTGATGCCCACGAAGGGCACCAGCAGGCCGCCCAGGCCATAGATCAGCAGGTTGCGGCGCAGCAGCACGGAAGCGCCCAGGGGCCGGTAACGCACGCCTTTGAGCGCCAACGGGATCAGCACGACGATGATCAGCGCGTTGAAGATCACGGCCGACAGGATGGCGGAGGCCGGTGTAGCAAGGCCCATGATGTTCAGCACGTTGAGCTGCGGATAGACCGTGGCGAACGCGGCGGGAATGATGGCGAAGTACTTGGCCACGTCGTTGGCCACGCTGAACGTCGTCAGCGCGCCGCGGGTCATCAGCATCTGCTTGCCGATTTCGACGATCTCGATGAGCTTGGTCGGGTTGGAGTCCAGGTCCACCATGTTGCCGGCTTCTTTGGCGGCCTGGGTGCCCGAGTTCATCGCCACCGCCACATCGGCCTGCGCCAGCGCGGGGGCGTCATTGGTGCCGTCGCCCGTCATCGCCACCAGCCGGCCTTCGGACTGATAGGCGCGGATTAGCTTCAATTTGGCCTCGGGCGTGGCTTCCGCCAGGAAGTCGTCCACGCCGGCCTCGGCCGCGATGGAGGCCGCCGTCAGCTTGTTGTCGCCCGTGATCATCACGGTTTTGATGCCCATGCGGCGCAGTTCGGCAAAGCGCGACTGGATGTCGGGTTTGACGATGTCTTTCAGTTCCACCACGCCCAGCGCGCGGTTGCCGTCGCTGACCATCAGCGGCGTGCTGCCGCGGCGGGCCACGTCTTCGGCCAGGCGCAAGACCTGGTCCGGCACGGTCGTCTCCTGCGCGGCCAGCCAGGCCTGGATCGCATCGACCGCGCCTTTGCGGATCATGCGGTCGCCCAGGTTCACGCCGCTCATGCGCGACTGCGCCGTGAAGGGCACGAATTCGACCTCGGCCATGTGGGGCGCGGGCGCGTGGATGGCCTTGTCAGCCAGCGCCACGATGCTGCGGCCTTCCGGCGTTTCGTCGGCCAGCGAGGCCAGGCGGGCCGCATCCGCCAGTTCACGCGGGGACACGCCCGGCGCGGGCAGGAAGGTGGAGGCCTGGCGGTTGCCGAAGGTGATGGTGCCGGTCTTGTCCAGCAGCAGCACGTCGACGTCGCCCGCCGCTTCCACCGCGCGGCCCGACGTGGCGATGACGTTGGCGCTCATCATGCGGCTCATGCCCGCCACGCCGATGGCCGACAGCAGGCCGCCGATGGTGGTGGGGATCAGGCAGACCAGCAGCGCCACCAGCACGGTCACGGTGACCGCCGAGCCGCCGCCGGCCGCGCTGACCGCGTAGATCGAGAACGGCATCAGGGTCACGACGACCAGCAGGAACACCACGGTCAGCCCGACCAGCAGGATGGTCAGCGCCAGTTCGTTCGGCGTCTTCTGGCGCTTGGCGCCTTCCACCATGGCGATCATGCGGTCCAGGAAGCTCTCGCCGGGATCGGCCGCGATGCGCACGAAGATCCAGTCGGAGAGCACGCGCGTGCCGCCCGTGACCGACGAGAAGTCGCCGCCGGATTCGCGGATGACGGGCGCGGATTCGCCGGTGATGGCGCTTTCGTCCACCGAGGCGACGCCCGCGATCACTTGCCCGTCGCCGGGGATGGTCTCGCCGGCTTCAATCAGCACCACGTCGTCGCGGCGCAGCAGGCCCGAGGGCTGGCTGACGGCCTGGTCCCGCCATTGCCCGGGTTGCGCGTCGCGGATGTCCGCCTCGCGGAAATTCTTTAGCAGACGGGCATTGATGGTGGTGCGCAGGCCGCGCAGGGTGGCCGCTTGCTGCTTGCCGCGCCCTTCGGCCAATGCTTCGGCGAAGTTGGCGAACAGCACGGTGAACCACAGCCATACGGAGATGGCCAGGATGAAGCCCGCAGGGGCCTCGGCCTGGCCGCGCAGGGCCATCACCCACAGCAAGGTCGTCAGGATGCTGCCGACGTAGACCACGAACATCACGGGGTTCTTCAACTGCGCGGCGGGCGAAAGCTTGCGCAGGCTGTCCAGCACGGCTGGCCCGACCAGCGAGCGCGACCACATGCCGAAGGAACGGTCTTGGGACGCAGCGGCGGGCGCGCGGGCGGCACCGCCGCCTGCGCTGGTTGTTGGCATTTCAATCTTGGCCATTTTCTTTCCTAGCCTGTTGCATTCAGGGTTGCAGGTGTTCCGCGACCGGGCCCAAGGCCAGCGCGGGCACATATGTCAGGGCGCCCACCAGCAGCACGGCGCCGATGAGCAGCACCACGAAGAGGGGGCCGGTCGTGGGCATGCTGCCGGGGCCGGCGGGCAGCCGGCGCTTGGCCGCCAGCGACCCGGCCATCGCCATCACGGCGATGATCACGGCGAAGCGGCCGAACCACATGGCGATGCCCAGCAGCACGTTGTAGAAGGGCGTGTTGGCGGACAACCCGGCGAAGGCGCTGCCGTTGTTGTTGGCGGCGGACGACAGCGCGTAGAGGATTTCCGAGAAGCCGTGGATGCCGGGGTTCAGCACCCCCGCCTGGCCGGCCGACACGGAGACAGCCAACGCGGTGCCGCCCAGCACCAGCAGCGGCGTGGCCAGGATGACGATGGAGACCATCTTCATGTCGTAGGCCTCGATCTTCTTGCCCAGGTATTCGGGCGTCCGGCCGATCATCAGGCCGGCAATGAAGACCCCCAGGATGGCAAAGGCGAGCATGCCGTAGAGACCGGAACCCACGCCGCCGTAGACCACTTCGCCCAGCTGCATCAGCAGCATCGGCGACAGCCCGCCCATCGCGGTCAGGGAGTCATGCATGCCGTTGACCGCGCCGCAGGAGGCGGCCGTGGTGATGACGGCGAACAGCGACGTCGCGGCGATGCCGAAGCGCGTTTCCTTGCCTTCCATGTTGCCGCCCGGCGAGAACGCCGTCATTGCGCTGTCGGCGCCGGCCTGGGCCGCCATGGGGTTGGGCTGCTGCTCAAAGTAGGCGGTGCCCAACGCGAAGACGGCGAACAGCACCGTCATCGCCGCCAGGATCGCGATGCCCTGGCGCCGGCTGCCCACCATCTCGCCAAAGGTGAAGCACAGCGCGGCGGGGATCGCCAGAATCGCCAGCATCTCCAGAAAGTTCGCCAGCGGCGTCGAGTTCTCGAACGGATGTGCCGAGTTGGCGTTGAAGAAGCCGCCGCCGTTGGTGCCCAGCAGCTTGATGGCTTCTTGCGAGGCGACCGGGCCCATCGCCAGCGTCTGCGTCGAGGTGACGGCGGGATCGGTCACGGGCTGGCCCTTGGCATCCAGCACCGGCTGGCCCTGGGCGTCCACGCGCGGCTGGTCGTAATGCAGGGCTTCCACCGTCTGCACGTCCTGGTAGGGGCTGAAGTTCTGGATCACGCCCTGGCTGACGAGCGCCAGCGCCAGCACGAAGGACAGGGGCAGCAGCACATACAGCGTGCAGCGGACCATGTCGGCCCAGAAGTTGCCGACGGTGGCCGAGCAGTGCCGCGCCAGCCCGCGGATCAGCGCGAACAGGACGGCGATGCCGGTGGCGGCCGAGACGAAGTTCTGCACCGTCAGCGCCAGCATCTGCGTCAGGTAGCTCATCGTGGATTCGCCGGCATAGCCTTGCCAGTTGGTGTTGGCGACGAAGCTGATGGCGGTGTTCAGGGCCGAGTCCGGCGTCACGGCGCCCATGCCGGCCGGGTTCAGCGGCAGCATGCCCTGGAGCCGTTGCAGGCCGTAGACGACCACGATGCCCAGGATGTTGAAGGCCAGCACGGCCAGGGTGTAGCGCTTCCAGCCCATCTCGGCCTGCGGGTCGATGCCCGCAAGCCGGTAGATGCCGCGCTCAAGCGGGCGGCCCCAGGCGGTCAGCCGGGATTGCCCGTTTTCCATGGCGATGCGGATGTAGCGCCCGAGCAGGGGCGCGATCGCAAGCAGGACTGCCAGGTACAGGACCAGCAATCCGACGAATTCGGCGGTCATCAGAATTTCTCCGGTTTGAACAGGGCGACCAGCAGGTACACGAACAGCAGGGCGGCGGTCAGGCCGCTGACCCAATAGAGCCAGTTCATGACGGCTCTCCCGTAGACAGGGCTTCGCAGAAGCGCAGCAGGGCGACAGTCAGCCCGGCCATGACGGCGAAGACGGCGATATAGATGGCATCCACGTTTTTCCTCCCGGGAGCACGGCTCCCTTCGAACGACGGGCCTGCGCGGCAAAGGCGGATGCGCGCCGGGCAGGCCAGGTGACCAATCAGGACACCGGCAGGTTACGGAGCAGGGGATAAAAACGGGATATACGTTCGGGAGGGGGGTGTAAACAAAAAATAAAGAGGGGTGGGCCCCCACGCCGCACTCGCTTCGCGAGCTTGCTGCCCCCCAAGGGGGCTGCGCCGCCTTGGGGGCGGCCCGGCGGCGGCGCAGGGAGTGCCCCCACGCTGCGCGCGCTTTGCGCGCTTGCTGCCCCCCAAGGGGGCTGCGCCGCCTTGGGACGGCCCGGCGGCGGCGCGGCTATTCTGGCGGCGTGTGGGGCGTTCTTGCGAGCGTTGCGGGGTTCTTTTGAAGGGTGTTGCTGCCCTTTGGAGCCGCGCCCGATTCCGGGCATGCTGCGGTGGCGATCGTCATATTCCGGGATCGGCGGGATTTCTGAACTTGGCTCAATTCGTGCCTTTTCGCCAAAAAATCCCAATATTTAGAACTTTTCGGTCAAATTGCACTACTGTGGTGCATGGAATATGTAAATGAATGCTCCGTCTTAGGGCATTCCCCTAGTGTGGCATTCCCGCACTTGGTGCAGAATCTCTTCCCATGCAGGTGAGGAGACAAAGCCCTGCATGGGCAAATACCGGCGGCACCGGTACATAAAAAAAGTAAAGCAGTACTCAAAAAAAGCAAAACGCACAACGGCTGGCACCAGGCAGTGCCAGCCGTTGTCGCATAAAAAGCCCGAATATCATCCGCCAGGGCTTTTCAGACGCAGCGTTTCGCGCTATCCAGGTAGGGTCTGAACATCCTAGCTATGCCCGAACCCCTCGCTTCTACCTCCAAGCCCGCTTCCACCCCCTATTGGCGCCGCAATTTGCGGCTGATCGTGTTGCTGCTGGCCGCCTGGGCGGCGCTTACCTTCATTCCCGCCTTTTTTGCCCGCAGCCTGACCTTCGATTTCATCGGCTGGCCGTTCGCTTTCTGGATGGCGGCCTACGGGGCGCCGCTGGCCTACCTGATCATCATCGGCGTGTATGCCCGGATCATGAACCGGGCCGACGAGCGCGCCGAGGCAGAAGCCGCGGGCGGGGACCGCTGATGCCGTTTTTCAGCGGAGACACTCCCCAGGAATTTCGGATCCGACTGCGCCGCATCTACGTGTTGTACACGGCCGGCTTCGCGCTGATGATCCTGTTGATGGCGCTGGCCGAAATCCTGGGCATGCCGCGCAACTGGATCGGCTACGTCTTCCTGCTGGTCACGGTCAGCCTGTACGCGGGCATCGGCATCGTGTGCCGCACCTCGGACCAGGTCGAATACTACGTGGCGGGGCGGCGCGTGCCCGCCATCTATAACGGCATGGCGACGGCCGCGGACTGGATGTCGGTCGCGTCCTTCATCGGGGTCGCGGGCACGCTGTACCTGACCGGCTATGGCGGGCTGGCCTACATCATGGGCTGGACCGGCGGTTACGTGCTGGTGGCGATGCTGCTGGCGCCATACCTGCGGCGCTTCGGCCAGTACACCATTCCCGACTTCATGGGCGCGCGCTATGGCGGCAACATGCCGCGCCTGGCGGGCGTGGCCTGCGCCATCCTGTGTTCGTTCACCTATCTGGTGGCGCAGATTTACGGCGTGGGCATCATCACCACGCGCATGACCGGCATTTCGTTCGAGCTGGGCATCTTCGTGGCGCTGGGCGGCATGCTGGTCTGTTCGTTCCTGGGCGGCATGCGCGCCGTGACGTGGACACAGGTGGGGCAGTACATCATCCTGGTCATCGCCTACCTGGTGCCGGTGGTGTGGCTGTCGATCAAGCACACCGACATGCCCGTGCCGCAGCTGTCGGCCGGCGTGGTGCTGCAGCAGGTGACCGAAAAAGAGATCTACCTGCAGAACGACCCGTCCGAAATCGAGGTGCGCCGGCTTTGGCAGCAGCACGCCGACCAGATGGCGCAGCGCGTGCAGGCGCTGCCCGAATCCTGGACGCTGGAAAAGGACAAACTGCGCAGCCGGCTGGCGCAGTTGAACGCCAGCGATGCGCCCATGGTCGAGATCCGTTCCGCCGAACGGGAATTGGCCGCCTATCCCGCCAGCGTGGAAGATGCGCGCGTGCTCTGGTCGCAAGCCCGTGCGACCTTCGAAGCGCGGGCCGCTCCGCCCACACCGCATGCCGAACCCTTTCCCGCCAAAGACCCGGAAGAGCGGCGCAACATGCGCATCAATTTCCTGGCGCTGGTGCTGTGCCTGATGCTGGGAACCGCGGGCATGCCGCACATCCTGATGCGGTCCTACACCACGCCCTCGGTGATCGAGGCGCGCAAGTCGGTGTGCTGGTCGCTGCTGTTCATCCTGCTGCTGTATTTCATGGCGCCCGCGCTGGCCCTGCTGGTCAAGTACGAGGTCTATACGCAGGTCGTGGGGTCGAATTTCCTGAGCCTGCCCAATTGGGTACACGCCTGGAGCGCGGTCGACAGCAACCTGCTGGACGTCACCGACATCAACCGCGACGGCGTCGTGCAGCTAAGTGAAATCAGCATGGGCGCCGACGTGGTGGTGCTGGCCATGCCCGAGATCGGGGGGCTGCCCTACGTGATTTCAGGCCTGGTGGCGGCCGGCGGGCTGGCGGCCGCGCTATCCACCGCCGACGGCCTGTTGCTGACCTTGTCCAATTCCCTGTCGCACGACATGTGGTACCGGATGGTGTCGCCGCGCATGTCGGCCGCGCGCCGGGTGATGGTGTCGAAAATCCTGTTGCTGGTGGTGGCGTTCGGCGCGGCCTGGGTGGCGGCGCGCAAGCCTGCCGACATCCTGTTCATGGTGTCAGCCGCCTTTTCGTTCGCGGCGTCGTCCTTTTTTCCCGCCCTGGTCATGGGCGTATTCTGGCGCCGCGCCAACAAATGGGGCGCCACCTTGGGCATGGCGGCGGGGCTGGCGGTGACCTTTGCCTACATGACGCACACGCATCCGTGGCTGCGCGAATGGGTCCTGGGCATTTCACGCACGCAGCCGGTCGACCTGTGGTGGGGCATCCAGCCTATCGCGGCCGGCATATTCGGCGCGCCCGTGGCATTTCTCACGATCATCGTGGTGTCGCTGCTGACGCCGCCGCCTGACCGCGCGACGCTGGCGCTGGTGGATTATCTGCGCCACCCGGGCGCGCCTCGCCCGCCGGCCGAAAACGCCTAAGGCGCGCCGCAGGCGTCGGTCTTGCGGTTGTCCGGATCAGTGCAGGCCGCCCACGCCGCGTCGGGCATGGCTTGCAACAAGGTAAACGTCTGGCCCGGCGCCCATAGCCATTGCACACCGCCCGGCGTCTGGCCGGCGGCTTCCCAGATGCGCTGCTTCTGCGCGGCGGTCAGGGCGAACTGGCCGCCATTGCCGCTGTTGCCTTTGGCCAGCACCTGTGCGGGGTCGCGCTTGGCGGCGTAGATGTCGCGGCCGCCGTTGCCGGGCGTGGGCCGCACGATGGCCCAGTCATAGTGGTACGAATCCAGCGCGGGCGGCTTCCAGGTCGGGCCCGGCAATACCAGCACGGCGTAGTCGCTTTGAATCTCGCGATAGGGCAGCCCCAGCGCAGGGCCGTCTTCGGCCCACCCGATGTGGGGGCGCAGGTAGCGCTGCACCGTGCGGCCCTGGCCGTCATAGGCCACGACCTGCGACGCCTCGCCGGATTTCTCCTGATACGCGATGACGCGCAGCAGCCGGCCTGCCGCGTCATGCACGTAGCGGGTCATCGGTTGGGAGGCGGCGGCGCAATCGTTGGCACCCAGTTCGGCCAGCCAGCCGTGTTCGTCATAGCGCAGGCAGTAGCGTACCGGCGGGTTCGGGCGGCCGTCCGCCGCGCGGGAGCGCTCTTCATAACCGGTCAGACGGTCGCCATCGCCATAGTAGTAGCGGGTTTCCGAGTCAGGTGACGGCAGGGCGGCCTTGCGGGATTCACGGGCCGCATCCACGGCGTTGGCGCTGTAGCGCGCGATGCCGCACAGATGCCGGCGCCCGTCGGCGCCGGTTTCGAAGCGCAGCATCGCGACGCCGATACGCGCATCCGGCGCGGCGGCGTACACCGACCAATCCACGTGTTCGGCCCAGATCACAGGCGTGGCGCGCGCGCCGGTCTCCACCGAGACGGCGGGCTGCCATGACTGGATGCGCGAACCGTCCAGCGCCAGCAACGTGTTGGTGCCCTCCAGCGGGATGTCCGCCACCTGGGTCTGGCGCTGCGCGGACGCCGCCAACGGCTCGCAGAGCGCGCTGGCCAGGCCGGGCGCCATCGACAACGCCGTCAGCGCAAGCAGGCGCAGGACGGGTTCAATGCGCGGCATTGTGCAGGTAGGCAACCAGCCCCCAGAGTTCGCTGCTGACCCCGCCCAGGCGCAGCGCGCCGCCGTGCGTATCCATCAGCAGGAACGGGTAGGCGTTGCGTTCCAGCTTGCCGGGGGGCGGCAGCCGGTAGGGCGTGAAATGCTTATCCGACAGCAGGTAGGTATTGGTCATGTCGCCCACGTCCACGTGCAGATACCAGACGGTCAGGTCCGCGACCTTCAACGCCGGGTCAGCTTCCGGATACACGCCGCCCTGGCCGGCGGGGATGCCGCTGTCCAGCACGCCCAGGAACACCGCGCGCGGACCGTGTTGCGGGAGATAGGCCCCGTCGCTGCCACGCCGCGCGAAGCTCTGGCGGATGAATCCCGCTGCGCGCGATCCGGGCACCACCGTGCGGGCGAACATCGAGTCCAGCTCGGCCTCGGATAGCGGGCGCCGCGAGGCGGACAGGCGGTCCAGATCTTGCTTGAAGTCCGTCAGCCAAGCCCGGTAGCGCACGAGCTCTGCGGCGCGGTTGAACTCCTGTGACCACGCGTTGCCGGCCAGCAGGAAGGCAAGGCAGCCCACGCACAACCAGGCCGCCAGCCAGCGGCGGACCCACGACGCAGCCGGCGGCGCGAGGGGGCGGCTCAATGCGAGACGGATTTCGAAAACACGTTCATCACCACCACGCCGGCGATGATGAGGCCGATACCGATCATCGCCGGCGTGTCCAGGTGCTGCTTGAACAGCACCGCGCCCACGATCGAGATCAGCACGATGCCGACCCCGGACCAGATGGCGTAGGCGATGCCTACCGGGATCTCGCGCAGCGTCAGCGACAGGAAGTAGAAGGAGATCAGGTAGCCGGTGACCGTGATGAGGGACGGCACCAGGCGGGTGAAGCCTTCAGAGCCCTTCAGGGCGCTGGTGGCGAAGATCTCGGCGATGATCGCCACGCCCAGGTAGAGCCATTTCATTTGCGCATTCCTTCGGATTGCCGCAACAGCACCAGCAGGGCGCCTGCGCCGCCTTCGCGTTCTGGCGCCTCGGAAAACGCCAGGACTTCATTCTTCTGCACCAGCCAGGTGCGCGCTTTGTCTTTCAACACCGGCTCCAGCCCTTGCGAGCCATAGCCCTTGCCATGCACGACGCGCACGCAGCGGATGCCGTGTTCCTGGCATTCGTCCAGAAAGGACAGCAGCGCGTGGCGGGCCTGTTCGACGCGCAGGCCGTGCAGGTCCAGCTCCGCGCCCGCACGCCATTGGCCGCGGCGCAGGTTGCGGGCGGTGTCGGGTGCTGCGTCGCTGCGCACGAAGGCGGTGCCGCCTTCGGACAAGAGGTGCGTGATTTCGCCGCCGTCGGACACGCCGGCGTCTGCGCGGGACGGCGTTTCGCCCAGCGCATTGGCGCGGCGCAGCGCCGGGGCGGGTTCCGCCACGGGCTTGTGCTCCGCGCGGGCGGCCGCCTTGATCGGCGTGACGGACTTCATCGTGCGCTGGAAAGCGGCAATGTCATCCAGGGGCGCGCTTTCCGGTTTCTTCAGCACCGCGACCCGCTTGGCGAGCGCTTCGCGTTCGCGCTCGGCCTGCAGGTCTTTCTTCAGGCGTTTCAGGTCGGCCAGGCCGACCTTACTGCCCCGCATTCTCCAGCCACCGTTGGGCGTCCAGGGCAGCCATGCAGCCCGTGCCGGCGCTGGTGATGGCCTGGCGGTAGACGTGGTCCTGGACGTCGCCCGCGGCGAACACGCCCGGGACGGAGGTCATCGTGGCCATGCCGGACAGGCCGCTCTTGGTGACGATGTAGCCGTCCTTCATTTCCAGCTGGCCCTGGAAGATTTCCGTATTCGGCTGGTGGCCGATGGCGATGAAGGCGCCGGTGACCGGCATGTCTTCGGTGACGCCAGTGTCCACGTGGCGTACGCGCACGCCGGTTACACCGCTGTCGTCGCCCAGCACTTCTTCCAGCGTGTGGAAGGTCTTGAGCGCCATGTTGCCGTTCTCGACCTTGGCCATCATCTTGTCGACCAGGATCGGTTCGGCGCGGAATTTGTCGCGGCGATGGATCAGGGTGACCTTGCGGCAGATGTTCGACAGGTACAGGGCTTCCTCGACGGCGGTGTTGCCGCCGCCGACCACGACCACGTCCTGGTTACGGTAGAAGAAACCGTCGCAGGTGGCGCAGCCGGACACGCCGCGGCCCATGAAGGACTGCTCGGACGGCAGGCCCAGGTACTTGGCCGAGGCGCCGGTGGCAATGATGAGGGCGTCGCAGGTGTAGATCTTGCCGGTGTCGCCGGTCAGCGTGAACGGGCGCTTGGACAGGTCGACCTTGGCGATGTGGTCGAACAGCATTTCGGTGTTGAAGCGTTCGGCGTGCTTCTGAAAGCGCTGCATCAGGTCCGGACCCTGCACGCCATCCGCGTCGGCCGGCCAATTGTCGACGTCCGTGGTGGTCATGAGCTGGCCGCCTTGGGCCAGACCTGTAACAAGAACAGGGCTCAGATTGGCGCGTGCCGCATAGACGGCCGCCGTGTAACCGGCAGGGCCGGAACCGAGTATCAAAACTTTAGCGTGCGTAGGCGTGGACATGGGCGGGTATCTTTAGGTTAACGCCCAATTATAATGAGCCGCATGCCGCGTATCTCGACTGCTTCTCCGCGCGCCTCGCGCAACACCCGCAACGGGCCTTCGCCGCTACAAACGCGTATTTCCGCGTTGCTGCGCGAAGCCCGCTGGATCCTATTTGCCGCCCTGGCGGCCTGGCTCACCCTGGTGCTGGCCACCTGGAGCGCGTCCGACCCTGGCTGGTCGCACTCCGTGCCCGGCGACGTCGTGCGCAACCACGGGGGACGGCTGGGCGCCTATCTGGCGGACATCCTCCTCTATCTCTTCGGCTTCTCGGCCTGGTGGTGGGTCGTCCTGCTGCTGCACCGGGTGCGCGCGGGCTACCGGCGACTGGCCAGCCAGCTTAAAGTAACTAATAGTAAACAACCGGAAGTGTTGCCGCGCGTCCACTGGGAAGAGGGCATCGGCTTCTTCCTGCTGCTGCTGGGTTCGCTGGGCATGGAAGCCCTGCGCCTGGCCAGCCGCGGCACGCATCTGCCCGGCGCTTCTGAATCCGCCAGCGGAGCAGGCGGCGTCATCGGCCATACGCTGGCCGACCTGATCAGCCGCAGCATCGGCTTTACCGGCAGCACGCTGGCCTTCCTGGTCATGCTGGCCATCGGCCTGAGCCTGTTCTTTTCGTTCTCGTGGCTGGCCGTGGCCGAACGCGTGGGCTCCTGGATGGAAGGCCTGATCCGCCGCGTCCGCAATTCCTACGCCGCCCGCGAAGACCGCAAGGTCGGCCAGGTGGCCAAGGCCGTGCGCACCGAGCAGGTCGAGGCCAAGCAGGAAAAACTGGTGCACGAGCAGCCGGTGCGCATCGAACCCGCCATTACCGTCGTGCCCAAGTCCGAACGCGTCGAAAAGGAAAAGCAGCAGTCGCTGTTCTTCGCGCCTTCGGGCGGCGCCGAAGGCGACCTGCCGGCCATCAGCCTGCTGGACCCGCCGCTGACCAATCAGGAAACGGTGTCGGCCGAGACCATCGAATTCACCTCGCGCCTGATCGAAAAGAAGCTGGCCGACTTTGGCGTGTCCGTCACGGTCGTGGCGGCGCAGGCCGGCCCGGTCATCACGCGCTACGAAATCGAGCCGGCCACCGGCGTGAAGGGCAGCCAGATCGTCAATCTGGCCAAGGACTTGGCCCGTGCGCTGAGCCTGGTCAGCATCCGGGTGGTGGAAACCATCCCGGGCAAGAACCTGATGGGCCTGGAACTGCCTAACCCGCGCCGCCAGATGGTGCGCCTGTCTGAAATCCTGGGTTCGCAGACCTATCACGCCAGCCATTCGGTGGTGACGATGGCGCTGGGCAAGGACATCGCCGGCAACCCGGTCGTGGCCGACCTGGCCAAGATGCCCCACTTGCTGGTGGCCGGTACGACGGGTTCGGGCAAGTCGGTGGGGATCAACGCCATGATCCTGTCCTTGCTGTACAAGGCCGACGCGTCCCACACCCGCCTGATCCTGATCGACCCGAAGATGCTGGAAATGAGCGTCTACGAGGGCATCCCGCACTTGCTGGCCCCCGTCGTGACCGACATGCGCCACGCGTCCAATGCGCTGAACTGGTGCGTGGGCGAAATGGAAAAGCGCTACCGGCTCATGAGCAAGATGGGAGTGCGCAACCTGGCGGGCTACAACACCAAGATCCGCGACGCCATCAAGCGCGAAGAACCCATTCCGAACCCGTTCTCGCTCACGCCCGACCAGCCCGAGCCGCTGTCGCCGCTGCCCACCATCGTGGTGGTCATCGACGAGCTGGCCGACCTGATGATGGTGGTGGGCAAGAAGATCGAAGAACTGATCGCCCGCCTGGCGCAGAAGGCGCGCGCCGCCGGCATCCACCTGATCCTGGCCACGCAGCGCCCCAGCGTGGACGTCATCACGGGCCTGATCAAGGCCAACATCCCCACGCGCATCGCGTTCCAGGTGTCGTCCAAGATCGATTCGCGCACCATTCTTGACCAGATGGGCGCCGAAACCCTGCTGGGCCAGGGCGACATGCTCTACATGCCGCCGGGTACCGGCTTGCCGGTGCGCGTGCACGGCGCGTTCTGCAGCGACGATGAAGTGCATCGCGTGGTGGAAAGCCTGAAGGCGCAGGGCGAACCCAACTACATCGAAGGCCTGCTGGAAGGCGGGGTCGAGGGCGACAACGGCGAAGGCGCCAGCAGCGTCACCGGCATCGGCGGCGACGCCGAGTCCGACCCGATGTACGACCAGGCCTGCGAAGTGGTGCTCAAGCACCGCCGCGCCTCGATCTCGCTGGTGCAGCGTCACCTGCGCATTGGTTACAACCGCGCGGCCCGGTTACTCGAGCAAATGGAGCAATCGGGTATGGTGTCGGCGATGCAATCCAATGGCAACCGGGAAATCCTGGTCCCTGCCGCAGCCGCCGCCCGAGAGGAAGCATGATGAAGACGTTTCGCCGCCTGGCCATCGCCACCGCCTTGAGTCTGGCGCCTGCCCTGGTGTTTGCCGCCAGCGCGCAAGAGCAATTGAAGGCCTTCGTCTCGTCCGTCACGGCGGCCACCGGTTCGTTCTCGCAGTACACGGTGAACAACCAGGGCCGCACGCAGCCTGCGCAGACCGGCGTGTTTTCGTTCCAGCGCCCGGGCAAGTTCAAATGGGCGGTGCAGAAGCCGTACGAACAGCTCGTCATCTCGGACGGCCGCACGGTCTTCCAGTTCGACCCTGATCTGGCGCAAGTGACCGAGCGCAAGGTGGATGCCGCCATCGGCACCTCGCCCGCCGCGATCCTGTTCGGCTCCGGTTCGCTTGAGCAATCGTTCGACGTGTCGGCGCTGCCGGCCAAGGACGGCGTGGAGTGGTTGCGCGCCAAGCCGCGCACGGCCGACGCCGGTTTTTCGCGCGTGGACATCGGCATGAAGGACAACCTGCCGGTGCGCGTCGAACTCCTGGATTCCTTCGGCCAGACGACGCGCGTGGACTTGTCCGCAATCGCGGCCAACCCGTCGCTATCCGCCAAAGAATTCCAATTCACGGCGCCCAAGGGCGTAGACGTCGTAAAAATGTAGGCAGGGCCGTAGGATGGGTGAAGCGCGAGAGAACTGTGCGCAAAACACCAGCCGCCCAGCGCGCGCAACCCATCAAGCAGCGGTTGTGTTGTGGCTAAATCAGATAAGAAGCGTGGCGCTGCTTGATGGGTTGCGCGCGCTAGGCGGTGGTGTCTTTGCGCACATTCTCTCGCGCTTCACCCATCCTACGTAGCAACGCCTCCATCAAGGCCGCTTGTACGCCACGCAATCGATCTCGACCTTGGCGTCCACCATCAGGCTGGACTGCACGCAGGCGCGCGCGGGCGGGTTTTCGCCGAAGTATTCCTTGAAGACCTTGTTGAACGACGGGAAGTCGCGGGCGTCGTCCAGCCAGACGCCGCATCGCACCACGTGTTCCGGGCCGTAGCCGGCTTCCTTCAGGATGGCCAGCAGTTGCTGGATGGCCTTGTGGCACTGCGCCACGGTGCCGCCTTCGATCACTTCGCCGTTTTCCATCGGCACCTGGCCGGACACGTGCAGCCAGCCGTCGGCGGCGACGGCGCGCGCGAACGGCATGTGCGAACCGCCCTGGCCGGTGCCGCCGGCGACGCCGTAGCGGGTGATGCCATTCTTGTCGGGCGTGGGGGCATTGCTCATGGTGAGACTCCTATTGGGATGGGGTTGATGCCGGAGAAAGGGAAGACGCCGCCGCGAAGCTCGCGCGCAGGTCGCCGTTGCGCGGCAGCCAGCGGCCGGCGCGGTCGCCGGTGGGCTGCCCCTGGTGGTACGACAGGGTGCCGTTGACCCAGACGGCTTCGATGCCGGCGGCGGTCTGTACCGGCGCGGCGAAGGTGGCGCGGTCGATGACAGTGTCCGGATTGAACAGCACCAGATCAGCGTGATAGCCCTCGCGCACCAGGCCGCGATCGGCCAGACCGAAGCGGGCGGCGGACAAGCCGGTCATCTTGTGCACGGCCTGAATCAGCGGGAACAGCCCGACGTCGCGGCTGTAATGGCCCAGCACGCGCGGGAAGGCGCCCCACAGGCGCGGATGCGGCATCGGGTCGTTGGGCAGTCCGTCCGACCCCACCATCGTCAGCGGGTGCGACAGCACGCGGCGCACGTCGTCCTCATGCATGTTGTGATAGACGGCGCCGGCCGGTTGCAGGCGTTGCGCGGCCTCTCGCAGCGTCACGCCCCAGTCGGCCGCGATGGCGGCCAGTTTGCGGCGGGCTTGCTCGGGATGCGGCACGGACCAGGTGATGTCGATGTCGAACTCATCGGTGACCTGCTTCAAGTCCAACGTGGACGAGCTGGCCGAATACGGATAGCAGTCGCAGCCCACGTGTTGCAGGCGCCCCGCGTTCTCCAGCTTGAACAGCACTTCCTTCGTGCGGCCCCAGTTGCCGGCGCCGGCGCATTTTAGGTGCGACACCACCACCGGCACGCGGGCGTGCAGGGCGATGTCGAACGCTTCCTGCATGGCCTCGAGAATGGCCGCGAACTCGGAACGCAGGTGCGTGGTGTACAGCGCGCCGAATTCATCCAGCGCTTCGGCCAGCAGCTTGACCTCGGCCGTGTCGGCCTCGAAGGCGGACGCATAGGCCAGGCCCGTGCTCAGCCCGATCGCCCCGTGTGCCAGCGCATCGCGCAGTTGCTCGCGCATGGCCAGCACTTCGTCCTGCGTGGCGGCGCGGTCCAGGCGGTCCATGTGGTTGCTGCGCAGGGCGGTGTGGCCCACCAGCGCGGCTACGTTCACCGCCGGTTGCGCGGCTTCGATGGCGCGCGTGTAGTCGGCGAAGGTGGGGTAGTTGAAGTCTTCGCGGCCGCCCAGCAGGTTCATCGGATCCGGGGGCTCGGCGCGCAACGACACGGGCGAAGCGCTGATGCCGCAATTGCCCACCACCACGGTCGTCACGCCCTGGGACAGCTTGGGCAGCATGCCCGGCGTCCGGATGACGTTGGTGTCGTCATGCGTGTGCACGTCGATGAAGCCGGGGGCCAGCGCCAGTTCCGTGCCGTCGATGATGTGGCGGGCTTGCGCGCCGGGCAGGGCGCCGATGGCGGCGATGCGGCCATCGGCCAGGGCCACGCTGGCGCGGATTTCGGGGCCGCCGGTACCGTCCAGGACGCGGACGTTGCCAATGAGGGTGTCGTACATCTTGGGTTCCAGGTTCAATCGCCCAGCGGCAAACGGTTCGGGCCGCCGCGGTGCTCGTCCAGCGCCAGCTTGATGCGGCGCAGGCGTTCGCGGTTTTCCTCTTGGTTCAGCATGGCCAGTTCGGTCGACAGCAGGTCGATGGCCAGCATCATCGCGTAGCGCGATGCCGAGGGTTTGTAGATGAAGTCGGTTTCGTCCGTGCGGATCGGCAGCACCACGTCGGCCAGCTTGGCCAGTTCAGAGGTGGCGTCCGTGATGGCGACGATGCGGGCGCGGTATTGCTTGACGATGCGGGCGGCGCCGACGATTTCGGGCGTCAGGCCGGAGGCCGACAGGATGAGGACCGCGTCGCGCTCGTCCAGGGTGGCGGCCACCATGCGCAGCAGCACCGCGTCGCTGTAGACAGCGATGGGATAGCCCAGGCGCACCAGGCGCGACTGCACTTCCTGCGCCAGCACGGCGGAGGCGCCGCCCATGCCGAACACGTAGATCATGCGCGCGCCGTCGACGATGGATGAGGCCTGCTCGAACAGCTGTTCGGTGAAGGTAGGCAGATGCGCGCGCAGCGTACTTTCGATGTCGGCGTAGATGCGGGCGTAGAAGGTGCTTTCCTCGGCGGGCGCGCTGGGGTCCAGGAAGCGGCTGCCTACCGTGCTGGCCTGCGCCAGCTTCATCTTGAGGTCGCGGGTGTCTTCGCAGCCCACCGTGCGCGCAAAGCGCGAGATGGTGGCGATGCTGACGCCCGCCTTCGTCGCCAGCTGGTCGACCGTGGCGCTGGCGCCCCACATGATGTCGTCCAGGATGGCGTCGGCGACCTTGCGTTCAGTCACGCTCAATGCGTCCCGCCGACTGCGTATCTGGAAGACGATGTCGCGGATGATGTTCATGTGGGGTTCCTGGATCAGATCGGGGCGGGGCAAAGGCTAGGCCAGCTCGGGGTCGTCGATGCGCGAACAGGCCACGAAGTGGCCGGGGCCCACGCTGACGGCCTGCGCGTCGATCGTGGCGCAGGCGTCGATGGCATGCGGGCAGCGCGTGCGGAACACGCAGCCGGATGGCGGATTGACCGGGCTGGGGATATCGCCTTTGAGCAGAATACGCGAACGCGGCGCGCGCGGATCCGGCACGGGCGCCGCGGACAGCAGCGCGCGGGTATAGGGGTGGCGCGGGCGGGCGTAAACCTCGCTGGTCGGGCCGCGTTCCATGACGCGGCCCAGGTACATCACGACGACCTCGTCGCACAGGTAGTCCACCACCGCCAGGTCGTGGGCGACGAACAGCATGGTCAGGCCCAGGTCGCGCTGCAGGTCCTGCAGCAGGTTCAGCACCTGCGCCTGCACCGACACGTCCAGCGCCGACACGGGTTCGTCCGCCACGATGAAGTCGGGCTCCACCGCCAGCGCCCGGGCGATGCCGATGCGTTGGCGCTGGCCGCCCGAGAACTCGTGCGGGTAACGGCGGCTGTGGTCGGCGTTCAGGCCCACGCGCTCCAGCAGTTCGCCGATGCGGGCCGAACGACGATGCTGCGCCAGCCGGTGCGTGTCCAGCGCCTCGCCCAGGATCTCGGCCACCGTCATGCGAGGGTTGAGGCTGGCGTACGGGTCCTGGAACACGATCTGCATGCGGCGGCGCCACGGCAGCATCTGCTTTTCATTCAGCGTGGTGATGTCCTGCCCGTCGAACAGGATGCGGCCGGCGGTTGGCGCGAACAGGCGCAGCAGCGCGCGGCCGGTAGTGGTCTTGCCCGACCCGGATTCACCCACCAAGCCCACGATGGTGTTTCTGGGCACGTCGAAGCTTACGCCGTCCACGGCCCGCACGACGGGGGCGTTGCGCGCTTGCGAGGTCGGGAAGTGGACTTTCAGGTCTTCAATGCGGACCAGCGGATCTTCGGCGCGCACGCTCACTTGGGGGCTCGTCATATCGGTTTCACCTTGATGCAGCGCGCGCGGTGTTCGGGTTGCACGGCGATCAGTTCGGGCACGGCGGCGCGGCAGTCGTCAGCAGCCAGTTCGCAGCGCGGCGCGAACGTGCAGCCCGCCGGCAGCGACAGCACGCTGGGAACGTTGCCGGGGATGGCGCGCAGGCGTTCGCCCGAAGCCAGCAGGGCGGCCGTGGGCAGACAGGACAGGAGGCCGCGGGTGTAGGGGTGCGTGGGCTTTTCGAACAGGTCGTAGACGCCCGCGTCTTCCACCACGCGCCCGGCGTACATGACGGCCACGCGATGCGCGATCTCGGCCACCACACCCAGGTTGTGGGTGATGAACAGGATGCTCATGTTCATCTCTTTCTGCAGCCGGCGCAGCAGGTCCAGGATCTGGGCCTGCACGGTCACGTCCAGCGCGGTGGTGGGCTCGTCGGCGATCAGCACCGCCGGGTTGCAGGCCAGCGCCAGCGCGATCATCACGCGTTGGCGCATGCCCCCCGACATCTGGTGCGGGTACTCGTTGACGCGGCGGTCGGCGGCGGGGATCTCCACGCGTTCCAGCATGTCGCGGGCGCGCCGGATCGCCGAGGCATAAGAGCCGCCTTCGTGCTGCAGTACGGCTTCGGCGATCTGGTCGCCCACCGTGTACAGCGGGTTCAGGCTGGTCATCGGTTCCTGGAAGATCATGGCGATTTCGGCGCCGCGGATCTTCTGCAGGGTGGCGGGCGTGGCGCGGGCCAGGTCGTGCTGCGTGCCCTGGCGGTCGCGGTACAGGATCTTGCCGCCTTCGATGCGACCGGCCGGTTTGGGCAACAGGCCCATGATGGACAGGCTGGTCACGGATTTGCCGGAACCGGATTCGCCCACGATGGCCAGCGTTTCGCCGCGGGCCAGATCGAAGGTGACGCCGTCCACGGACTTGGCGATGCCGTCGCGGCTGTGGAACCAGGTCTTCAGCCCTTCCACGGACAGCACGACGTCTCGGGTGCTTGCCGTCATGATTACAGCTCCTTGCGCAGGCGCGGGTCGAGTACGTCGCGCAGGCCGTCGCCGACCAGTTGCAGCGACAGCACGGACAGGACAATGGCGATGCCGGGGAAGATCATGATCCAGTCGGCCGAGCCCATGTATTGCTGGCCGGCGTTGATCATGGTGCCCCAGGTGGGGATGTCGGGCGATACGCCCACGCCCAGGAACGACAAGCCGGCTTCGGCCAGGATCGCGTAGGCGAAGATGAACGTGCCCTGCACCAGGATGGGCGACACCAGGTTGCGCAGCACGTGCACGGTGACGATGCGCCAGGTCGGCACGCCCAGCGCGCGGGCTGCCTCCACGAAAGGCAGTTCACGGATCACGAGCGTCGAGGCGCGCACGATGCGGGCCAGGCGCGGCGTGTAGACGATGCCCAGCGCGATCACCACGTTGATCAACGACGGCCCCAGCGCGGCCACCAGCGAGATGGCCAGCAGGATGTCGGGAAACGCCATCATGGCGTCGATCAGGCGCGAGACGAACTTGTCGGCCGAACGGAAGAAGCCGGCGACAAGGCCCAGCGCGATGCCCAGCACGCTGGACACGATCACGACGGAAAAGCCCACCATTAGCGACAGCCGGCCGCCATAGATGACGCGGCTGAACACATCGCGTCCGAAGTCGTCGGTGCCGAACCAGTGCGCGGCGCCCGGCGCCTTCAGCCGGTTCATGATGGACAGCTTGAACGGATCGTAGGGGCTGACCCACGGCGCCAGCAGCGCGGCGGCCACCAGCACGATGATCACGATCAGGCTGATCAGGACCGTCTTGCGCGACACCAGCAGGCGCAGCACCTGCCAGCGGTCGGTTCCGGAATTCACGGTAGTCCCGGTTGTCATGTCAGTTGCTCCACTTGCGGTGCATCGGTAAGCGCTGCGGGCGCTTCGGGGGTAAGACGCATCATCAGTAACGGACCCGAGGATCGACCACCAGGTACAGCAGGTCGATAAGGAGGTTGATCAGCACGTAGATGGCCGCGATGACCAGCAGCGCGCCCTGGATGACGGGGTAGTCGCGGCGCAATACCGCCGACACCACCAGGCTGCCCACGCCGGGCAGGCCGAACACCGTTTCCGTCACGACCGCGCCGCTGATCAGGAGGGCCGTCGTCAGGCCCAGCACCGTCAGGATCGGGATCAGCGCGTTGCGCACGGCATGCTTCAGGATGACCTTGCTTTCCGGCAGGCCTTTGGCCCGCGCCGTGCGCACGTAGTCGTCGCGCAGCACGTCCAGCATGCTGGCGCGGATGAAACGGGTGATCAGCGCGGAATTCACCAGGCCCAGCACCACGGCGGGCAGGATCAGGTGCGACAGGCGCGTGGCCAGCGACGCATCGGGGCCGCCATAGCCGGACACGGGCAGCCAGCCCAGTTTCACCGAGAAAATCTGCATCAGCAGCAGGCCCAGCCAGAAGCTCGGCACGCTGGAGGTGAACATCGAGAACGACAGCACCGACTGATCCAGCGTTGTGCCGCGTTTGACGGCGGACAGGATCCCCACCGGCAGCGCGATGGCGCTGGCGATCAAGAGCGACATCAGCGTCAGCAGGATCGTCGGTTCGGCGCGGTCGGCCAGCGCCGACAGCACGGGCTTGTTCATGAAGATGGATTGGCCCAGGTCGCCCTGCGCCAACTTGCCCAGCCACGACAGGTACTGGATCGCCATGGGCTGGTCCAGCCCCAGCTGCGTGCGCAGCGCGGCGATGTCTTGCTGGCTGGCCTGCGGACCCAGCATCACTGCGGCCGGGTCGCCTGGCGTGACGCGGATGATGACGAACACGATGGTCGCGACGATGAACATCACGGCCACCAGCCCGACCAGCCGGTTTAAGAGATAACGCAACACGATGATGTCCTAAAAAGCGTCGTTCGGTGCAGGGAGACGGTTCGTGGGGGGCGTAGGATGGGTGTAGCGCGAGAGTGCTTGGGCAAGAACATTGCCGTCGAGCGCGCGCAACCCATCAAGCAGCGGTGATTTCTTGGCAACTTCAGCCACAACGCAACCGCCGTTCGATGGGTTACGCGCGCTGGGCAATCGAGTTCTTCGTTAAGAACTCGCGCGCTTCATCGATCCTACGTACCACGTGCCGTCACTTCGGGGCCTTCCAGGCGTTCCAGAAGAACGGCCACGGGGCGGGCTTGGTGCCTTGCAGCGACGGCGAGCGCGCGGCCTGGGCGTTGAAGTCACCGACCTTCACGAAGGGGATCTCGTCATACACGGCCTGCTGCACGTCGGCCCAGCGCTTGATGCGCTCTTCCTGCGTGCGTGCCTGGTTGAAGGCGTCCATCACCTGCGCGCGGCGCGGCGTGTCCCACCAGCCCGGCGCGTCCTTGGACGGGAAGTCGATCAGCGCGGGTTCCGGCAGGAACACGCTGTGGGTGATGAAGATGTCCCACACGGCCGGATCCTGGCGGCGTTGCGTCAAGGTGGCCCAGTCAACGACCTGCATGTCCACCGTGAAGCCGGCGGCCTTCAGATATTCCGCGGCCACCAGCGCCATCTTGTAATGGAACTCGTACTGCTGGCTGGTCAGGATGCGGATCTTCTTGTCAGCCACATTGGCGCTGTCCAGCAGCTTCTTGGCGGCAGCGGAGTCGGCCTTGTTGTAGACCTTGCCGCCCAGCGACGTGGCCCACGGGTAGCCTTCCGGATACAGGTCGCCGTTCAGCTTGTAGAACTCCTTGTTGCCAAAGGCGGCGAACAGCATGTCCTCTTCGTTCAGCGCCAACTGCACCGCCTGGCGCACGGCCAGGTTGGACATGATGCCTTGCTTGGTGTTGAGCACCAGGCGCGGCCAGCCGAAGGGCTTGAGCATCACCGGGTCCGAACGGCCGCCCTTGAGCTTGTCCAGCGCTTCCACGGGCAGCGAGTCGACATAGTCGAACTGGCCGGCGGCGGCGGCTTCCGAACGGGTATTGGCATTGCTGACCGGCACAAAGCGGATTTCGTCCAGGTATTGCTTGCGCGCGCCGCCGTAGCCGTCGGGCTCGCCTTCGCGCTGTTTGTAGCCTTCGAAGCGCACCAGCTGGATGTACTGGTCCGGCACGCGGGCCTTCAACTGATAGGGGCCCGTGCCAACGATTTCGGTCAGCACCGGCGCGATCTTGCCCTTGGGCATGATGACGGCCGCGGCATTGTTCATGGCCAGCAGTGCGGTCAGCGGCGCATACGGTTCTTTCAGCGTGATGCGGATGGTGTTGGCGTCCGGCGCTTCGATGCTGCTGATGACCTTGGCGGCGCCCTTGCCGCGCGTGGCGGTTTCGGTCCAGCGCTTCAAGGAGGCCAGCACGTCAGACGAATCCATCTTCGAGCCGTCATGGAACGTGATGCCCTGGCGCAGCGGGATCGTGTAGATCAGGCCGTCCGCGGAAACCTCCGGCATCTTGTCGGCCAGCAGCGGGGTCAGGTTCCACTTGGCGTCGAAGGTGTAGAGCGTTTCGAAGAAATGCTGCGTCAGGATGCCCACCAGGTCGGCGGTGCTGGTCATCGGGTCCAGCGTGGGCGGCTCACCGATGGTGGCGACGGATATCGTGCCTCCCTTGACCGGCGCGGCACAGAGGGCGGGGGACGACAATGCGGTCAAGCCAATTGCGCCGGCCGCGAGCAGGCTGGTCAGCCCACCGCCTCGCCGGGAGGTACGGAAGTTCATGATTCTCTCTCCAGAGGGTCAAAAACAGGTTGTCGCGTGGTATCGGGTAAGCGCCGGGATCCCAGGTCTTTCAGCCCCCTCGGGCCTGGCGCGGTGCGGCAGGCAGGGGGCGTTCAGAAGAAGGTTTCGGCCACGTCGGTGACGCGGTACTGCTCGTCCACCAGCAGCACCTGGCGCCACTTGTCGAACGTCAGGCAGGGGTGGGAGATATCGAAGGCGATCATGTCGCCGACCTGGATGTCGTCGCCTTCGCCGATCTGCATGAAAGCGTGCTGGTCCATCATGGCGGTCAGCTTCCACGTCTGGGACGCGAGGGCGGGCGCATCCTGGCCGGGACGGAAGTGCAGGGCGGGCGTGGGCAGGCCGGCGTCAAACGCGGCGTCGCGCTTGCCCATCGCGATGATGGCGCGGCCGGGTTCGGGCAGCGATTGCACATAAGCCCAGACCTGCAAGGCCGGCAGCAGGCCCGGTTCCATTTTCTTGGCCACCGGGTTGTGGGCGTTGATGCGTTCAGCAGCCGAGCGGTAGACGCCCACGTCGTGCGACAGGTAGCAGCCGGGGCGCAGCACCACTTCCAGCGGCGTGCCGATATCCAGCTGCGAGAATTCTTCGGCCACCACGTCGAACCAGGCCGAACCGGCGCCGGAAATCAGCGCGGGGCCGCTCTTGCGCAGGCGGCCGGCGGTGGCCAGGCCGCGCAGGGCGTCGGTGGCGCGGCGCAGGAAGGCGCGGATGGCGCCTTCTTCCTGCAGCACGCCTTCATAGACTTCGATGCCCGCCAGCGCCAGGCCGGGCCAGCGGCCGATTTCCTCGACCACCGCTTGCAGCTGCGCGTCGTCGCGCACGCCCGTGCGCCCGCCGGTCGGGCCCAGTTCGATCAGCACGGACAGGGTCAGGTCCTGTTCGCCGAAAAACTTGCCCAGCTGGGCGGCATTGGCGGGGGAATCCACAATGCAGAAATAGGTAAAGGCCGGATCCTGCAGCAGGCGGGCGATGATGGCCATGTTGGCGTGGCCAACCAGTTGGTTGGCCATCAGCACCCGGCGGATGCCGTGCTGATACGCGGCCAGCACCTGCGGCGCGGTCGCCAGCGTGATGCCCCAGGCGCCGTTGTCGATCTGGCGCTTGAAGAGCGCCGGGCTCATCGTGGTCTTGCCATGCGGGGCCAGCTTGACGTGGTAGGCCTCCATGAACTCCTGCATCCACTGCAGGTTGTGGCGGACACGGGCTTCGTACAGCACCGCCACCGGCAGGCTGATGTCTTCGTCCAGCAGGTTCCAGTTCAGGGCCGCCACGTCGGCGGTAGTACAGGAGTCGGGAAACGCGCCCAGGCCTTTGCCGTTCACGTCCAACAGGGCTGCGGGGGAGGAAGAGTTCGTCATGGTGGGCGCCATCTCTGGAAAATATTTACGTCAAATGCTGTTTTTTTCATTATCGTGAAAGAAATTTACAAGCGGGAGCTAGGAGTTTCCCGTAGTCGGCGCGCAGCGCCGGTTGGCGCGACAATAGGAAAACCCGGGAAATTGCCCGAAAAACGATCCCTCAAGGAAAGAGTCATGCTGAAAGTCGCTTTGGGCCAGTTCGCCGTCAGCCGCGTCTGGGAAGAGAACGCCCAGGTCTGCGTCGACCTGATGGAGCGCGCCCGCGAGGGCGGCGCCGACTTGCTCGTGCTGCCCGAAGGCATCCTGGCCCGCGACATCACCGATCCGCAGATCGTGCTGAAGGCCGCGCAGCCGCTGGACGGGCCCTTCATGACGCGCCTGCGCGAGGCCAGCCGCGGCTCGTCCCTGTCGACGATGATGTGCGTGCACATCCCGACGGGCGAAGGCCGGGTCTGGAATACGCTCATTACGCTGCGCGACGGCGAGATCGTCTCGCAGTACCGCAAGCTGCATCTGTACGACGCCTTCAACATGAAGGAGTCCACTAACGTCACCCCCGGCACCGAGATCCCGCCCTTGCTGGAAATCGCCGGCCTGCGCGTGGGGCTGATGACCTGCTATGACGTGCGCTTTCCCGAAATGGCGCGCCGCCTGGCGCTGGACGGGGCCGATCTGCTGGTGCTGCCGGCCGCCTGGGTGCGCGGCCCGCTCAAGGAAATGCACTGGGAAGTCCTGGTCACGGCGCGTGCCCTGGAGAACACCTGCTATGTGGCGGCCACCGGCGAATGCGGCGAACGCAATATCGGCTGCAGCATGGTGGTGGATCCGCTGGGCGTCGTGACGGCGCGCGCGGGCGAAGCGCCGGCGCTGGTGTTCGCCGACATCGACCCCGAGCGCCTGGCGCATGCCCGCCGCGTGCTGCCCGTGCTGGCCAACCGCCGTTTCGCGCCGCCGGAATTGTCCTGAACGCCGCGCTGCCCGCTGGGTCGGGCGGGGGCGGCGGGCATGGTGTAATACCGACTTGAACTTCTTGCTGTCTTCCCTCATCTGCTGCCAATGAGCAACGATCTCTTCGCGGCCGATCCAGCGCATCGGCCCTATGTGCCCCTGGCCGAACGCCTGCGCCCGCGCACCTTGTCCGACGTGGTCGGGCAGTCGCACCTGCTGGGCCCGGACAAGCCCCTGCGCGTCGCTTTCGAATCCGGTCGTCCGCATTCCATGATCTTCTGGGGGCCGCCGGGGGTGGGCAAGACCACGCTGGCGCGGCTGATGGCCGACGGCTTCGACGCCCAGTTCATCGCCATTTCGGCCGTGCTGGGTGGCGTCAAGGACATCCGGGAAGCCGTGACGGTGGCGCAGGTGGCGCAAGGCCAGGGCCGCCGCACCATCCTCTTCGTCGACGAAGTGCACCGCTTCAACAAGGCGCAACAGGACGCGTTCCTGCCCTATGTGGAAAGCGGGCTCTTCACCTTCATCGGCGCCACCACCGAAAACCCCTCGTTCGAGGTCAACTCGGCCTTGCTGTCGCGGGCGCGGGTGTACGTGCTGCAGTCGCTCTCCCCCGAAGAACTGCAGCAACTGGTCGACCGCGCGGTCGACGCGCTGAACGACGGCCTGGAAGAGGGCGAGGCCATCCGGGTGGAGGCCGACGCGCGCGAGCAGCTGGCGGCCTGGGCCGATGGCGACGCGCGCCGCCTGATCAGCGCGGTGGAAGTCGTGGCCGAATCCGCGCAGTCGGCGGGCCGGGACTCGGTAGACGCCGCCTGGCTGGAGATTTCGCTGTCGCAGAACCTGCGGCGCTTCGACAAGGGCGGCGACGCCTTCTACGACCAGATCAGCGCGCTGCATAAATCGGTGCGCGGCTCCAACCCCGACGCCGCGCTGTACTGGTTCTGCCGCATGATCGACGGCGGCGCCGATCCCAAATACCTGTCGCGCCGGCTGGTGCGCATGGCGGTCGAGGACATCGGCCTGGCAGACCCTCGCGCCACCGACCTGGCGGTCAACGGCGCCGACATCTATGAACGCCTGGGTTCGCCCGAAGGCGAACTGGCGCTGGCGCAAGCGGTGGTCTACATGGCCTGTGCGGCCAAATCGAACGCCGTCTACAACGCCTACAATCAAGCCCGCCAGTTTGCCGCCGAGCACGGCAGCGCGCCGGTGCCCATCCACCTGCGCAATGCGCCCACCAAGCTGATGAAGCAACTGGGCCACGGCAAGGCGTACCGCTATGCCCACGACGAGCCGCACGGCTACGCCGCGGGCGAACAATATTTCCCTGATGGACTGAAGCCTTCCTTCTATCGGCCGACCGATCGGGGGCTGGAGGCTAAAATCCAGCAGAAGTTGGCATTCCTGCGCGAGTTGGACGCACAGGAACGCGCCAAGAACCGGTAACGGGCCACGCCCGTTGCTTTCC
This sequence comes from Achromobacter sp. 18P8.1.1, assembly GCF_057799415.1. NCBI lineage: Bacteria > Pseudomonadati > Pseudomonadota > Betaproteobacteria > Burkholderiales > Alcaligenaceae > Achromobacter > Achromobacter sp. 18P8.1.1. Next base: position 145,662 of record NZ_JBYOKH010000001.1, on the reverse strand, counting down.
GCCACCTCACTGACATCACCATGCTAGACCCGATACTGCTGCGCAAAGACCTGCAAACCGTCGTAGACCGCCTCAAGAGCCGTGGCGTGTCCTTCGACACGGAACGGTTCAACGATCTGGAGTCTCGCCGCAAGGCCGTCCAGACCGAAACCGAGTCCCTGCAAGCCCGCCGCAACGCGCTGGCCAAGCAGATCGGTCAGTTGAAGGCGAAGGGCGAAGACGCCAGCGCCGTCATGGCCGAATCGCAGGCCGTGCCGGTCCGCTTGAAGCAGCTGGAAGAAGAGCTGGCCGCGCTGCAGGCTCCGCTCAACGACCTGCTGATGTCGGTGCCGAACCTGCCCCACGCCAGCGTGCCGCTGGGCGAATCCGCCGACGACAACGTCGAGGTCCGCCGCTGGCTGCCTGGCGCCGCCGGCGCTGACGGCAACCCGCCGGCTCTGGCGTTCGAAGCGCGCGACCACGTCGCCATCGGCGAACCGCTGGGCCTGGATTTCGACATGGCGGCCAAGCTGTCGGGCGCGCGCTTCTCGTTCATGCGCGGCCCGATCGCCCGTCTGCACCGTGCGCTGTCCCAGTTCATGCTGGACCTGCAAACGGGCACGCACGGCTACACCGAGTGCTACACGCCCTACATCGTCAACGCCTCGACCCTGTACGGAACGGGCCAGTTGCCGAAGTTCAAGGACGACATGTTTGCCGTGTCCAAGGGCGGCGGCGACGACGATCCCAAGGTGGACGCGGCCGGCAACCCGTACGTGCGTGAAGACCAATACCTGATCTCCACCTCCGAAATCACGCTGACCAGCGTGGCGCGCGACACCATCCAGGCCGCCGCCGACCTGCCGCTGAAGCTGACCGCCCACACGCCTTGCTTCCGCTCGGAAGCCGGCAGCGGCGGCCGCGACACCCGCGGCATGATCCGCCAACACCAGTTCGACAAGGTCGAAATGGTGCAGATCACGCAACCCGACCAGTCCTACGAGGCACTGGAAGACATGGTCGGCCATGCCGAGCGCGTGCTGCAGTTGCTGGGCCTGCCGTACCGCGTGGTGCTGCTGTGCACGGGCGACATGGGCTTTGGTTCGGCCAAGACCTATGACCTGGAAGTGTGGCTGCCGGCGCAAAACACCTGGCGCGAGATTTCGTCGGTGTCCAACTGCGAGACCTTCCAGGCCCGTCGCATGCAGGCGCGTTTCCGCAATGCCCAAGGTAAACCGGAATTCGTGCATACCTTGAACGGTTCCGGCCTGGCGGTCGGCCGCGCATTGGTGGCCGTGTTGGAAAATCACCAACAAGCCGACGGCAGCGTGCTGATTCCGGAAGCGCTGCAGCCTTATATGGGCGGCATTTCGGTGCTGAAACCCTGACGCGCAACGCGCCTATCCTCCATTTGGCGGATAAAAAGACGGAGCCTGCGGGCTCCGTTTTTTTTTATCATGCGACATATTCCTGTCGCTTTTGCTCATTATCGTGAGCGCGTGTGTGCTTGATTTTGATGTGAGCAATTGTGTATTTTCAATAAAAGGGCCGGATAGTTGCGGCACAATACACCCGCGTTCTACACGCTTCATTCACATATAAAACAAGGAGTTGTCCATGACTTCAAGAATGATTGGAGATTTTCGTGTGAGATGCTCTGTCGCTCATGAAGACGAACAGGGCTACCGCGTGCAGATATGGACCCGCCGAGTCGGCGGTACCGCACCGGAAAAATGCTGGACTGTGCCGGGACAGGCGCCGTTCTCTGACTTGCACGAAGCAGAACAGGAAAGCCGTCAATTGTTCCAAGAAATCAATGGTGTGCGTTTTAACGGTGAACCGGAGTTTGCTCATGCGTCCGCATAATGGTTGGTGGCGGGCGTCAAGTGCGCCCCGTAGATGGATCGATCTTGTTCAGGAATCGTCGCAAGAGGCCAATAAGGCCAACGCGGCATTGCAAAAGCCGGCCGCCCTGGCTGGCAAACCGGTACCGGCTCCCGCAGCTTGATACCGCTCCAACGGGGCACCGGACAATGTCCCCAAGGAAAAAGCAGTGCAGCCCTCCACGCGTCTCACGCGTTGCGGGCAATAAAAAAAGGCCACTCATCGAGTGGCCTTTGCCTTTTTAACGGCGCCAATCGCCGTGGCCGTGCCCGTGTCCGCGGTAATAACCCGGGCCCGGGCCGTAGTAGCGCGGGGGCGGGCCGCCGCGCCAGTAGGGGCCGCCGCGGTAATAGACCGGAGCGGGGTAGACCACCGGGGGCGCCACGTACACGGGGGCCGGGCGGTAGTAGACGGGCGGCGGCGGGGCCACGTAGACCGGTGCGGGCGCGACATAGACCGGCGCCGGATAGACCACCCCGGGTACGCCGATGGAAATGCCCACATCCACACGGGCCAATGCGACGCTGGAGATCAGCAGACCTGCGGCACCGGCACCTGCGATAAGCCATTTTTTCATGTTGCACCTGCCTGCTGCACGACACAGCAAAGTTGAGTATTCGACGGCCCTATTTTCGGACTTTCCCGCTCGGTTTTCGTAAGCGGGCCTCCCTCAATAGCGACAATCCGCAACCGCTCTGTTGCCTGCATCCCGGTTCGTGCTGCACTGCGGCGTGGTGCGTCCGCTCTGGTAAACCCGCACTTGAAATCGATTGAAATCAGCTGGAATAGGATGAAGTTCAACAGGGGTGTTACACGTCGTCACCATCGTGGCAGGGCCTGCAAGCCGCACGCCCGTGAGCAACGCGCTATTCGGCCTGCTGACGGCGGAATTCCACTACCCAGACCCACGGATTCGCGGCCCAGGCGTGGGAGCCGTAACGCTCACACCACGTCAACGCAAACGCAGTTTGCAAGGGCACGCCCGGCAGCAGCGCCGAGGATTCATACAAGGCTTGTGTGCCTTCGGCGCGTGCGTCGGCTTCGGTCAGGTTCTGTAAACGCTGTATGCGTACGCCCACGATCACCGCGGTCGCGAACGGCTGGCCCGCTTCATCCGTCAATATGATGCTCTCGCCGGATTTCCCATAGGGACATCTGACCCAGCTGGAGGTCTTGCGCAGTTCCGAAGGGTTGTCGCGGCCAGGGCCCATGGCGACCCATCTGCCGGAGTCCTCCGCATCCGCGTACCAGACCGTGGTGGGTTTAGTCGGCTGCGGCTTCAAAATGCGGCGGCTCTGCACTTTTGAACCGTTCAAGACGGCTTGCTTAAGCGGTTCGCTGAATTGAAGTGACTGCCTTTTCATGCGCTCGCTATTCTCCTCTCGATTAACGTCCCGCGCGTTTCCGCTCGCGCGTCGAAATCGATGTGTGACCAGTGCACCAGCTATTTTTATCTAGGTGGAGGCAGTATGACGTGTCGTGTTCATGATGTCAGGCACGGTTTGTATTAGTGTTGTCTTTTTGTACCGCCGTCGTTATTTGTATACTCAAGGCATGACTACAGACCTGCATGACCTCAAGCCTGGCTACTACTGGTACACCATGGCCAACGACCCGCTGGCCGTCATCCACATCCATGAAGACGGCGGCGCATCGCTGATGGGTACGGACTACCGCATCGGCGCCGAAGGCGTGGCCGACATGGTCCGCCAAGGTGAACGCTTCTTCTGGATCGAACCGCCGCAAGGTTGATGCCGAAGGGGTTTGCGTAGCCGGCCGCTGGGGCCGGCCGCCTGCGCTTGTGCGGAACACACCATGACCGACCTGTTATTGAAGAATGTCCGCGTGTCGCCCGCCGATACCGTGGACGTGCTGGTGCGCGCCGGCCGCATCGCCCACATCGGCGCTGCCATCGAAGGCGCAGCCGATGCCCTGGTGGAGGACGGCGGTGGCGCCTTGCTGCTGCCGGGCCTGATCGAAGGGCACACCCACCTGGACAAGACCAACTGGGAATCGCCCTGGTACGTCAACGAGGTCGGGTCCGCGCTGACGGACCGCATCGACAACGAACGCGCCTGGCGCGCCAGCACGGGCCATGACGCCGCCAGCCATGCGCGCGCCTTGGCGCTGGCCTTTCTGCGCGAAGGCACGACGCGCATCCGCAGCCACGTCGACGTCGATACCGATGCCGGCTTGCGCCACCTGGATGGCGTGCATGCCACCCGAGAAGAACTGGCCGGCCGCATCGAAATCCAGACGGTGGCTTTCCCGCAATCGGGCTTGCTGATCCGTCCGGGTACGGCCGAATTGCTGGACCAGGCGCTGGCCCAAGGCGCCGACGTGCTGGGTGGCCTGGACCCGTCCGCCATCGACCGCGACCCCGCAAGATCCCTGGATGTGCTGTTTGGCCTGGCCGACAAGCATGGCAAGCCCGTGGACATCCATCTGCACGAACCCGGCGAGCTGGGCGCGTTCACGCTGGACCTGACCCTGGACCGCGTCGCGGCACTGGGCATGCAGGGCAAGGTGGTCATCAGCCATGCCTTCTGCCTGGGCGGGATCGACGCCAAGCGGCTGGACGGCCTGCTTCGGCGGCTGGCCGCGCTGGACTTGGCCGTGCTGACCACGGCGCCGCCATCGCGGCCCGTGCCGGCCGTGCGCGCCTGCCGCGAGGCCGGCGTGACGATCTTTGGCGGCAATGACGGCATCCGCGATACCTGGACGCCTTATGGCAGCCCCGACATGCTGGCGCGCGCCATGATGATCGGCTTGCGCAACGACCTGCGTCGCGACGACGAGGTCGAATGGGCATTCGACTGCGTGACGGGAGCCGCGGCCCGCGCCTGTGGTTTCGCGGATTACGGCCTGACGCCGGGCGCGCGCGCCGATCTGGTTCTGGTGGATGCCAACTGTGTGGCCGAAGCCGTGGTGACCCGCAAGCCCCGCCGCCTGGTCGTGTCCGCCGGCGCGATCGTGGCACGCAAGGGGCAGGACGCGATTGCCTAAGGCTGGGACAGGCCGAGCTGCGACTCGGTCAGTTCCACGAAGGCCCGCATCAGCTCCGACCGCACGCCGGCGCGCAACCAGATCGCGCCTACCGTGCGCACCGGGCAGGGCGCCGGCAACGGCCAGCGCTTGACCCGCGCCGCCAGCGTGTCGGAGGCGGCCCAATCCGGCAACAGCGCCACCCCCAATCCCTCTGAGACCAGCTTGGCGATGGAATCGATGCCATCGAGCTCGAATCGTACGTGCGGCCGCAGGTTGCGCGCCCGCAGATAGTCGTCCGCCATTTTCCCGCCAACCACGCTGCGGTCGTAGCAGATGTAGGGCTCGCGCGCGATTACCGCCAGCGGGTCGCGCACCTTCATGTCGGCGGGGGTGACCAGCACCAGCGGTTCATGGCGCAGGTCGCGCCACGCGCAGGTCTTGGGCAGAGAGAACAGTGGGTGCACCAGCAACGCACCGTCCAGTTCGCCCGACAGCACCTTGCCGTACAGCAGCGTGGTGGGCGCGGGTTCGATATAGATTTCGATGTGCGGGTGGCGGGCGACCCAGGTGCGCAGCACGGGCGGCATGATGCCGGTCAGCGCGGTGGGCGTGGCGCCCAGCCGCAAGGGGCCGGCGGGCAGCTCGGTGTCGCTGGCGGCCGAGCGCAGGTCCCGCACGTCGCGCAGGATGTGGCGCGCGCGGTCCAGGATGCGCAGGCCGGCCGGCGTCGGTTTGACGGTGCGCCCGGAGCGGGCGATCAGCGCGCTGCCTACATCAGCTTCCAGCGCCCGCAGCCGCTGCTGCACGGTGGCCGGCGTCAGCCCCTGGTGCCGCGCGGCCTGGGCGATGGACCCCAGTTCCACGACATGCACATAGGTTTGCAGAAAGCGCGAGTCCACGGCGGCAAGCCTCTTGGGAAGATGGAATATCCATATTCTAAAGATGCATGACGATAATTGTTGTTTTCTTTGGCGAGGGGAAGAATACGTCCAGAGCATTCAGCCCGCGCAAGCTGCGTTGGCGCCGCCTGTCGGAATTTTTCCCTTATCAAGGAGCCTGCCGTGCCCATCATTGAATCCATTGACGTATGCGCCGCCGCGGTGCCGTTGGACAAAGTCACTTCCTTCTCGAACCGCACCGTCTCCACGCGGCACTATGGCCTGGTCAAGGTGCGTTCCAGCGACGGCGTGGAAGGCATCGGTTTTTGCTACGTGGGCAGCGCCGGTGGCGCCATCTTCGAGGCGGCGGTGCAAAGCCTGCTGGGGCCCGTGCTGCTGGGCAAGGACTCGCATGCCGTGGAAGGCCTGTGGCAGGCCATGTACCAGGAGGCGCTGCTGCAAGGCCGCCAGGGCACCGTGATGCGCGCGTTGAGCGCACTGGACATCGCGCTGTGGGACCTGAACGCCAAGACGGCCGGCCTGCCGCTGCACAAGTTCCTGGGCGCCGTCGAACTGGAAACCGTACCCGCCTATGCCAGCGGCGGCTACTACCTGGACGGCAAGACGCCGCAGCATCTGGGCGAAGAAATGGCCAGCTATGTGGACAAGGGCTTCAAGGCGGTCAAGATGAAGACCGGCCGCTTGTCGCCGCGCGAAGAAGAAGCGCGCTTGAAGGCGGCACGCGAGGCAGTAGGCCCGGACGTCGAACTGATGATGGACTGCAATAACGCCTGGCAGGACGTGACTCAGGCCATGCAGTACATCCGCCGCTTCGAGCAGTACGAGCCCTATTTCATCGAAGAACCGTTCAGCCCGGACGATATCGACAGCCATGCCAAGCTGGCGCGCTTGACGCATCTGCCGATCGCCACCGCCGAAATCGGCTATGGCCGCTGGTATCACAAGGAGCTCTTGGACAAGGGGGCGGCAGGCATCCTGCAGACGGACGCGGCGGTGTGCGGCGGCATCACTGAATGGAAGCGTATTGCGGCGACTGCCGCCAGCTATGGCGTGGTTGTTTGCCCGCACTGGTTCCACGACGTGCACGCGCCGCTGGTCGCAGCCACGCCTAACGCCCGCTACGTGGAATTCTTCTGGGACGACCAGGTGCTGAACTTCCGCAAGCTGGTCGATCGCCAACTGACCCATAAGCAAGGACGCGTGGTGTTGCACCAGGAGCCCGGCTTGGGCTTCGGCTTCGACGAACGCATGGTCGAACGGTTCGGCAAGTGGACCCGCGTCGGCCGCTGAGGTCGCATTACCCGCAGGCAGTGCTTCCCTAAAACCAGTCGCCGGCCTACGGGACCGGCGCGAGGAGACAAGAATGCAACGCAGGCAATTCATGACCGGCGCCGCGGCGCTGGGGGTGGGGCTAGTCCTGCCCGCCGCGGCCCGGGCGCAACAGCCGGACTTGCCGTCCGGCCCCGTGAAAATCGTGGTGGGCTTTCCGGCAGGCGGCGGCACTGACGTGCTGGCCCGCTTGCTGGGGCAGAAGCTGGGTGTGATGTGGAACATCCCCGTCATCGTGGAGAACCGCGCGGGCGCGGCGGGCATCATCGCCGCCGAGCAGGTGGCGCGCCAACCCAACGACGGCAACACCCTCTTGATGGCGCATGTGAACAGCCACGGCATCGCGCCGGGCCTGCAGCCCAAGCTGGCCTATTCGGTGGACCGCGACTTCTCGCCCATCGCGCTGGTGGGCAAGACGCCCACCATCCTGATCGGCGGCGCGTCGCAGCCGGCCAAGACCTTGCCCGACCTGGTCAAGCTGTGCCGCGCACAGCCCGGCAAGATCGTGTTTGGTTCCGCCGGCGCCGGTTCTGCGCAGCACCTGGCGCTGGAGATCTTCAAGGCGCGTGCCGGCATCGACGTGCTGCACGTGCCGTACAAGGGCTCCGCGCCGCTCATGAATGACCTGATGGGCGGCCATGTGCAGTACTGCTTTGAAGGCATGACGACCGCGACGCCGCTGCTGCAGTCGGGCAAGGTGATCGCGCTGGCGCAGACCCTGCAGCAGCGTTCGAAAAGCCAGCCGGACGTGCCGACGGTAGCCGAACAGGGTTATCCGGGGTTCGAGGCCAGCATCTGGTTCGGCATGGTGGGGCCGGGCAAGATGCCTGAGGGCATGGTCCAGCGTATGAACCGCGACATCGACCGTGTGTTGGCCATGGCGGACGTGCAGGAAAAGTTGGCGCAGGTGGGGGCGGAAGACGGCGGCGGCAGCGTCCAGCGTTTTGCCGACTTCATGACGCAAGAGCAACAGAAATACGCCAAGACGATCAAGGATGCGAAGATCGTCGTCGAAAGCTGACGCGGCAACGGGCCCGCGACGTGGCGGCTCAGCGCGCGTCCGGGTCCACCCAGCCCGCCATCGCCGAGATCGAACGGGCTTTTTCCCGCAAGAGGCGCGCGGTGCCGGACTCCAGTTCATCATCGATCGCGCCCACCGGACCCATCAGGGTAATGGCCGCGGTCATCTCGCCCAGCATGTCGAAGATGGGCGCCGACAGCGACGTGAAGTGCGGCAGCAGCGCGTGGCGGCAACGGCTGATGTGATGCTTCTGCACTTCGTCGCGGATCGCCTGCACGTCTTTCATCGTGTAGGAATTGCCCGGCGTGCCGCCATGGCTTTCCGGGACTGACGAAGCCAGTTCCTGCGTCAGCAGGTCGCGTGTCAGGGCATCCGGCAGATGGGCCAGGAAATTGCGCCCCAGCGCGGACGACAGCAGCGGCATCACGCTGCCCACGCGCAGTTCCAGCAACGGACGGCTGCGGCTGCCTTCGACGCGATAGACGATCGTCGGCCCCTTATTGCCCCATACCCCCAGGAACACGGTGTGCCCGGTGACGGCGGCCACTTCGGCCATGATGGGCCGTGCCGTGGTGAACACGTCGAACTGCTCCAGGGCTGCCAGGCCCAGCCGCAAGGCATAGGGCCCCAGGCCGTAGTGGCCGGTGTCGGCATGCTGCTGCACCACGCCCACCTTCTGGAAGCTGACCAGGTAGTAGTGCACGTTGGGCACGGTCAACTCACAGGCGTCGGCGATTTCCTTCAAGGGCATGGGACGGCCGGTCTTGCGGATCACGTCCAGGATCCGGAACCCCACTTCGATCGATTGGATGCCCCTGCGCGCAGCGGTCGGCGCCTGTTCCGCGTTCTTTTCAACCTTGCCGGCGGGCCTTGCCATCACTGCCTCCACTGTGTCTTTGGCGGCAGTGTAGCAGCGGCCCCGCCGCGCTTCGGACGATGGCGGGGACAGGTTTTCCGGGTTTCCCCCAGCTAGGTGCGGCCTGGATTCAAGTTTGATAATAGTTAATGCGTACAGCAGTATCAATTAAAAACGATCGGGGAATGCAAGCATGGAAGCCAATGTCGCAATGCCGCGGATAGACGCCGCGCCGACGCTCAGCCGGAAAGAGGAACGCCAGGTGGTGGTGGCCTCAACCTTGGGCACGTTGTTCGAGTGGTACGACTTTTTCATCTACGGGACGCTGGCCGTCTTCATGAGCCAGGTGCTGTTCCCGCAGGACAACCCCACCGTGGCGCTGCTTGCCGCCTTGGGCGCGCTGGCGGTGGGCTTCATCATCCGCCCGCTGGGCGCGGTGATGTTCGGCTATCTGGGCGACAAGTGGGGCCGCAAGTACACCTTCCTGATCACCGTGGTGATGATGGGCGGCGCCACCGTGCTGATCGGCTGCCTGCCCACGTATGAATCGGCAGGCCACCTGTCGTGGATCCTGCTGCTGACGCTGCGCGTCGTGCAGGGTCTGGCGGTGGGTGGGGAATACGGCGGCGCCGTCATCTACGTGGCCGAGCACTGCGAACCCCGGCGCCGCGGCCTGTTGACGGGCTGGATCCAGATCACCTCGTCGGCCGGCCTGATCCTGTCGCTGGTCGTCATCCTGTGCACGCAGGCCGCCATGAGCGCCGAGGACTTCCGCCAATGGGGCTGGCGCCTGCCGTTCATCCTGTCGATCGTGATGCTGGCCATTTCGATCTATGTGCGTGCCAAGCTGCATGAATCGCCGGTCTTCACGCGGATGAAGCAGCAGAACCGCCTGTCCAAGAACCCCATCAAGGAAACGTTCGGCCAATGGTCCAGCCTGCGGCTGGTGCTGCTGGCGCTGATCGGCGTGACCGCCGGGCAGGGCGCGACCTATTTCACGGGGCAGTTCTACGTGATGATCTTCCTGCAGCAGGCGGTGCAGATCGACCAGACCAGCGTCTACACGCTGATCCTGATCGGCTTCATCATCGGCGCGCCGACCTTCGTGTTGTTCGGCTGGCTGTCCGACCGCATCGGCCGCAAGTGGATCATGATGGCGGGCCTGTTCATCGCCGCCATCGGCTACCACTCCATGTTCGACGTGCTGCTGAAAGCTGGCAACCCGGCGCTGGCGCAGGCCATGCAAAGCACGCCGGTGCGGGTGCACGCCGACACCAGCGGCGGCGCTTGCGACTTCGGCCTGCAGGCTGCGATGATCGGCAGCCACGCCGACCACAAGAAGGTGTGCGTGCAGGCCAAGAAATTCCTGGTGGGCAAGGGCATCAACTTCGAATACGCCGCCCCGCTGCCGGGGCAGGACATCGCCATGAGCGTGGGCGGCGTCACCGTCAATGGCTTCGACCGCGCTGGCTACGCGCGTGCGCTGACGGCCGCCGGCTACCCGGACCGCGCCGATCCCGCACGCGTGGACCGCACCACCATCATCCTGATTCTGGTGCTGATGACGGCGGTGGTCGCCATGGTCTATGGACCGGTCGCGTCCTATCTGGTCGAACTGTTCCCGGCCCGCATCCGCTACACCGCGCTATCCTTCCCGTATCACATCGGCGCCGGCATCTTCGGCGGGATCGTGCCGTTCACTGCGACGTACCTGGCGCAGGCAAGCGGCAATATCTTCGGCGGTTTGATGTATCCGGTGGTCGTGATGGTGGTGGTGGGCATCATCGGCAGCCTGTTCCTGCCGAACACCCGCGCCCAGGCCATCGACGAAGACCCCATCCACTAGAAAAGCGAGGAGAGACATGTCCGTGCAATCCAGTTTCAAGGCTGCCGTCATCCAGGCGGCGTCCATCCCGACCGACAGCCTGGCCTGCGCCAACAAGGCGGCCTCCCTGATCCGCCAGGCGGCAGAGCAGGGGGCGCGCGTGCTGGTGTTCCCCGAAGCCTTCCTGGGCGGCTACCCAAAGGGCAATTCCTTCGGCGCGCCCATCGGCATGCGCAAGCCCGAAGGCCGCGATGCCTTCGCCAGCTATCACCAGCAAGCCATCCGCCTGGACGGCGAGGAAGTTGCGGTGGTGGCCCAGGCCGCGGCCGACACCGACACCTTCGTCGTGATGGGCTGCATCGAGGCCGACGGCGGCACGCTGTACTGCACCGTGCTGTATTTCAATGGCCAGGAAGGCCTTGCCGGCAAGCACCGCAAACTGATGCCGACCGCGGGCGAGCGGCTGATCTGGGGCTTTGGCGACGGCTCGACGATGCCCGTCTTCGATACGCCCTACGGCAAGATCGGCGCCGTCATCTGCTGGGAAAACTACATGCCGATGCTGCGCATGTACATGTACAGCCAGGGCGTCGCCCTGTATTGCGCGCCGACGGCGGACGACCGCGACAGCTGGATCCCCAGCATGCGCCACATTGCGCTGGAAGGCCGCTGCTATGTGCTGACCGCCTGCCAGCACTTGCGCCGCGACGCGTATCCGGAAGACTTCGAGTGCGCGCTGGGGGACAGCCCGGACACCGTGCTGATGCGCGGCGGCAGCGCCATCATCGATCCCTTGGGCGAGGTGTTGGCGGGCCCGGACTTTTCCGCCGAAACGATCCTGTACGCCGACATCAACCCCAATCAGATCCTGCGCGGCAAGTACGACTTCGACGTGTCCGGCCACTACGCGCGGCCGGACGTGTTCCAGCTGCACGTCGACACCCGCGAGAAGCGGGCGGTATCCGCCATCAGCGCGACTGGCCCGCAGGAGCCCTGAGCCATGCATTTCGATTTCAGCGCCTTGCCATCGCAGACGGTCTACAAGCTGTTGACCTCGACCGTCACTCCGCGTCCGATCGCGTGGGTCACCACAATATCGGACGAGGGCTGCGTCAACGCGGCGCCGTTCAGCTTCTTCAACGTCATGGGCCACCAGCCGCCCACGGTGGCCATCGGCCTGATGCGCCGAGCCAATGGCGAGCTCAAGGACACCAGCGCCAACATCATCGAGAACGGCGAATTCGTGGTGAACCTGGTGGCCGAGTCGATGATGCAGCAGATGAACCAGACCTGCGCGGACTACCCGCCCGGTGTGGACGAGCTGGCCAAGGCGGGGCTGACGGCGTTGCCGGCCGCGCATGTGCGGCCGCCGCTGATCCAGGGCAGCCCCGTATCGTTGGAATGCGTCAGCCAGGCGACGATCGTGACCGGGCCGCACCAGGTCGTCGTCATTGGCCGGGTGCTGGGCGTGCACGTGGATGACGCCTTTGTGGAGGATGCCGAGCGCGGGTACGTGAAGACCACCGAGATGGGCCTGGTTGCCCGCATGCACGGCAGCGGTTGGTATGCCCGCAGTACGGACCTGTTCCAGCTGGCGCGGCCTACTGTCGCAGACTGATGGTCCAGGCGGCCGTGATGGCCGCCTTTTTTTTGCCCGCGGCGGCCTCGGGCCGGTTTTGCAAACGCGGGAGCTTCTGTCAAAAAGTTCTCCATTTCCCCCGATGCCCGCCAAATTCCGGCTGCTAGCATTTGCCGGACCGTTGCGGGAATCCTCGATTCCGACTTCTCCGGCGGCATTTTTTCGACACAACGAACACCAATATTTTGGGGGCGGATCATCCAGGGGCTTGCGGGCGTCTGGCTTGCAGGGGTTTCGGCAGCTGGCCGGCGCCCGGCAACTGCCGAAACCCGCATCCGAGCGCCTGGCTGGATGCTGGAGGCAGTATGAAGAATATGAAGCTTGGAACCCGCCTTGCGGGGGGCTTTTCCGTTTTGCTGGCCATGATCATCCTCATGTGCGTCGTGGGGCTGGTCAGCTTGGCTAACATCAATGAATCGGTCGAAACCGTCACGCAACGTTCGCTGATCAAGGAACGCCTGATCAACGATTGGGCCCGCAATATCCAGACCGGGGTCACCCGGACCACCGCCATCGCCAAAAGCGCCGATGCCAGCCTGGCCGGCTTCTTCACCGAAGAGGCCGCCACCTCCACCCGCAATTCCTCGGCGCTGCAGCAGCAGATCGAACCGCTGATCGAAACCAGCGACGAAAAGCTGCTGTGGGACGGCATCCGCAAATCCCGCGGCGAATACCTGCGCACGCGCGACGCCATCTTCAAGGCCAAGCAGGACGGCGACGTGGAGGCCGCCAACAAGGTCTTCACGCAGGAATTCCTGCCGGCCACACGCCAGTTCATCGATCAGATCACCAAGCTGTCGAACCTGCAGCGCGCCGAGATCGACGCGAGCGCGGCGGATATCCAAGGCGCCCACCGCAGCGCCAATTTCTGGATGATCGCAATCGGTTCCATCGCGGTTGTCAGCGGTTTGCTGCTGGCCATCCTGCTGACCCGCGGCATCACGCGGCCCTTGTCCGCCGCCGTGCGCGTGGCGCGCACCGTCGCGGGCAATGACCTGACCAGCGTGATTACCGTGAAGTCGCGCGATGAGATCGGCCAATTGATGCAAGCGCTGGAGTCCATGAACGCCAATCTGGCCGGCACCATTGCAAGCATCCGTACCGGCGTGGACAGCATGGCGTCCGCCTCGGGCGAAATCGCGGCCGGCAATACCGACCTGTCTTCCCGCACCGAGCAGCAGGCTGCCTCGCTGGAAGAGACCGCGGCGTCCATGGAGCAGCTGTCTTCCACCGTGAAGCAGAACGCTGACAGCGCACGCCAGGCGAACCAGTTGGCCGCCGCCGCGTCCGACACGGCATCTCGCGGCGGGGCCACCGTGTCCGAAGTGGTCAGCACGATGAACGCGATCTCGGCGAGCTCGGTCAAGATCGCCGACATCGTTTCGGTCATCGACGGCATCGCCTTCCAGACCAACATCCTGGCGCTGAACGCGGCGGTGGAAGCGGCGCGGGCGGGCGAACAGGGTAAGGGCTTCGCCGTGGTTGCCGCCGAGGTCCGCACCCTGGCGCAGCGCAGCGCCCAGGCCGCCAAGGAAATCAAGACGCTGATTGAAGATACCGTGCAGAAGATCAGCCAGGGTTCGGTCAGCGCCGAGCGTGCGGGCTCGACGATGCAGGAAATCGTCAGTTCGGTGCAGCGCGTAACCGACATCATGGGTGAAATCGCCGCGGCGTCCGCCGAACAGGCCGACGGCATCGAACAGGTCAACCGGGCCGTGTCGCAGATGGATGAAGTCACGCAGCAGAACGCCGCGCTGGTGGAAGAGGCTGCCGCGGCGGCAGGCTCGATGCAGGATCAGGCAGCCGAGCTGACGCGGGCAGTCAGCGCGTTCAAGCTGCCGGGGGCGGGGCAGGCGGGCGGAGGCGAGGCGCAGGCGGTGCGGCTGGCGGCGCCTGTCCGGCAGATTGCGGCGTATTGATGCGGGTAAAGCTTCGGGCGGGGTTTCCCGCCTGATCTTTCACTAGAGACACACAGAAAAACACAAAGAAAAAAGCCCCTGATTTCTCAGGGGCTTCGTTCTTGAATACTGGCGGAGAGGGTGGGATTCGAACCCACGGTACGGGGATACCGTACGCCTGATTTCGAGTCAGGTACATTCGACCACTCTGCCACCTCTCCGTGGCTGGGTTCCAAAACGGCGTTGCCTCTAAGAGACTTCACGGAAAGATCCCTGGTCGGAAGGATCTTCGTTGTTGGAGCAGCGAAGCCCGCAATTCTACAGGATTTTTTTTGCTTGTGTAAAGGGGGCGCGAAAAAATCTTTACAGGGGCTTATCCCGGGCTTCCGGCGGCGCTGATCTTTGCCCAGAATCGGGTCCATGGATCTAATCCTCATCCTCCTGCTTGCCGCTGTCCTGTGCGTGCCCATCACCCAGCGGCTGGGGTTGGGCGCCATCCCGGGCTACCTGATCGCGGGCGTGCTGATCGGGCCGTCATGCCTGAAGCTCGTGACCAATGTGGACACCATGATCAGCGTGTCCCAATGGGGCGTGGTGATGATGCTGTTCATCATCGGGCTGGAGCTGTCGCCCAAGCGGCTGTGGGCCATGCGCAGCGAGGTCTTCGTGTTGGGGTCGCTGCAGATGCTGGCCTGCGGCCTGCTGCTGGGGCTGGTGTTCGGGGCGGCGCTGCGGCATCTGGCGGGCATGGAGTGGCAAGCGGCGGTGCTGTGCGGGCTGTCGCTGGCGTTGTCGTCCACGGCGGTGGCGCTGCGGTTGCTGGACGAGCGCACGCTGACGCGTACGCCGTTGGGCCGGTCGGCGCTGGGCGTCCTGCTGTTCCAGGACATGGCGGCGATTCCGATGCTGGTGGCAGCCGGGCTGCTGGGCTCGGACGGCACGTCGGCGCCGTCTTTCAAGGAAGCGCTGATTGCCGTGACGGTCGTGGCGGTGGCCTACCGGCTGCGGCTGCTGGGCTGGGCCGCGAAAGCGCAGTTGAACGAGCTGTTCACGGCGGCGGCGCTGTTGATGGTGGTGGGCGCGGCGCAGTTGTTCGACTATGCGGGATTGTCGGCAGGCCTGGGCGGCTTCCTCGTCGGGGTGCTGATGGCGGAATCGCGCTACCGGCACGATCTGGAAAAAGCGATCGACCCCTTCAAGGGCCTGCTGCTGGGCCTGTTCTTCCTGGCCATCGGCATGTCCATCAACCTTGGGGTGGTGGAGGTCCACTGGAAACTCATCCTGGCGGGCGTGGCGGCCTTGCTGGCGGTCAAAGCGCTGGTCCTGTATGGATTCGCGCGCTTTCTGGGGTTGCCGCGCTACCACCGGCTGCTGTTCGCCATGGTGCTGGCGCAGGGCGGGGAGTTCAGCTTCGCCATCTTCAACGAAGCCTGGGACAACCATCTGATGAACCTGGAGCAGCGCGACGTGCTGTCGGTGGTGGTGGCGGTATCGATGGGCGTGGTGCCGGTGCTGATCAAGCTGCTGGAACGCGTGCCCGAGAACCGGGGCGGCATGGCCGATCTGCCGACTGCCGAGCCCGTCGCGGCCAACGCTGACGACGCGTCGCCGCCCACCGAACCCCGGGACAAGCCGCCGTCCGCTTGACCCCGCGCACTGTGGGGACATGGCATGATCGCCGTCACGCGAGGCAGCTACACTTGAACCCCGCTTTCGCATCCCGCACACCGCCAGATCACAGGAGAATGCTCATGCTCAAAGGAAAAGTCGCCCTTGTCACCGGTTCCACCAGCGGCATCGGCCTGGGTATCGCCACCGCCTTCGCCCAGCAGGGCGCCGATATCGTCCTGAATGGTTTCGGCGACGCGGCCGAGATCGAAAAGGTGCGCGCCGGCCTGGCCGACAAGCATGGCGTGAAGGTGATCTACGACGGCGCCGACCTGTCCAAGGGCGACGCCGTGCGCGGCCTGGTCGAGAGCGCGGTGCGCCAGTTGGGCCGCATCGATATCCTGGTCAACAACGCCGGCATCCAGCACACCGCGCTGATCGAGGACTTCCCGGCTGAAAAGTGGGATGCCATCCTTGCGCTCAACCTGTCGGCCGTGTTCCATGGCACCGCCGCCGCTTTGCCGTACATGAAGAAGCAGGGCTTTGGCCGCATCATCAACATCGCGTCGGCGCACGGCCTGGTAGCTTCGGCCAACAAGTCGGCCTATGTGGCCGCCAAGCACGGCGTGGTGGGCTTCACCAAGGTCACGGCGCTGGAAACCGCCGGCCAGGGCATTACGGCCAACTCCATCTGCCCGGGTTGGGTCCGCACCCCGCTGGTGGAAAAGCAGATCACCGCGCTGGCTGAGAAGAATGGCGTCGACCAGGAAACCGCTGCGCGTGAATTGCTGAGCGAAAAGCAGCCGTCGCTGCAATTCGTGACGCCGGAACAACTGGGCGGCACCGCCGTGTTCCTGGCCTCGGACGCCGCGGCCCAAATCACTGGAACGTCCGTCTCCGTCGATGGCGGCTGGACGGCGCGTTAATCAAGTAAAGGAATCCCCGAATGTTGTTTCTGCTTTCCCCCGCCAAGAAGCTGGACTACGACTCGCCGCTGCACATCGAGACGCATACCCAGCCGCTGTTCGTGGACCAGGCCGCCGGCCTGATCAAGGTCTTGAAGACCAAGTCCGCGGACGATATTTCCGAACTGATGAGCCTGAGCCCGGCGCTGTCCGAGCTGAACGCGCAGCGCTACGCCCACTGGAAGCGCACCTTCACGCAGACCAACTCGCGCCAGGCCGTGCTGGCCTTCAATGGCGACGTGTACGAAGGGCTGGACGCGTCGACCCTGTCGGCCAAGCAGCTGGAATGGGCGCAAGAACACGTGGCCATCCTTAGCGGCCTGTACGGCGTGCTGCGCCCGCTGGACCTGATGCAGCCGTACCGCCTGGAAATGGGCACGCGGCTGGAGACGCCCAAGGGCAAGAACCTGTACGAGTACTGGGGTTCGACTATTGCCGCCTACCTGAACGAACGCCAGGAAGGCAAGAAGTCGCCGGTGATCGTCAACCTGGCGTCCGAAGAGTATTTCAAGTCGGTCGACCTGAAGACGCTGAAGGCTCGCGTGGTGCAGTGCGTGTTCCAGGACTGGAAGAACGGCGCCTGGAAGATCATCAGCTTCCACGCCAAGCGCGCACGCGGCCTGATGGCCCGTTACGCGATCCAGCACAAGGTCACCAAGCCCGAAGGCCTGCAAGGCTTCGACCTGGAAGGGTACGCGTACGACGCGTCGGCATCGTCGGAAGACAAGCTGGTGTTCCGCCGCAAGCTGTAAGGGGCGATTGCCGTATGGGGAGGCCGGACGCGCTTGTGATGGCGCGCGGGTTTATCGACCGTAGGATGGGTGAAGCGCGAGAGGGCGTAGGCAAGAACTCGTTTGTCGATCGCGCGGAACCCATCAAGCGGCGGTGAATCCTTAACGGCTTCAGCCACAACGCAACCGTTGCTTGATGGGTTCCGCGCGTTTGGATATCAGGTTCTTGCGGGCATTCTCCCGCGCTTCACCCATCCTACGACCCTGACGTTAAGCGCCCGTGTTCAGGACGCCGCCGCCGCCACCGGCGGCGCGTGCGTCGGGTCGGCCAAGGCCTGCAGTTCTTGCCGGATCATGTGGGACGCCTTCAGCATCTGCTTGACGGGGTAGGCCAGCGCGGCCTGTTCGCCTTCGGTGTCGAACTGCGTGGGCAGGTTCGCGGCGATCTCGGGGCGGCGTTCATCCAGCAGGTCGACCATGCCGTTCATGGCCAGTTGCACCGCTTCGGGCGTCTTCGGCAAGGCCGCCAGAATGGGGATCGCCGCGGTGATCTGCGAGGCCAGCACGTGGTTCTGGATCAGCAGGTTGTTCAGTTCCGGCACGCTGACCTGGTGCGATTTCGGCTCGCTCATCATGCGATAGAAGGCTTCGGCGAAATTGCTGAACGCGATGTGCACGTTCTTGCGCGCCAGGCGCCAGGCCAGGTCGGCATCGATCACCGCCGGCTTGTCGGCCGCGGCGTCGCCGACCGGTGCGCCATGCGCCTGCATGGCGTCGGCGTAGCGCAGGCCGGCGATCAGGTATTCGCGGTTGGCGCGCGTGGCGGCGGCAGCCAGAGGCTTCAGGTAGCGGGCCTCCCACCACGGCAGGATGTAGCTGCACACCAGCGCCAGCGCGCAGCCCAGCAGCGTGTCGAGGGCGCGTTCGCCGATCACGGACATGGACACGGTGCCCGGCGACACGAAGTGGAACACCAGCACCACGAAGAGCGTGTTGAAGATGGCGCTGGCCATGTAGTTCAGCTGCACCAGGCTGTTGCCCATGACGCAGGCGCCCAGCAGCACGGCGAAAAGTATCTCTGGCCGGTCGGTGACGTTGAACAGCAGCAGTGCGCAGATGCAGCCGATCAGCGTGCCGCCCAGCCGCCAGCCGTTGCGCTGCCGCGTCAGCGCAAAACCCGGTTTCATGATGATGACGATGGTCAGCATGATCCAGTAGTTGTGCGCCGAAAACGCCGGCGACAGCCAGCGGCTGGCCAGCGTCATGGCGATGGCCGCCGCCGCCGTCACGCGCAGCGCATAGCGGAAATGCGGCGAATCCAGCCGCAGGTTGCTGGTCAAGAGACCGAAGCGGAATTCCTGGCGCGAGATGAATCGGGTCAGCGACTTGTTGATGCGCAGCACGTCGGTGGGCTTGGCATCCGGCGAAGCCGCGGTGTGATCGGCCAGCCGGTCGACGATGCGGGCGGAATTGCGCAGCCGGCGCAGCACCTGGATGATCAGCGCCAGCATCTCGGGTTCGCGCTCGCCCAGGCCCTGTTGCTTCAACTGTTCGATCTCGTATTCGATGGCGCGCAATTCGGCGCGGGCGCTGCTGCGGTACTGCACCTGGCGGCCGCGCGACACGTCCAGCGCGATGCGGTTCAGCTCCAGCGACATCTTCACCAGCGCGTCCCGCATGAACATCAGGCAGTCGTTGCCGGCCAGCGTGCGGCGCAGCGCCGCGTAGTCGGTGTGCGTGGCCACCAGCGTGTCCAGCAACTGCAGCATGTCGACGAACATGTTCCAGATCATCACCCGCTGGCGGTCGCCCAGGCCTTTGCCGCGGGGCAGGGCGCGCAAGACCATGTCGCGGGCGGCCTGATGCTTTTCCGTCATGACGGACTGGCGCTGGATCAGCGTTCGGTAGGCCTCGTCCAGGTCGGCGGTCGCATCGTAGAAGGCGGCGCGGGCCGCCACGTAGTCGCCGGTGGCGAACAGCGCCACAGACATGGCCTGCTGTTCCTCGCGCAGCCAGAACAGGCGCGAAAAGCCCAGGCTGAACACCACGTAGAACAGGGCGCCGCCCAGGGTGGCGGCGGCATGCGCCAGGACCTCGTGCGGCTCCAGCGGCGAATGCATGGTCAAGGTCATCAGGAGCAGGCCGGCAAAGCCGATCAGCCCGCCGCGCTTGCCGAACACGGTGAACATCGAATAGACGAAGCACTGGGCAATGACGACCAGCCAGATCAGCACCGGGTGCGTGGACGCCAGCCCGGTGATGATGACGGTCAACGTGCCCAGCGCGGCCCCGCCCAGCATCTCGTTCGTGCGATGGCGCTGCGGCCCGCCCGGCTGGTCGATGATGGCCAGGCACTGCGCACCGAAAGTCGCGACCAGCCCCGTGGTGTAGTTGCCGAAGATGCCGCCCAGCACCAGCACGGGCAACAGCATGCCGACCCCCTGGCGCACCCCTCCGAAGAAGTAGTGGCTATAGAGGAAGCGGCGGATGCTGGCAATGCGCAAATCCATGGGAAGGCGGCGGGCTGTGGGCGACCGGATAAGTATAGAGACGTCGTCTGGATTTTTGGGGTCAGATCGTTACCGGAGTTTCCCTGCATGCTTGGTGCATCGCCCGTGCAACGGTTGTCAAACCTTGATTTGCTACCTTTGACGCAACGCGGTAAATTCCATCTCTTGCGTCGGTCTGCCTATCCGAAACCGGCGCGTTGAGGCGGATGGTCAGGGTCACCTCCCAGCCATCCTGCCGCAGTGATACTTGCTGTTGGCCGCGCCACAAGCGTGTGTTGCCAAAGCTTCCATTTCGACCTCCAGCGTCCCCAAGGGGCGTTTGCACTGCGTTCTGTCGAGCGTGTGCCGGGTCGGCAGGGTGTCCGGGTGGCGTGGCTCCGTGAGCCGCTAAGCGCCGGATCATGTTGTCGTAGCCGGTATGGGTTCCGTTGCCGCCGTATCCGGGCGAGCAGCAGTCAGGGTTGCAGGGCCGGTACTGAAAGGAAATACAACATGGAAATGAATGGCGCCGATATCGTCGTGCGCTGCCTGGCCGATGAGGGCGTGGAACACGTTTTCGGCTATCCCGGCGGCGCAGTGCTTTACATCTACGACGCGATCTTCAAGCAAGACAAATTTCAGCATATCCTGGTTCGTCACGAGCAAGCCGCCGTGCACGCCGCCGATGCCTATTCGCGCTCGTCGCAAAAGGTCGGCGTCTGCCTCGTGACCAGCGGCCCGGGCGTGACCAATGCCGTCACCGGCATCGCCACCGCCTATATGGATTCCATCCCCATGGTCATCATCAGCGGGCAAGTGCCCACTGCGGCCATCGGCGAGGATGCCTTCCAGGAATGCGACACCGTCGGCATCACGCGTCCCTGCGTCAAGCACAACTTCCTGGTGCGCGACGTCAAGGACCTGGCCGAAACCATGCGCCGCGCGTTCTATATCGCGCGCACGGGCCGTCCCGGCCCGGTGCTGGTGGATATCCCCAAGGACATCACCGTCGCGCAGTGCAAGTACACGCCGCCCAAGGGCGAGATCTCGATGCGTTCCTACGCGCCCGTGAACAAGGGCCACCAGGGGCAGATCAAGAAAGCCGTGCAGATGCTGCTGGCCGCCGAGCGGCCGATGATCTACACGGGCGGCGGGGTCATCCTGTCGAACGCCGCGCCCGAGCTCAACAAGCTCGTGTCGCAGCTGGGCGCGCCCTGCACCAGCACCCTGATGGGTCTGGGCGGCTACCCGGCCAGCAGCGGCCAGTTCGTGGGCATGCCGGGCATGCACGGCACGTACGAAGCCAACATGGCGATGCAGCACTGCGACGTGTTGCTGGCCATCGGGGCCCGTTTCGACGACCGTGTGATCGGCAATCCCAAGCACTTCGCGCAGAACGCCCGCAAGATCATCCATATCGATATCGATCCGTCGTCGATCTCCAAGCGCGTGCGCGTGGACGTCCCGATCGTCGGTAACGTCAAGGACGTGCTGGCCGACCTGAGCGCCCAGTACGAAGTGGCGGCCGCCGAGCACAAGCCCGCCTCCATCACCAAGTGGTGGGAGCAGGTCGAGACCTGGCGCGGCAAGGAATGCCTGAAGTTCGCCAACTCGGATGAAGTCATCAAGCCGCAGTACGTGGTGGAAAAGCTCTGGGAAGTGACCGGCGGCGACGCCTTCGTCACGTCCGACGTGGGCCAGCACCAGATGTGGGCGGCCCAGTACTACAAGTTCGACAAGCCGCGCCGCTGGATCAACTCCGGCGGCCTGGGCACCATGGGTGTGGGGCTGCCGTACGCGATGGGCGTGCAGATGGCCAACCCTGGGCACGACGTCGCCGTCATCACCGGCGAAGCGTCGATCCAGATGAACATCCAGGAACTGTCGACCTGCCACCAGTACCGCCTGACGCCGAAGATCGTCTGCCTGAACAACCGTTTCTTGGGCATGGTCCGGCAATGGCAGCAGATCGATTACGGCTCGCGCTATTCCGAGTCCTACATGGATTCGCTGCCCGACTTCGTCAAGGTGGCCGAGGCCTATGGCCACGTGGGTCTGCGCATCGAGCGTCCGGCAGATGTCGAACCGGCGTTGCGCGAAGCGTTCGGCAAGCACAAGGAACGTCTGGTCTTCCTGGATTTCATCACCGACCGCACCGAAAACGTGTGGCCGATGGTCAAGGCAGGCCGCGGGCTGACCGAAATGCTGCTTGGCTCTGAAGACCTGTAAGGAGGCCACTATGAAGCACGTGATTTCCGTCCTCCTCGAGAACGAACCCGGCGCGCTGTCGCGCGTGGTGGGGCTGTTTTCCGCGCGGGGCTACAACATCGAGACCCTGACCGTGGCGCCCACCGAGGATTCCACGCTGTCGCGCATGACCATCGTGACGACCGGTTCCGATGAAGTCATCGAACAGATCACCAAGCACCTGAACCGCCTGGTGGATGTCGTTAAAGTGGTGGACCTGACCGAAGGCGCCCACATCGAGCGCGAGCTGATGCTCGTGAAGGTGCGCGCCGTGGGCAAGGAACGCGAAGAGATGAAGCGCATGGCGGACATCTTCCGCGGCCGCATCATCGACGTCACCGACAAGTCCTACACCATCGAATTGACCGGGGTGCAGGAAAAAGTACAGGCCTTCCTGGAGGCCCTGGACCGCAGTGCCATCCTTGAAACCGTACGCACCGGCGTGTCCGGCATCGGACGCGGTGAACGGATTTTGAAGATTTGACCGGCCTTCCAGGCCAAGCCGCACCCTACATCTGAACCAATCGAATATCCAAATACTGGAATCTGGAGCACAACCATGAAAGTTTTCTACGACAAAGACTGCGATCTGTCCCTCATCAAAGGCAAGACCGTTGCCATCATCGGCTATGGTTCGCAAGGCCACGCGCACGCGCAGAACCTGCATGAGTCGGGCGTGAAGGTCGTCGTCGGCCTGCGCAAGGGCGGCGCTTCGTGGAACAAGGCCGCCAACGCCGGCCTGGAAGTTAAGGAAGTGGCTGATGCCGTCAAGTCCGCCGACATCGTCATGATGTTGCTGCCCGACGAGAACATCGCCTCGGTCTACAACAAGGAAGTGCACGCCAACATCAAGGCTGGCGCCGCCCTGGCTTTCGCCCACGGCTTCAACGTTCACTACGGCCAGGTCGTGCCGCGTGAAGACATCGACGTCATCATGATCGCCCCGAAGGCCCCGGGCCACACGGTGCGCAACACGTACAAGCAAGGTGGCGGCGTGCCCCACCTGGTGGCCGTGTACCAGGACAAGTCGGGCGCCGCGCGTGACGTGGCCCTGTCGTACGCCAGCGCCAACGGCGGCGGCCGTGCCGGCATCATCGAAACCAACTTCCGCGAAGAAACCGAAACCGACCTGTTCGGCGAACAAGCCGTCCTGTGCGGCGGTACCGTCGAACTGATCAAGGCCGGTTTCGACACGCTGGTGGAAGCCGGCTACGCGCCCGAAATGGCGTACTTCGAATGCCTGCACGAACTGAAGCTGATCGTCGACCTGATCTATGAAGGCGGCATCGCCAACATGAACTACTCGATTTCGAACAACGCCGAGTTCGGCGAGTACGAAACGGGCCCGAAGATCGTCACCGACGAAACCCGCAAGGCCATGCGCCAGTGCCTGACGGACATCCAGACCGGCGAATACGCCAAGAAGTTCATCCTGGAAAACACCGCCGGCGCCCCGACCCTGACCTCGCGCCGCCGCATCAACGCGGAATCGCAGATCGAGCAAGTGGGCGGCAAGCTGCGCGCCATGATGCCCTGGATCGCCGCCAACAAGCTGGTGGACAAGTCCAAGAACTGATCGACGCCCATGCGCGGGGGGTTAACCCTCGCGCAACAGCGATCAAAGCGGCATGCCTGCGAGGGCATGCCGCTTTTTCTTGGCTTATTGCTCAGGCACGCGGCTTGCTCTGTCCCGCAAGCGGGGCCAGATGGGTTAACCTTTCACAGTCCGTTGTAAGTTATTGAGACCATGCCCAATTTTTCCATGCGCGATTCCGAGAACCGCCACCGAAGCATCTACCTGCTGCCCAACGCATTCACCACTGCGGCGTTGTTTGCGGGGTTCTATGCCGTGGTGCAGGCCATGAACGATCGCTTCGAAGTCGCCGCCATCGCCATTTTCGTGGCCATGGTGCTGGACGGCATGGACGGCCGGGTTGCCCGGCTGACCAACACGCAGTCCGCCTTCGGCGAACAATACGACTCGCTGTCGGACATGACGTCCTTCGGCGTGGCGCCCGCGCTGGTCATGTACGAGTGGATCCTGAACGACTTGGGCCGCTGGGGCTGGCTGGCCGCCTTCGTCTATGTGGCCGGTGCCGCCTTGCGCCTGGCACGGTTCAACACCAATATCGCCGTCGTCGACAAACGCTATTTCCAGGGCTTGCCCAGCCCGGCTGCGGCCGCGCTGGTGGCGGGTTTCGTCTGGCTGGCCGTGGACAACAAACTGCCTATCCATGACAGCCTGATGGCCTGGGTGGCGTTCACGCTGACCATGTACGCCGGCATCACCATGGTGTCGAACGCCCCGTTCTTCAGCGGCAAGAGCTTCGCCCTGGGCCGCAGCGTGCCGTTCTGGGGCATCTTGCTGGTGGTGGCCGTGTTCGTCTTCGTGTCCAGCGATCCCCCGGTCGTGCTGTTCGGTCTCTTCGTGCTGTACGGTCTGTCGGGCTGGATCATGTGGGGTTGGCGCTGGAACAAGGCCCGTCGCCTGACGCAAGAGCGCCGCGGCCATTCTTCCTGATCCGCTCGCACCATTCAAAACAAAACCCGCCGATCCGGCGGGTTTTGTTTTTGAGGCGGGGGAAGTCAGCGCCACATGAACTTGTCGTCGTCGTACATGGGGTCGGGGCCGGGGTGGAAGTGCGTCAGCTTGCTGCCGTCGCGGCCCATGTAGACGTACATCAGCGAATTCCAGACGCCGTTTTCCTTGTAGCGATACGACCACACGACTTCGCGCTTTTCGCCCAGGCCCGCTTCTTCGATGCGCGCTGGCGGCCCGAATTCGCAACGCACGCGGTCCGGTCCCCATTCGCCCACTTCCAGCACCTTGAAGTGCTGGTCGGTCAGCAGCGGCACCACTTGGCCCACGCGGCCGTCGGTGCCCACATTGGTCCCCCAGGCGAATTGGCCCATGGGCTGTTGCGTCCAGATCACACGTTGGCCGCCGCCGGCTTGCGGGCAAGTAAAGTTGGGCTGGCCGAACTGGGTCAGGACCTCGCCGTAGGGCGTGCCGGGGGGCACCTGGGCCAGGTTGGCACAAGCCGCAAGCCCGGTCAGCGCCAGCGAGGCGAGGGCGGTGCGGGCGATTTTGTAATATTTAGACATATATTTGCTCCTCTGGGGCGCCCGTCGGGCACCTACCGGCCTCTGCCGATCGGCCGAAACCGTCTCTGGGGTAATTCTAGCGAATCAGCTATAATCATCGAGCTTTATCAAGTGTATTGATTTTGCAAGATGCTTTGCGCCGGCAGTCCGGCTGGAGAAGGAACCGCCTTCAGAGGGCCCCTTCACAGCTATTGAAGCAGCAGTGAGAAAGCAAAAACGCTTATCGCCGGGATCGCAAATTTTTTCCAAACCACGTCAGGGCACCTCGGCCCTGT
This sequence comes from Achromobacter sp. 18P8.1.1, assembly GCF_057799415.1. NCBI lineage: Bacteria > Pseudomonadati > Pseudomonadota > Betaproteobacteria > Burkholderiales > Alcaligenaceae > Achromobacter > Achromobacter sp. 18P8.1.1. The sequence goes on along the minus strand of NZ_JBYOKH010000001.1, from coordinate 119,924 downwards.
CGCATGTCCGAAGAGGTCATCAATGTCTGTAGCTGACATCAAGAAATCCGATATCGTTGCGCAATTCCAACGCGCTCAAGGCGATACCGGCTCCCCCGAAGTTCAGGTGGCTCTGCTCACCGCCCGTATCAACGAACTGACTGGTCACTTCAAAGAACACATGAAGGACCATCACTCGCGCCGCGGTCTGCTGCGTATGGTCAGCCGTCGCCGCAAGCTGCTCGACTATCTCAAGGGCCGCAATCCCGATTCGTACCGCGCTCTGATCGAAAAACTCGGTCTGCGTAAGTGATCGACGGGGCTGGCTCCCCATGACGCAATAACCGTGGTCGGTGCGACGTATTGTCGCGACGGCCACGGTTTTTCATTTGTAAGGAATAATCGTCATGTTCAACAAAGTGACAAAATCGTTCCAATACGGCCAGCATACGGTCGTTCTGGAAACTGGCGAAATCGCTCGCCAGGCCTCCGGCGCCGTTGTGGTGTCGATCGAGGACACCGTTGTTCTGGCCACCGTTGTGGCTTCCAAGAAGGCCAAGCCGGGTCAAACGTTTTTCCCGCTGACCGTCGACTACATCGAGAAGACCTACGCTGCCGGCCGTATTCCGGGTGGGTTCTTCAAGCGTGAAGGCAAGCCGTCCGAAAAGGAAACGCTGACCTCGCGCCTGATCGACCGTCCGCTGCGTCCGCTGTTCCCCGAAGACTTCTACAACGAAGTCCAAGTGGTCATCCACACGCTGTCGGTCAATCCCGAGATCGATCCCGACATCGCCGCCATGATTGGTGCCTCGGCCGCTCTGGCCATTTCGGGCATCCCGTTCAACGGCCCGATCGGCGCCGCGCGCGTGGGCTACATCGATGGCCAGTACGCCCTGAACCCGACCGCTTCGCAGCTGAAGTCGTCCAAGCTGGACCTGGTTGTCGCCGGTACCGAAAACGCCGTGCTGATGGTGGAATCGGAAGCCCAACAGCTGTCCGAAGAAATCATGCTGGGCGGCGTGGTCTACGGCCACGAGCAGATGCAGGCTGTCATCAACGCCATTCACGAACTGGTGAAGGACGCTGGCAAGCCCGACTGGGACTGGCAAGCTCCGGCCAAGGACGAAGCCCTGATCGCCGCCGTGACCTCGGCTGCCCAGGAAGGCCTGAACGCCGCCTACCAGATCCGCGAAAAGCAAGCCCGTACCGCCAAGCTGCGTGAAGTGTCGGCTGACGTGTCGGCCAAGCTGGCTGCCGCCGCCGCTGAAAAGGGCGAGTCGCTGCCGGACGCCGTGACCGTCGACAACATCATGTTCTCGCTGGAATCGGCCATCGTCCGCGGCCAGATCCTGAACGGCGAACCGCGTATCGACGGCCGCGACACCCGCACCGTGCGCCCCATCAGCGTGCGTCTGGGCGTGCTGCCCCGCGCACACGGCAGCGCGCTGTTCACCCGTGGTGAAACGCAAGCGCTGGTCGTTGCCACGCTGGGCACCAAGCAAGACGAACAGATCATCGACGCGCTCATGGGCGAGTACCGTGACCGCTTCATGATGCACTACAACATGCCTCCGTTCGCCACTGGCGAAACGGGCCGCATCGGTGTGCCCAAGCGCCGCGAAATCGGCCACGGCCGTCTGGCCAAGCGCTCGCTGATCCCGCTGCTGCCGGCGCCTGAAGACTTCCAGTACACGATCCGCATCGTGTCGGAAATCACCGAGTCCAACGGCTCGTCGTCGATGGCTTCGGTCTGCGGCGGCTCGCTGGCCATGATGGACGCCGGCGTGCCGGTCAAGGATCACGTGGCCGGCGTGGCCATGGGCCTGATCCTGGACGGCGGCAAGTTCGCTGTGCTGACCGACATTCTGGGTGACGAAGATCACCTGGGCGACATGGACTTCAAGGTTGCGGGCACCGAAAACGGCGTCACCGCACTGCAGATGGACATCAAGATCCAGGGCATCACGAAGGAAATCATGCAAGTGGCGCTGGCGCAAGCCCGCGAAGGCCGCCTGCACATCCTGACCAAGATGAAGGAAGCGCTGGACGGTTCGCGTGGCGAGCTCTCGGCTTTCGCCCCGCGCATGCTGACCATCAAGATCAACCCCGAGAAGATCCGCGACGTGATCGGCAAGGGCGGCGCCACCATCCGCGCGCTGACCGAAGAAACCGGCACGCAGATCGACATCTCCGACGACGGCACGATCGTGATCGCCAGCGTCGACGAAGCGCAGGCCAAAGAAGCCCAGCGCCGCATCGTCGAACTGACCGCCGACGTCGAAGTGGGCCAGATCTACGAAGGCTCGGTCCTGCGTCTGCTGGACTTCGGCGCCATCGTGCAAGTGCTGCCGGGCCGTGATGGTCTGCTGCACATCTCGGAAATCGCCAACTACCGCATCGCGAACATCAACGATGTGCTGAAGGTCGGCCAGCAAGTCCGCGTCAAGGTCATCGAGGCCGACGACAAGGGCCGCCTGCGCCTGTCCATCAAGGCGATCGGCGGCATCGAAGCGCAGCAACCCGCTGCCGCTACCGAAGCTGCCCCCCAATCGGAACCGCAAGCTGAATAAGCTGGCAGGCTGATTGAACGAAGAACGGCGCCGCGAGGCGCCGTTTTTTTTGCTGCGCCACAATAAATCGGCCAGCGGCCTGATTCATCTTCTTGCGACTTCACCCCGCTGACGTCTCCCATCTTCGCCGACCTTGCTGTAAAGTCTTGCGGCAGAAAAGGGGGAATCGGATGAGTCAGGTATGACGGGATGGCCAGGTGGCGCCACCGCCGCGGTGCTGCTTGCCGTGCTGCTGACTGGCTGCATGAGCAGCCCCGGTCCGGGCCAGCGCGGACCCAATAGCGAAGACATGTCGGCCGACCAGTTCGGACAGACCGACTTCAACCGCACCGTCACGCTGGAAGTCCGCGACAACCTGGCGAGCCTGTATTCCCTGCTGGACAAGCTCTACCGCCGAAACCCCCGAGAATGGCGCAAGACCGGCGTGGCGGACCAGAAGACGGCCGTGAATCGCGTCAAGCACGCCATCGAGGTCCGCATCCCGCCCAGCGACCTGGCCGGCCTGCGCGACATCCAGATCCTGGCTGTGTCGCTGGACCCCAACTACTCGGGCGACCGCGTCGGCGCCTTCATCTACGGCCTGGCCGACACCATCATCGCGGCCCACAACGGCAAGACCCGGCTGTATGCCACCGACGCGCTGGACGGCCAGCGGGTCTACAATGCCGCACGGAATGTCGAGGCCGCCGCCTGGTTGCTGGCGTCGCGCCGCAACAACCAAGGCGAGCCGCTGTTGCTGGCCAACGAAATGTCCCCCAACGCCACGAACCTCAGCTTCGAGCGGGAGTTCGGCGCCATCATCGGCCGGCTGGACCTGATCGCCAACCTGCTGGGTGAAAACTCGCGGCGCATCGGGATCAACTATGCGCAGGGCCTGCTGCTGTTCAATTTTCTGCCTGTCCGCTAACCGGATCTACCCATCGTGATCGATATCGCCTCTATCCAGACCGCCCGCGAAAACCTGCGCGGCCAGGTGCTGAAGACCCCCTTTACCCTGTCGCGCACGCTGTCCGACATTTTCGGCGCCGAGATCTGGCTGAAGTTCGAGAACCTGCAGTTCACGGCTTCGTTCAAGGAACGCGGCGCGTTGAACCGCATGCTGACCCTGTCCGACGAAGAGCGCGCCAAGGGCGTGATCGCGGTATCGGCCGGCAACCATGCCCAGGGCGTGGCTTACCATGCGCAGCGCATGGGCGTGCCCGCCGTGATCGTGATGCCGCGCTTCACGCCGACGGTCAAGGTGGCCAACACGCGCCGCTTCGGCGCCGAAGTGGTGTTGGCGGGCGACACCTTCGACGACGCCAAGGCCCATGGCTATGAGCTGGCGCAAGCGCGCGGGCTGATCATGATCCACCCCTATGACGACGAAGCCGTCATTTCGGGGCAGGGCACCGTGGCGCTGGAGATGCTGGAAGACCAGCCCCAGCTGGACACGCTGGTCATCGCCATCGGCGGTGGCGGCCTGATCTCGGGGATCGCCACGGCAGCCAAGGCCTTGAAGCCGGGCATCGAAATCGTTGGCGTGCAGACCGAGCGCTTCCCGTCGATGTACGCCGCCGTCAAGGGCGTGTCCATGCCGCAGGGCCAGTACACCATTGCCGAAGGCATCGCCGTGAAGTCGCCGGGCGCGTTGACCCAGCCCATCGTCAGCCAACTGGTCGACCAGATTGAACTGGTCAGCGAAAGCGATATCGAGCACGCGATCGTGGTGCTGCTGGAAATTGAGAAGACCGTGGTGGAAGGCGCCGGCGCCGCGGGTTTGGCCGCACTGCTGCGCGCGCAGGAAGCGGGCAGCGACCGCTTCAAGGGCAAGCGCATCGGGCTGGTGCTGACGGGCGGCAACATCGATCCGTTGATGCTGGGCGAACTGATCGAACGCGGCATGGTACGCGCCGGGCGTCTGGCCCGCATCCGCGTGGACTTGCGCGACTTGCCGGGTGCTTTGGCGCACGCCACCAAGCTGATCGCCGACGCCCAGGCAAACATCACCGAAGTGCATCACCAGCGCGCGTTCACCTCATTGCCGGTGCGTAATGTCGAAGTGGACTTCGTGTTGCAGACGCGTGGTCCCGACCACATTCTGGAAGTGATCGACATTCTGAATGCTGCCGGGTTTGCGGCCAGCAATCACGATCACTAGAAACGACGGTTAGCCGGGCGATCAGGCGGCGTCGCGTTGCGCGGCGTCGCGCGCCACCAGGCTCTTCAGGCCGTACAGGCGTTCGCGATGCAAGGTCGTGGATAGGGGCTCGGGCTCGCGGCCCAGCGCGACGTAGTCGGCGGGAATCTGGGCGATGGCTTCGCGCATGCGCGCCGCGTTGGCCTGCCACCATTGCACCAGCATCCGGTCCGGGTTGTAGACATCCAGCCCTTGGCGGCGCAATTCCGACCGGTTGAAATCCTTCAGGTTCCAGGTGGCGATCTGCACGACGGGCGGTTGTTGCAGCCCGCAGCGCGCGCGCCGCGCCAGGCCGGCCGCGATCACGTGGAAGTCTTTCGGGTCGCTGTAGCGCAGCGAGGCTTCGTACACCTGCGTGTCGGCTTCGTTGGCCTCGGGAAATCGCGCGTTCATGTCGGCCCAGAATTCCGCCAGCACTTCCGGCGGGATGTCCCAGATGCGTGACGCGTTTCGGCGCCATTCTTCGCCGATGCGTTCCGTCCAGACCGGAATGAACACGCCGGCCTCGGCCAGACGCAGCAGCAACCGGCGCAGAATGCCGGACATCAGCACGCAGGCGTCCAGGACGATGAAGGGGGCGGGGGCGGCAGGAGCGGTCAAGATGGGAATGTGAAAGGCCAAGGCCTTCGAACGGCAAAAATAGTGGTGCCCGAGACCGGAATCGAACCGGTACGACCTTGCGGCCGAGGGATTTTCTTACCACTTCGGCTTTCGCCGCCAGCGCGGGGCGCTGTTCGTGGTCTGGAGCACGCCTTCACCATAGCCTTGCGGCCTTAGGTGCCCGCCGTCTGCTCTCTACACCTTCCCCGGTTTTTCAACCGGGGCTTGGCTCGGCGTTGGCTCGGAACAGGTCCAGGGCGTTCGCCGAATTTGACGGGCTACACCTTTGGAGTTTCCTCCAAAGGGCTCAAATTAGTTTAAGTCCCTTGTGTCTACCAATTTCACCACTCGGGCGTTGCACGGCTCATGCAGGGCCGGCAGCGGGCGTGACTATACCATCTTGGGCGCAGGGATATTGTCGCGCCCGCGGCAAACCGGGGCAACCACGCGCCTACTTCCGGCCGAACAAGCGGCCAAGGAACCCGCGCGGTGCGGCAGCGGCATCTTCCGCCGCCTGGGCGCGGCGCAGCGACAGATCCTGGTATTCGGGCTTGCCATTCTGCTGGTATGAGGCCGCTGCCTGGCGGAAGGCCATGGCCGATTCTGCATGGCGCTTCAGGTGGCCGTAGATTTCGCCGCGCGAAAACATGGCCCAGCTGCGGTAGTCGGGATCCAGCCCGATCAGGCGGTCGCACGCGGCAAGCGCTTCTTCCTGTTGCTTGGCGGCAATCAGCGCGTTGATGCGTTCGGCGTGCAGGGGGCCGCTGTCCGGCCACTTCGTGAGTGCGCGGTCGGCATCGGCAACCGCCTCGGCGCCACGGCCCAGGTTCGTCAGCGCGTCGATGCGGACCCGGCGCCACTTCAGCCAGTCGGGGTCCAGCGAAATCGCCACTTCCGACAACGGCAGGGCTTCGGCGTAGCGCTCCAGGCGGGTCAGCATGTCGGCGGCGTTGCCCGGCAGGAAATCGTTGTCGGGCGCAAGTTCATAGCCGCGCAGGTAGTAGGCAAGCGCGGCTTCCCAGTTGCGCTGGTCGCGCTGCGCGTTGCCGGCGACGAAGAGCAATTGCGCGTCGCCGCTGTTCATCGGATCCAGCCCTTGCAAGGCTTGCTCGGCCAGCTCAGGGTCGCCGCTGCGCACGTACTCACGGGCCTGTTCCTTGCGGCCTTCCCAGCCGTTGTCCGACAGCGCGTCCAGATGCCGCCACAACGGCACGGCCTCTTGGGCGCGGCCCAGGCGGTGCAGCGACCGCGCCTTGCCTTCCAGCGGCCAATCCCAATCGGGTTCGCGGCGCAGCAGGCTGGTCCATTCTTCAACCGCGTCTTCATGACGCTCCAGCGCTTGCAGGCATGACGCCCGGTTGTGCTGGATGGCGTTTTCCTCGCCCAGGATGGCGCGGGCGCGGTCGAACATCGCAATGGCGTTCTTCAGGTCGCCCAGGCGGCGGTAGTTGTTGCCCGCGTCATACAGGAAGCCGCCGTTGTTGGGCGCAAGCGCCACGGCGCGCTGATGGTAGGGCAGGGCGTCCTGGTAGCGGCCGGCGTTGTGCAGGTTGGAACCGATGTAGCAATGCGGGGCCGCGGCGGACGGCCGTAGCTGGGAGGCGCGGGTCCAGCATTCGATGGCGTCTTCCAGCCGGCGGTCGTTGATCAGCAGATAGGCTTCGGACATCATCAAGCCGAAATGCGAGGGCGCGCGCTGCCGCGCGTCGCGCAGCAGGCGCCAGGCTTCCTGCTGTTCGCCGGCGTCATAGAGCGCGGTGGTGCGCACGCGCAGGGCGTCGCTGCACTGCGGGTCCAAGGTCAGCGACCGGGCTAGGTCGGCATCGCGCAAGGCGTGGGCGCTGCGCTTGTCGTGATAGCGGGCGCGCAGGGCCCACATCACCGCGGACCCGGGCTGTTCGCGCACGCCCTGTTCGCACAAGGCGAGCATCTGCGCGTGGTCGTGGCCGTCGTCGGCGCGGTGGATGGCTTCGATCAGACTGGACATGCGGGGTGTTCCGTATTCAAAAGGGCGGACTAGCGCGCAAAGGCGCTGGTGTCGTGGCGGCAGCTATAGGGGCGGTCGGCTTGGGCGATATCGTCGCTGCCGCACTGCCAGCGGCGGATGCCGCCGCCTTTCTTCTCCGATCGCAGCTCCGGCAGGTACATCAGGTGCTTGCCCGCCAGCGTGGGAAAACCGTCCTCGCGCGGCGTGCCGGCAATCGTCAGCCGCAGCACGCCGTTGATGGGGTTCATCTCCAGCTTGGAAAAGCCGCTGTTCTGCAGCGATTCCTGGGTCATGCCGATATCTTCCAACGTTGCGGGAAAGGCCTTCTTGCTGCGGTAGTGGTTCTCGACCAGCATGCGGATGGGGTCGGACACCAGGTCAAAACGGCGGACGTCGGCATGCAAGGGGTTGTCGCTATCGTCCCCGCTCATGACGCCCACCCCGATGACCACGCCGCCCAGCACCAGCGCCAGCACGCCGAATACGAAGAACAGGAACTTGCCCGTGCCGGTGACCGCGGGCGCCTTGGCGACGGCTGCCTGCACCGCACGCGGGTGCGCCCGGCTGGCGACGACGTGCGTGCCGGCCAGGGCGTTGTGCATCGCCCGTTCGCCGAAGATGGCTTGCTGGATATGGTGGAACAGACCCGGCAGCGCCAGGTTCAGCGTGTACTTCAGCGTGTGCCGCCATATCGAGCGGGCGAGGCCCGGGGCCTGCCCCTTGCGGTTCACCACGCGCAGTTTCAACAGGCGTTTGCCGGGGGATCCATTGGTCCAGGCGTCCATGAAGGCCGGCAGCAGCCAGCCGATCAGCCCGGCCAGCACCAGCAGCAGCACGGGCCGGGGCTCGCCGGTCAGACCCTCGTAGGTAAGCGAGGCGGCCCAGATCAAAGTGAATATCGCCGCCACCATGAACAGGCCGTCGATGGCGGTGGCGCCCAGCCGGACCCAGATGCTGGGGAACACGGGCGCATTCTGCGCCGGGGCTGCCCGCTTGGCGGGGGCGGACGCAGGCGCTGCCGCTTTGACCGGCAACGGCGCTTGGCAACTGAAGCACAGGGTATTGGAGGCCGGGTTCTGCCAGTTACAGCGTGGGCATTGCATGGGGGCGCGTGATCCGCAAAACGAAGGCCGCTGAGCGGCCGGACTGCGGATCATACCCAGGTCCTGCGTGCGGGAAAACCCCGATCCCTCCTCGGGCGGGCAACGCGGGACACTTCCTGCCATGAAGCCTGTCCTGCCTGTCCCGTCAGCCCCCCGTGATATCGACCCCGTATCGCTTCGATTGTTCTTGTCCGCCTTGGAAGAAGGCAGCCTGGCCCGCGCCGCCGCGCGCGAAAACATCGTGCCGTCCGCCGTCAGCAAGCGCATGTCCGAGATGGAAGAAGCCTTTGGCGTGCCCCTCCTGGAGCGCGGCGTCAAAGGGGTGCAACCCACGCCGGCGGGCAACGCGCTGGCCACCCATGCGCGCCGCCTGCTGCAGGACATGGACCGCATGCATCGCGAGATGGCGGGGTTTGCGACCGGCGTGCGCGGCCATATTCGGCTGGCCGTCAGCGTGGCGGCCCTGTCGGGCGAGCTGCCCGCCCAGATCCAGTCGTTTCGCCGGGCCTATCCGCAAATCGATATCTCGCTGGAAGAAGACACGACCCAAGCGGCGTTCCGCGCCGTGCTGGACGGCCACGCCGATGTGGCCGCCGGGTCGGATTTCGGCCATGACGGCTTGCAGGTGTTCGCCTGCGGCCATTGCGAGCTGGCGGCGGTGGTGCCGGGCCAGCACCTGCTGGCCGACCGCGAGATGCTGGATTACGCGCAATTGCTGCCCTTTGAGCAGATCGAGCTGAACCGCGACAACGGCATCAGCAGCGTATTTGAACAGGCCGCGAAAGACGCGGGCGTGATGCGGCGCATCAGCGCGCGGGTGAGTTCGCACGAGACCATCTGCATGTTGGTCGCGCGCGGCATGGGCGTGGCCGTGGTGCCGCAGTACCTGAAGGCGCGCTTGTCGCACCTGGACATCCGCTTCGTGCCGTTGACTGGCCCGTGGTCCAGCACGCCGATCTGTATTGCAGTGCGGGATCCGGATGCCCTGTCGCCCGCCGCCCGGGCCTTGCTGGCCCATTTGGGCGTGCTGCCGGCAGGCGAGCGTTAGGGGCAAACCCGGACGTTCCCAAACGAGAATGCCCCCGTGCTGAAAGACCGCTACCCGGAAGACGGGCAGGCCCGCGATGATGGACGCATTCGCGGGGCGGCATGACGGTCTTCTGACCTGGCCGGCACGCATCCGACCACCCGGCAGGCAGAGGAAACGTTGATGAGCGCAGCACCGGCTTCACCCTTCATGGATAGTTCTGAGTTACCCCTGCGGGGAATCAAGGTGCTGGAACTGTCCCACATGATCATGGGGCCGGCCGCCGGCCTGTCGTTGGCAGACCTGGGCGCCGACGTGATCAAGGTGGAACCCATCGACGGCGACCGCACGCGCCGCCTGAAAGGGTCGGGCAGCGGTTATTTCCCGGTGTTCAACCGCAACAAGCAGAGCCTGGCGATCGATCTGAAATCGCCTGAAGGGCAGGACGTGGTGCGCAAGCTGGCCCTGCAGACCGACATGGTGGTGGAGAACTTCCGCGATGGCAGCCTGGCGCAGTACGGGCTGGACTACGAGTCCCTGTCGGCCGAAAACCCGGGGCTGATCTATGTGTCGTTGAAGGGTTTTCTGTCGGGCCCGTACAAGCATCGTACGGCGCTGGATGAAGTCGTGCAGATGATGGGCGGGCTGGCCTATATCAACGGCGGCGCGGATACGCCGCAGCGGGTGGCGGCGTCCGTCAACGACATTCTGGGTGGCACCTTCGGGGTGGTGGGCGCGCTGGCTGCGCTGCACGACCGCCATGCTACGGGCCGCGGCCGCCATGTGCGGTCGGGCCTGTTCGAGAACAACCTGCTGCTGGTGGCGCAGTTCATCGCGCAATATCAGCTGACCGGCACGGCGCCCAAACCCATGGGCGCGGAGCGCAAGCCGCCGTGGGGCGTGTACGACGTCTTCGAGACGGCGGACGGCCGCGTGTTCGTCGCCGTGGTGGGGGATGCGCAGTGGCGCAATTTCGCTCAGAAATTCCTGCCGCCGGAGTGGGCCGCCGACCCGCGGCTGGCCACGGCCGTCGACCGCGAAGCCGCCCGGTCATGGTTGGTGCCCGGCGTGGCCGAGATCCTGAAAACCTGGAAGACCGATGCATTGTGCGAGGCCCTGGAGGCCGCCAATCTGTCTTACGGACCGATCCGCCAGCCGCATGACTTGCTGGACGACGCGCACCTGAATGCGGGGGGCGCATTGCTCAAGACCCTGCTGCCCGACGGCAGTGAAATATCCACGGCTGCGCTGCCCATCGAATTCGACGGGCGCAAGGCCGGCAAGCGTTGCGATCCGCCCGTACAAGGCGGCCAGACCCACGCCATCTTGCAGAGCCTGGGGCTGGATGCGGCGCGTATCGATGCGCTGCGCGCGGCGGGAGTCATTGCATGACCAGGCCATAGCGCTTGTGCCCTGTCGACGCGGCGCCAGACCGCCAAGACATCCATCAAAGAGGAGACCCCATGATTCGAAAACTGATTGCGCTGGCCGCGTTGGCCGTCGCCTGCACGGCCAACGCGCAGGACTATCCCAACAAGCCCATCCGCATCATCATCCCGTCCACGCCGGGCGGCGGCACCGACTACATCGGCCGCCTGATGAGCAACAAGCTGCATGAGCTGAACGGCTGGGCCGTGGTGCCCGAGAACAAGCCCGGCGCCGGCACCGCGCTAGGTCTGGCTGAAGCGGCGCGCGCACCGGCGCAAGGGTATGACCTGGTGATCGGCCAATCCGACAACGTCACGCTGATTCCGTTGCTGATGAAGGTGGCCTACGACCCCATCAGGGATCTGGCGCCCGTGGCCTTGGTGGCCACGACGCCCATGGTGCTGCTGGTAGCCGAGAACTCGCCCTACAAGACCTTGCCGGAAGTGATCGACGCCGCCAAGAAAGAGCCCAACAAGATCTCCTATGGCACGTCGGGCACGGGCGGCGGGGTGCACATCGCCATGGAAATGCTGCAGCACGAGGCCGGCTTCAAGATGCAGCACGTGCCGTACAAGGGATCGGCACCCGCGCTGGCCGACCTGATGGGCGGGCATCTGCAGTTTGCCGGGTCGTCGATCTCGTCGGCGGCCTCGCTGATCAAGGCGGGCAAGGTGCGCGCGCTGGCGGTGACGTCGCCCAAGCGCAACCCCGCATTGCCGGATGTGCCGACCGTGGCCGAGCTGGGCTACAAGGATTTCAGCGTGGTGACCTACTACGGCGTGCTGGCGCCGGCCAAGACGCCCGCCGACATCGTGGCGCGCTTGAATGCCGATTTCAACAAGCTGCTGTCGCGCAAGGACGTGCAGGAGGCATTGGCGTCCCAGGGGCTGGAAACGGACCCGGTGTCCAGCGCGCAGTTCGCCGCCCTGATCCAGTCGGATATCGGCAAGGCGCAGCAGACGATCAAGAGCGCCGGCATCGTGGTGCAGCAATAGGCTGCGCAGAGGCTTGGGTACACGACAGGAGAGCACATGAACCAGGAAGTCAGGCTTTGTGAGGTGGGGCCACGCGACGAGCTGCAAATGGCCAAGGGCATGATGCCGGCGGCCGACAAGCTGCGCTGGATCCGCCAGATGGCAGAGGCGGGCTTGCGGGAAATCGAGGTGGGCAGTTTCGTCTCGCCGCGGTTGGTGCCGCAGATGGCGGACACGGGCGTCCTCCTGCCTCACGTGCTGAAGATAGACGGCCTGACCGTCTGCGCGCTGGCCTGCAATCTGAAGGGCGCCATCGCCGCCTACGAGGCGGGCGCGCACGTGCTGTCGTTCCCGATCTCGGTCAGTGACACGCACAGCCATGCCAACGTGGGCAAGGGCACCGACGCGCAGGTGGAGATGATGGCGTCGATCGTCGACTGGGTGCGGTCGCAGCCGCGCCCCATGCGCATCGACGCGGCAGTCGCCACGGCGTTCGGGTGTTCGATGGAAGGGGACGTGCCGGTGCGGCGCGTGGCGTTGGTGGCTGCGGCCGTGGCGCGAACCGGTGTCGATGAAATCGCGCTGGCCGACACCGTGGGCTATGCGCATCCGGCTCAGGTGCGCGACGTGGTGCGCGCCACGCAGGATGCGGTGGGCAGCCAACTGACCAAGCTGCATCTGCACGACACCATGGGGTTGGGCCTGGCCAATGCGCTGGCTGGCTTGAACGAAGGCATCCGCAGCTTCGATTCCTGCCTGGGCGGCCTGGGCGGATGCCCCTTTGCGCCGGGCGCATCGGGCAACATCGTCACCGAGGACTTGGTGTTCATGCTGGAAAGCATGGGCTACCGGACGGGGGTGGACCTGGGCCGGTTGCTGGCCGCGCGCGCGTTGCTGGCCGAAGCCTTGCCGCAAGAGACCCTGCGCAGCGGCGTGGCCGCTGCAGGCATCCCCAAGACGTTCCACGGCGCGGCGGCCGTGGCGTAACGGCCCGCAGGCCTAGCGGTACACCAGTACCGGCACGGTCGAGTGCGCCAGGACCTTTTGCGTCTGGCTGCCCAACAACAGGGCGGCCATGCCGCTGCGTCCGTGCGAGGTCATGGCGATCAGGTCGCAGCCTTGCGTCAAGGCGATGTCGATGATGACCTGGTAGGGCGTGTCGCTTTCCCGCATTTCAGTCGTGCAAGGCACGCCCAAGGCCTGGGCCCGGGCGGCGGCTTCTGCCAGGTACGAGCCAGCCAGTTCCTTGGCCTGGTGTTCGTAGGTCTTGCGCACGCCCTCCAGCTGCACGGTTTCCATCGATGGCATATGGAAGGAGCCGTATGCCGTCACCACGGTAACGCTGGCGCCCAATGCGCGGGCCAGGCCCAGCCCTTGTTCCAGGCCGGTATTGGCCAGGCTGGATCCGTCGATGGGGATAAGAATGTGCTTGTACATGGCAACCTCCGAGGGTGGGGAGGGCGGCGCGGGTCATGGCCGCCACGCGGGGCGAGGACAACAAGTCCCATACTACGCCTGCGCTACCCGGCCCGGTAGGCGCGCGTCCGCCCGCGCCTGACGCGGATCAAGCGCCGGCTACGAAGCGCAGCCGGCCGGTCTTCACCAGCGGTAAGTGGCGGTGCCCACGACGGTGCGCTGGTCGCCGTAGTAGCAGTTGCCATAGCCGCAGTTGGCGATGTAGGTCTTGTTGGTCAGATTGCGGGCGTTCAGCGCCAGGGTCCAGTTCTTGATCTGGTAGCCGATCATCGCGTCGAACAGCAGGAACGACGGCACCTTGGCCGGCGCGGCTTCGCCGTCGCCGAAGTTCGTGCCGGTGTAGCGTGCACCCACGCCGACCTTGATGGCGGATTCGAACCGGTAGTCCAGCCACAGCGATGCGCGATGCTTGGGTACGGCGGTGGCCTGCTTGCCGACCTCTGCGGGATTGCTGCTTTCGACCACGTCGGCCTTGGGCGTCCAGGTATAGGCGGCCACGACATTCAAGCGGGGCAGGGGTTGGAAGGTGGCTTCAAGCTCCAGGCCGCGCACCAGCACTTCGCCCTTCTGGCTGGGCATCGATTGGTCGTCGTAGGTGATGTAGTTCTTGCGGCGCAGCTCGAAGACCGCGGCGCTGTAGCTGTCCGTGCGTCCGACCGGTTGGTAGCGCACGCCGGCTTCGTATTGCTTGCCGGTTTCGGGCTTGAACGGGGTGCCGCTGACGGGATCGATGGTTGCGGTGGGGGAGAACGATTCCGAATAGCTCAGGTACGGCGCCCAGCCCGTCGGATCCACATACACCAGGCCGGCGCGGCTGGTGAAGTGGTTATCCGGAAAGCGCGTGGTGGATCCGTCTTGGCGGTTGCGCATCTTGCCCGATACGTCGTCGTACCGGCCGCCCAGGGTCAGGACCCACCGGTCGTTCCATTTGATCTGGTCTTGCAGATACACGCCGGTCTGCGCCACGCTGATGTCGGCGTCCATCCACGGCGTCGGCCGTTCGATGCCGCCCCGGCCATAGACGGGATCGTAAATCGACAGCGGAGGGACATAGCCGCCGTTGAAGCTGACTTGGTCGATAGTGGTGCGCTGGTAGTCCACCCCCAACAGTATCCGATGCTGCCAGTTGCCGAAGCGCAGATCGGTCTGCGCCTGGTTGTCGATGGTGAAGCTGGAAATGTTCTCTTTGCTGCCGGAGACGCTGCGCCGCAAGGTCTGATAGTTGGCCGGATCGGACGGATCTTCATTAACGGGCAGGTAGCCCAGGGACTGCACCGCGGCGTAATCCACCCGCAACTTGCCATAGCGCGCGTTCTGGCGCAGCGTCACCGCATCATTGACGCGGTGTTCAAACAGGTAGCCGACCATCCATTGCGTCTGGTCGAAATTGTCGTAATCGGGTTCGCCCACGAACAGGTCGGTGGGGATGCGGGTGCCAATGGGCGTGGGCACGAGAGAACCCACGGCCGGACGAACGCGCGTATAGGTGCCGCCCTCTTTGCGGCCGTATTGCGACAGCAGCGTCAGCGAGGTGTCGGCGGACGGGCGCCACGTCAACGACGGGGCGATGTACAGGCGGTCGTTGGAGATGCCGTGGGCCGGCATCTCGGAATCCAGCCCCATCGCCGTGATGCGGTACAGCCACTTTCCGTCTTCGTCGAGCGGCCCCGAAAAGTCGCCGGCTAATTGCCGTCGGGAATGGTCGCCCAACTGGGCCTGCAATTCGTGCAGGGGCTCTTCGGTCGGTCGCTTGCTGACCACATTGACGAGGCCGCCAGGGCCTGTCTGCCCGTACAGCACCGATGACGGCCCTCGCAGGATCTCGATCCGTTCCGCGCCGTAGTTTTCTGTCTGCCATATGCCCCAGTTGCCGTTATTGCGCAGCGGCATGCCGTCCAGGTAGAAGCCGGGGGAATAGGCGTCGAAGCCGCGGATCGCGATCCAGTCGTAACGGGAATCGGCGCCGTAGGTGGTGGTGGCCACGCCTGGTGTGTAGCCCAGCGCATCCTTGAGCGTGGTGGCGCCAATGGCGCTGATGCGGTCGGCGGTGACGACCGAGATCGATTGCGGTGTTTCGAGGATGGCCGTGTCGGTCTTCGTGCCGGTGGCGCTGCGCTTGGCCACGTATCCCGTGACCGGGCTCCAGGCCGTTTCCGCGTTGGCGGTCACGTTGATCGGCGCAAGCGTCGTCACGGCTGACTGCGGGACGCGGCGCACGGTCAACGCGCCGCCGGGCAGCGTCACCACTTCCAGGCCGGACCCGGCGGTGATGCGGCCCAGCGCGTCGGTGAACGAGTAGGTGCCGCTAAGCGCGGGCGCGTCGATATTGCGGACCATCGCGGGGTCGACCGACAGCACGCGGTTGTTCTGCGCCGCGATACGGTTCAAGGCGACCGCCAGCGGCCCGGCGGGAATGTCGTAGTGCTGGGAAGTGGGGGCCGGCTGCGCAAGCGCGGCAGGGGAGACCACGGCGACGGCCACCGCAAGGCTGGCCCGATACAAAGGATGCATGACGTACAACTCCGGGTTGCTGATTTCTCGAATTCCTACCCAGAGGTGTATCGGCGCCGGAAAACCGGACAACAAAATTGTAAAAAGCGCGGGTGCAGGGTCAGGCCCGGTCCACCCAGGTCAGCAGGCCGCCGTAATGGTTGATGCGCAACGGCAACGTCGCTGCCAGCGCGGCCCAGGCCTCATCGGGCCGGTCCAGCGAAAAGACCCCCTGCACCCGCAGCCGGCCCGCCGCTTCCGACACATGCAGCGTTGCGCGCATGTAGGGGCGCAACGCCGAGGCAACTTCTGCAAGCGACGCGTCCAGCACCTCGATCCGGCCTGCTTCCCAGGCCGCCAGCGCGTGGGCAGGGGAGCCGCTCAGCCGCCGGACGCCCGAGGCGTCATAGACGGCCGCCTGTCCTTCGGCCAGTTGTTCCGTTGCGCCATTGCGCGCCCGGACCCGTACCGTATGCTCCAGCACGGCAGCCACGCTGTGGTCGCTTTCCTTTTGCACCATGTAGCGGGTGCCCAGCGCCCACACCGTGCCGTCATCGGTGCTGACGCCAAACGGGCGCGATTCGTCAGGCGCCACGGCGGCGATCAACGCGCCGCGCAGCAGCCGCACGCGGCGCACCGCAGCGGTGAATTCCAGCCGTATGCGGCTATCCGCGTTCAACTGCAATTGGCTGCCGTCATCCAGCGTGACGGAACGTCGCTCGCCCGTGCCGGTGACCTGGTCGCCACGCTGCCGCCATTGCTGCGCACCCAGCCAGCCGGTGCCCACCGCCACTCCCGCCAGGGCCAGGGTCTTGCCCAGGAAAAGGCGCCGTGACGGGCCCCGGACCAGCATGCCGCGCAGCGTCGCGCCGGCGGAATCCTGCGTCTGCGCCGCGCCCAGCGCGCGCAACGCCTGCAGCGGGCCCGCCACGCTTTCCTGCAGGGTGGTCCAGGCCAGGGCGTGCGCGGGGTCGGCCTGCCGCCATTGCTGGAACCGCAGTTGTTCAGCGGCATCGGCGTTGCCGGCATTCAGGCGCAGCATCCATTGCACGGCCTGGCGATCGATCTCGGGGCTCATGCGTGCCCCTCGCGGCGCACGCGCAGGCAGCGTTCAAGCGCCAGCGCCATGTGCCGCTGCACCGTGCGCACCGACAAGCCCATGCGCCGCGCGATGTCTTCATAGCCCAGGCCGTCCAGCTGGCTATAGAGGAAGACGGCGCGCACCGCCGGAGGCAATCCGTGCAGGACGGCATCCACCCGCATCAGCATTTCCACGTCCAGCGCCACGGCTTCGGGCGAGGGCGCCATGTCGTCGGCGTGCAAGGCCAGCCATTGCAGATACGCTTGTTCCAGTTCGCGCCGGCGCCAGAAATGGAACAGCAGCCGGCGGGCGATGGTGGACAGGTAGGCCTTGGGTTCTGCGATCGCCGCCACGGGTTCGCGGCTGACGGCGGCTTGCAGAAACGTGTCGGAGGCCAGATCTTCAGCGTCCGCCTGATTGCGCAGACGAAAGCGCAGGCGGTCCACCAGCCAGGGGCGATAGTTCACGTACAGGGAAGCCAGGGCGGAATGGGCGGAGTGCTTTCCCATGAACTGAAGATCTTAAAAAATAGGAATAAGTATCATTCAGTATATAGAAAAAGGCGCGCCGCAAACAGCAGGGGAAGACCCGCAGGGCTCAGCCGCTTGCCCAGATGCTGTCTTGCGGGCCGTTGCGGGCACGCCGCCGGGCGGCGACGGCCGTCCGCCACAGGAGGGCCGCGCCCGCCAGGGCCACCGCATCTACCCCTGGAGCGCTTAGCGCCACCTGGGCGTTCCAGTCCGACAGCGCCCACGCCAGCAGAGTCGCCGCTGGAATGGCCAGCGTGGCCGCCGCGGCCGCCCGCGGCAGGGCCGTGGCGGCACGGGCCGGCCCCAGGGCAAATGCGGCGCCGGTAAACCCCAGAAAGGTCAGGTAATAGAGCGCCCAGGCCGGGCCCTCCACGAAACGCGCCGCGGCGATCGCCACTGAAACGCCCGCGATGCAGCCCATGCAGGCGCCCACGGTCAACGCCCCCATGGCGCGGACATCCCGGCGCTGCGTGACATTGCCCGATGCGCCTCGCGCGCGTTTGCGCCGCGATTCTATCCAGAGCAGGTTGCCCGTGTAGAACAGAAAGGCGCCGGCCAGCCCCAAGACGAAGTAACCCCAGCGCACGGGTTCGCCGCCATAGCTGCCGAAGTGCAGGGCGAAGAATCCGGTCACCCAGCGCATCCACCCCTGGCCCCCCGGCCCATATTCCCGGTTCAGCACCTGGCCGGTTTCCGCGCTGACCAACAGGAACCCGCCTTCGGGCTTGCGCATGAACTGGCGGTCGTCGCGGCCTTGCAACCAGACCGTGGCGCCTGTCTGTCCATAGTGGCGATAGGTCAGCCGCAGGGGCGTGACGCCGGGTTCCTGCTCGCGAACTCGAGCCAGAAGATCCGCGACGGGCAGCATGGCGCGGGCGCCTTCCCCAGCGCGGGCTTCCCGCATGGGGCTGCTTTCCTCGTACATCCGGGCCAATTGCCCGTCGTACACCAGGCGGTCTTGCACGGCGTAGATCGGGTCATGCAAGCCGAAGACCATGGCGCTCAACGCCATCGTCACATGAAAGGGCAAGCTGACGATGCCGATGACGTTGTGTGCATCCAGCCACAGGCGCTTCAGATTGGCGCCCCAGCGCAGCGCGAAGAAATCCTTGATCAGGGTGGGCCACAGCACGACCACACCCGACACCAGGGCAAGCGCGTAGAGGCCGCTGATGACGGCCATCACCAGGACGCCGGACTCCAGGTCGGCCGGAAGGCCGGCGGTGCGATGCAGCTCATCCACGAATTGCCCGATGCGGCTTTGCCGGACCGCGTCCACCTGCAGAGTGCCGTCGGTTTCCTGGCGCGCCGAAAACGTCGTGCCGGCGCCGGGCGGCTTGCCTGCAGCCCCCGGTTCTTGCCAGTGCAGAGCGGCGGCGCCGCTCGGGTCCGCGGCCAACTCCACCACGAACGCGCCGGCGGCGGCCGGGTGCGCGGCTATCACCTGGTCAATCAATGCGGGCAACTGCGGCAACGTCGTCTGCAAGCGGGCCTGGGGAGCCGACCAGCGCGCAATCGGTTCCTTGAACATGGTGATCGCGCCGGCATAAAAGGCCACGAACAGCGCCAGCCCGCTCAACAAGCCGGTCCAGGTGTGCACCTGCTTGTACGTTTTGATCAGACCGGCGCGCGAGGTTGTGCGCAACGAGAAACCGATACCAACCACCGCGACCCAAAGCGGCGGCACCATCCACATCGCGACCTGGTATTTGTTCAGGTGCATGATGCCGTCTCCGGCCAGCGCGAAGCAGGCCGGAACGAAGAACGCGAGCGTCAGGCCAGCCGTGCTACCGGCCAGGATCCGCCAGCACCAGTCCCACGCGGTCCAAGGTTTAGCCGCCATGTCCGCCCTTGTTTCGCCGTAGCCAGATCGCGCCGTAAGGCAGGGCGATCCACGTCGCCATGGTAAGGATCAGGGCGGTGCACAGGCCCGCCGCTACGTGCATCAAGCTCGCCCAAACGCACGTGCTCAGGCCCAGGACCATCGCGCCCAGCCAGCCGCTTGCGCGCCCCAGGGGGTGCGCAAGCCACTGCTGATGGCGGGAGCTCAAGTGCATCAGTGCCGCGCCCGCGACGGTGGCCGCCGATGCGCCGACCAGAATCATCGGCGTCATGGGTTACCAACGATAGGTCAGGTTGGCGATGACGCTGCGGCGGGCGCCGTAGTTGCAGGTTGCGCCGGTCGCGTTCAGGCAGTGCGACACATAGGATTTGTCGGCCAGGTTCCAGACCGAGACGCGCAGCATGGTGCCCTTGAGCGTGTTGCTGACCGCGCCGAAGTCATAGGCCACGCTGGCGTCGGCCAGGAACAGTGACGGAATCGTCAGATCGGGGTTGTAGTCCGATGCCGTGTCATAGGAAGACATGAAGCGGCCGCCGATGCCCACTTGCAGGCCGGGCACGGCGGGCAGCCGATAGTTGATCCACGCACTTGCCTGATGCTCCGGCACGTACAGCATGTGGCGGCCGACGTCAGCCGGGTTGCTGCTGGAGCGCACCTCGGAGTTCATGTAGGAATAAGACAGCAGGAAATCCAGGTTGGTGGAGAGTTGCGCCTTGCCTTCGAATTCGATGCCTTGCACGCGCTGCTTGCCCGATTGCACGAAGAAGATCGAGTCGACCGGATCCGGCGTGCGGGCGTTCTTCATGTCATTGCGGAAGAACGACAAGGTCGCAAACCCCCAACCGCCTGCCGGTTCGTACTTCGCGCCGAATTCGAACTGGCGTCCGGTCTGCGGCTTGAAGGTATTGCCCTGGCGGTCCAGCCCGGTAGTGGGCAGGAAGGAGGTGGAGTAGCTGGCATAGGGCGCGATGCCGTTGTCGAAGACATAGGTCAGGCCGGCACGGCCGGTGACCTTCGAGTCGGACGTGATCGTGGTCGCGTTCGTGATGCGGTTATTGGCCGATATCCGCGAATCGTCGTGACGCAGGCCCAGCGTGGCGATGGCCCGCCCGAAGCGGATCTGGTCCTGGGCGTACAAGCCCACCTGGCGCACATTCTGGAAGGACGACGAGGTGTAAGCCGGGGGCTTGGGGATGACCCGGTCGTAGATAGGGTCAAGAATGTCCAGCGGCGGGACGCCGATGGAACTGTTGGCGAAGTTGTTCGACAGCGTGCCGCGCTGGAGGTCCAAGCCCACAAGCAAGGTGTGGCGCAACGCACCGGTGTCAAACCGGGTTTCGATCTGGCTGTCGACCGCCAGCGATTTGATGCTGTCGTCCGAGATCGCCGAGACCCGGTTCAAGGTGTGGCCATCCGGCTGATAGGCCACGAAGGGATGCGCGCGGATCAGGAACATGTCCTGCTTGCCCTGCGCGAAACGCAGGTTCTGCCGGACCGTCGTGGTGTCGTTGAACTTGTGTTCGAACTCGTAGCCGATGGATTGATAGGTGCGGTTGAAGCTGTCGGATGACGGCTCGCCCAGGTACATGCTGCGCGGGATGTTGCCCGCCGGATTGTCGTGCAGCGTGCCCTTGGCCGGGTAGAAGCGCGCGCTCATCTGGGGCTTGTCTTTCTGGTAGAACGCATTGAGCGTCAGCGATGTGGCCGCCGATGGCCGCCACGTGAGGCTGGGGGCGACCAAGGTCTGGCGATCGCGTTCCAGGTCCACCTGGGTATGCAACTGGCGTTGCAGGCCGACGACCCGGTATAGCCACTGCCCGTCCTCGGTGACGGGCCCGGTTAGGTCGGTGGCGAACTGCGTTCCGCCGAACCCGCTGGCCTGCACCTGCACTTCGCGCATGGCTTCTTCCTGCGGCCGCTTGCCTACCTGATTCAGCAGTCCGCCCGGCACGCTCTTGCCGTAAAGGACCGATGCGGGGCCCTTGATGACTTCCACGCGCTCCAGCGCGTAGCCGTTGATGCGCGGCACGGCATAACTGCTGGGGTCGCCCGGCAGCGCCAGGCCGTCCAGCCACTGCGTGCCCATGGTGGAGTAGCCGCGCACGTAGTTCCAGTCGTAGCGCACGTCGAACCCGTTGGGTTCGGCGATGACGCCAGGCGTGTACCGCAAGGCCTCGGCGACGCTGTTGGCGCCCTGCTGGTTCATCTGGTCGCGCGTAATCACGTTGATGACCTGCGGGGTTTCCAGCAGCGACGTGTCCGTCTTGGTGCCCGCCAGGCTGCGCGTGGCCACAATGCCGTCGACCGCCCCGCGCGCCGTATCCTGGCGGCCGCTGACGGTGACGGGTTGCAGGGTCGTCACACCCGGGGCCGGCGCGGCCTGCACCAGCCACGTGCCGTTGCTTTGTTGCGCCGCGCGCAGGCCCTGTTCGCCCAACACGCGCGACATGGCTTCCTGAGGGGTGTACGTGCCGCTCAGCCCGGAGCTGCGCTTGCCGCCCGTCAGCGCGGAATCCGCCACCACGAAGATCTTTGCCCGGGAAGAGATCTGCGTCAGGACCTGGCTGAGGGGGCCGGGCGGGATGTCGTAGTGGATTGCCGCCGGCGCCGTGGCAGCTTGGGCCAGGGTAGGCGCAGGCTGCGCGCCGGATGCCGCCAGCGCCGGCTGCATGGACAGGCCCAGCGGGGCCAGCAACGTCAATCGGGACAGCAGGCGGCCGTGGGAGCGGTGTCGCGCGGGCAGGGGCAATGAGGTCATGGCAGGGTTCCGATCCGGAAATAGAATTACGTGTTCTTCCGGTATGACGGACAGGCCGCAAAAAAAGGGAACTTGCCTAGCGCGGATCCACGGTGGTCCACCAAGGCAGCGTCGTGCGCACGCGCACGGGCAAGGCGGCCGCCAGCATTTCCAGCGCCCGGTCGGTGTCGTGAATCGGAAAGGCGCCGGTGACCCGCAAGGCGGCCACGCGGGGATCGCACCCAAGGTAGCCGCTGCGGTATTGGCTCAAGGTCCGCACCAGTTCGCCCAGTGCCGTGTCTTCCGCCAGCAGCACACCCGAGGCCCAGGCTTGCCGCGCCGGTTCCGCTGCCTGCGCTGCGCCGATCGCGCTTCGGGTAAAGCGCAATTGCTGTCCCGAAGCCACCACCTGCGGCGGTGTGGCGCCGTCGGCAGGCCGCACTTCCACCGCGCCTTCGTAGACCGCCAGAAAGGTCTGGCCCGGTTCCAGCTTGACCGTGAACCGCGTTCCCAGCGCACGCAGCAGGCCGTCGGCGGTGCGTACCGTGAAGGGCCGCGCGGGATCCGCGGCAGTTTCGACCAGTATTTCACCTGACAGGCAGACAATTTCCCGAAGTCCGTCGGTGTAATGGGTGTTGAAGGCGGTATCGGCATTGAGCCAGATTCGGGTGCCGTCCGGCAGCGTGACGGCGCGCGTCCCGCTGAAAGGGCTGCGGTAATCGGCGTTCATCGCCGCCAGCCAGGCAGCGCCGCGCCCATCGCGCCATGCCGCCCAACCCAATAAGGACCCCAACCCCAGTGCAGCCAGGCCGGCCAACGCGCGGCGCCGCGTCGCCTGACGCCTGCGCTCGGCGGATTGCAGTGCCGCCATGGACGGGACGCGGGTGGCGTCGGTGGACAAGGGAGAAAATTGGCCGCTGATGGCTTCGACCCGGGCCCAGGCGTGCCGATGCTGCGTGGAATCCGCCAGCCATCGGCGCCAGCCCTCCTGATCCTGGGACGTCACCGAATCCGACGCCAGCAGCGCGAACCAGTTGGCGGCCTCCTGCAGGATGCGGAACTCCACCGAATCCGCGGAAGCCTCCGGCGGGCGTTGCGGCATGGTGGACTACGCCGCCGGCGCTGCGGACATGTCCAGCGCCAGGCAATGCAGCATGGCCTGCGCCATGTACTTCTTGATCATGCGTTCGGACACGCCCAAGGCGGTGCCGATCTCGTGATAGCGCATGCCGTAGACCTGCGACATCAGGAACGCCTGCCGTGGCCGCTCGCCCAGCCGGTTGAGCATGGTGTCCACCGCCATCAGCGCTTCCAGCGCCAGGGCGGTTTCTTCGGGAGACGGAGCGAACTGCTCGGGCTGCGCCGCCACGGTCTCCAGCCAGGCCTGTTCGATCTGCTGGCGACGCCAGTGGTCAAACAACAGATGGCGGGCGATGGTGGTCAGGTAGGCGCGCGGCTCGCGGACCTGATCCAGGTCCGAGGGCTTGCTCAGGACTCGCACGAACACGTCGTGGGCCAGATCCGCCGCCTGATGCACATTGTTCAACTTCCCGCGCAGCCATGTCCGAAGCCAACTGTGGTGGCTGTCGTAAAGCTGGTGCACTTGATCAGAGGAGGTCGACACAAAGCACGTCGCAGGGAAGTGGGAGCCCTGGAATATTAAAGGATAATCGTTCTCATTGTAAAACCTGCCGAATCCGGGTGGCGCGCGCGCAATCCTTCACACAAAAGTGTTGCAGGGCAGGGCTTTACGTCGGAAGAGGAGGGAGCCGGCGGCCACGGCCGGTGATGGCGCGCAGCCGAAGGCTTGCACGGGGGGCGGTTCGGGCCGCAGTCTGACGACGGGCCCTGATGATGCCGATATTTGGCGGAAGCGGTGAGATTCGAACTCACGAACGGTTGCCCGTTGCCGGTTTTCAAGACCGGTGCAATCGACCACTCTGCCACGCTTCCGGGGTCTGCTGATTTGTCTTGCGGGTGAAGGCCTGGTTGACCTGCACTCGCTGTCCGGCGATTCGGCCGTCAGGCAAACATTCTGCCCGAACGACAACGCGATATGCCGTAAAGGGCGCAATAATAATCCATTTGCTGCAAAGGAGGCACGCGATGCAAGCTGTAGAAATCTCCCGCCCCGGCGGCCCCGAGGTTCTGGTCCCCGTAGAACGCCCCACGCCCGAGGCCGGCGCGGGTGAAGTCTTGATCAAAGTCAGCGCCGCGGGCATCAACCGCCCCGACGTGTTCCAGCGCAAGGGCAACTACGCCCCGCCGCGCGGCGTGTCCGACCTGCCGGGCCTGGAAGTGGCCGGCGAAATCGTGGGCGGCGACGTGGCCGGCAGCGGCTTTGCCGTGGGCGACAAGGTCTGCGCGCTGGTGGCGGGCGGCGGTTACGCCGAATACTGTGTGGCGCCCGTCGCCCAGTGCCTGCCCATCCCCAAGGGCCTGTCCGACATCGAAGCGGCCGGCCTGCCGGAAACCTACTTTACCGTCTGGAGCAACGTGTTCGACCGCGGCCGTCTGTCCGACGGCGAGATCCTGCTGGTGCACGGCGGCGCAAGCGGCATCGGCACCACGGCGATCCAGTTGGCCCGTGCAATGGGCAACAAGGTCTACGCGACGGTCGGCAGCGACGACCGCGCCCGTGCCGTCGAAGCGCTGGGCGCCGAAAAGGGCATCAACTACAAGACGCAGGACTTTGTGAAGGAAGTCATGGACGCCACCAGTGGGCGCGGCGTGGACGTCATCCTGGACATGGTGGCCGGCGACTACATCGCCCGCGACATGCAATGCCTGGCGGATGACGGCCGCATCGTCATCATTGCCCAGCTGGGCGGTGCGCGCGCCGATGTGGATACGTCTCAGGTCATGCGCCGCCGCCTGACCATCACCGGGTCCACGCTGCGTCCCCGGTCCATCGACTTCAAGGGCGCCATCGCGCGCGCCCTGCGCGAACACGCCTGGCCCTTGCTGGAAAAAGGGGCCATCAAGCCGATCGTGCACGCGACTTTCCCCTTGGCCGAGGCCTCCAAGGCGCACGCCATGATGGAAGGCGGCGAAAATATCGGCAAAATCATCCTGACAATGTAAGAAACGCGCGGCGTTCGGCGTATCGCCGCGCAACAGGATACAATCTCGGGTTTCGCCTGGAATTTTTTCCAGGCAGGCCCGTGGGCGGTCGCGTCATCCCCCGGGACTCACCCTCTCTGACAATTGCGCCATGACTTCAGTCGAAAACCGCGCCCGCCTCGTGCTGGGCAACTGGAAGATGCACGGCAACCTGGCCGAGAACGCCGCGTTGCTGACCGAGTTGCGCGCCGCGGATGCCGCGAGCCACTGCGACATCGGCATCTGTGTTCCGTTTCCCTACCTGGCGCAAGCCGGTTCGGCCCTGACCGGAAGCAGCGTGTCCTGGGGCGCGCAAGATGTCAGCGCGCACGAAAAGGGTGCCTACACCGGCGAAGTGTCCGGTGCGATGCTGAAAGAATTCGGCTGCCGCTGGGCGCTGGCCGGTCACTCCGAGCGCCGCGTGCTGCACGGTGAAACCGATGAAGTCGTGGCCGCCAAGGCGCAAGCCGCGCTGGCCGCCGGCCTGACCCCCGTGGTCTGCGTAGGCGAGTCGCTGGCCGACCGCGAGGCCGGCAACACCCTGGCCGTCATCGAACGCCAGTTGAAGCCCGTGCTGGCGCTGGGCGCGGACGCTGTGTCGCGCATGGTCCTGGCCTACGAGCCCGTCTGGGCCATCGGCACTGGCCGCACCGCCAGCCCCGAGCAAGCGCAAGAAGTCCACGCCGCCATCCGCGCCGCCTTGCGCGCGCTGGGCGCGGCGCAGGTGCAGGTTTTGTACGGCGGCAGCGTCAAAGCTGCCAACGCCGCCAGTTTGTTCGCCATGACTGATATCGACGGAGCCCTGGTCGGCGGCGCGTCGCTTGTGGCTGAAGAATTTTTGCGTATTGCCGCCATCTAAGTTTCCGTTCCGGAGTCTGTAATGCCCTTGATGCTTAAACTTCTGCTGGCCGTCCAAGTCTTTTCGGCGCTGGCTATCATCGTTCTGGTCCTGCTGCAGCAGGGCAAGGGCGCCGACATGGGTTCCGCTTTCGGTAGCGGTTCGTCCGGCAGCCTGTTCGGTGCCACCGGCGCCGCCAACTTCCTGTCGCGCGCGACCAAGTGGGCCGCCGTGGTCTTCTTCGCATCCACCGCTGGCCTGGCTTACGTCAGCCACAAGGGCACCAACGGCCCGGCCGTGGATTCCGGCGTGATGCAAAGCTTCCCGTCCGACCGTTCGGTTCCGCAAGTGCCGGGCTCTGTGCCCGCCGCGCCGGGTGCAGGTGCATCGTCCGTCCCGGGCGCCGCTTCGGTTCCTGCCGCGCCGGCCAAGCCCGACGCTTCCGTGCCCACGGCTCCGGCTGCGCCCGCAGCAGGCGACAAGCCGGCCGACACGCCCGCAACGCCGGCGAAGTAAGCGCCAGCGTAGACAAGAAGGCCGGCGTCTGACGCCGGCCTTTTTCATTGGTGCCGTGCCTCGGGCTGCAAGGCCGGATATCCTGTCATCGCAGTCCGGCTCCCGCGCCGGACATTTCGGATCGGCCCCCATGGAAAAGCGTTTGATGCCGTCGATGATGGCGCTCCAGAGCTTCGATGCGGTCGCGCGGCACATGAGCGTCACGCGCGCCGCCGAAGAACTTCACATGACCCAAAGCGCGATCAGCAAGCAGATCGCGCAGCTGGAGGCGCTGTTGCGCAACCCGCTTTTTCTGCGCGTGCGCCGGCGGCTGCAATTGACGCCCGCGGGGGCGCTGTACCAGTCCGAGGTCAGGGCGATCCTGAACCAGGTGGACATGTCGTCCCGCTACATCCTGACCTACGGCAGCGAAACCCAGGTGCTTACCATCGGCACGCAGCCCACGTTTGGCGCGCGGTGGCTGATTCCGCGGCTGCAGCGCTTCATGGCCGCGCATCCGGATATCCAGGTGAAGGTACGCAGTGAAACCCGGCCGTTCGATCTGATGCAGGCCAAGATCGACATTTCCTTCTTCTTCGGCCATGGCACCTTGCCCGGCGCCCAATGCCGCGAGCTGTTCGCAGCCGAGGTAGTGCCGGTGTGCGCGCCCGGCTTTCTGCCCGGAGATGCAGTGCCCAGCCTGGAGGCGCTGAGCGACCACGCGCTGATCCAGTGCGCGTCCCGCCCGGAAGCCTGGCACGACTATTTCTCGCATCAGCAATTCCAGTCCGACCGCAGTTATCACGGACCCCGGTTCGACACGTTCTACATGTGCGTGCGGGCAGCCGAAGGCGGCTGCGGCATCGCCTTGACCCCAAGATTGCTGGCCGAAGAAGAACTGCAGGCTGGCAAGCTGGTCATCCCCTGGGGCTACGTGCAGCCCAGCGACGGCGCCTACTTCGTGGCCTATTCCGAACACTCCGCCGAAGTCCCGAAGATCAAGCAATTCGTGGCGTGGGTTGAAGAAGAGGCCACGCAAAAGCGAGACCGCGACGCCCTGCGCGCGCGATCCATGAAAAAACGGACTGATTAGGCCGAATTTTTTCATTTGATTGCGCCTGCCGGGCGTGATTTCATGCGGGCCATCCCTGTTTACCGATGTGCCGAACCCGCCATGAGTCAGAACTTCGTCAATCCCGATCAGATCCGCGCCTGGTTCTCCCGCGCCATGTCCGACATGTACAAGGCGGAAGTGCCGCTGTACGACACGTTGCTGGACCTGGTGGCTGAGGTCAACGCCAAGACGCTGGCCGAGCAGCCCGAACTGGCCGAGCAACTGGCGCGCACCGGCGAAATCGAACGCCTGGACATCGAGCGCCACGGCGCGATTCGCGTAGGCACGCCCCAAGAGCTTTCCAACATGCGGCGTGTGTTCGCCGTGATGGGCATGCAGCCGGTGGGTTACTACGACCTGTCGCCGGCCGGCGTGCCGGTGCATTCGACGGCATTTCGCGCCACGCACGAAGCCTCTCTGCAAGCCAGCCCGTTCCGCGTCTTCACGTCGCTGCTGCGCTTGGAACTGATTGACGACGTCGCGTTGCGCGACAAGGCCGCCCGTATTCTGGCCGCGCGCCAGATCTTTACGGCTCGGGCTCTGGAATTGGCTGGCCGCTTCGAAACGCAAGGCGGCTTGAACGACGCCGACGCCCGGGAATTCGTCACCGAAGCGCTGCATACCTTCCGCTGGCACAGCGAGGCGACGGTCAGCCTGGATGACTACCGGGAATTGCACGGCCAGCATCGCCTGATTGCCGATGTGGTGGCCTTCAACGGACCGCACATCAACCATCTGACGCCGCGCACGCTGGACATCGACGAGGCCCAGGCCGAGATGCCGCGCCGTGGCGTGTCGGCCAAGGCGGTGATCGAAGGTCCGCCGCTGCGCAAGTGCCCGATCCTGTTGCGTCAAACGAGTTTCAAGGCGCTGGAAGAGCCGGTCCTGTTCGCCGGGGCGGACGGCCAGAACGGGGTGGGCAGCCATACCGCCCGCTTCGGCGAAATCGAGCAGCGCGGTATCGCCCTGACCCGAAAAGGCCGGGCGCTGTACGACCAGTCGCTGGATCTGGCGCGCAGCCGTATCCAGGGTGCACCCAATGAAAGCAATGCCGCCGCCTACATGCAGAACCTGCAGGACTGTTTTGCCGCGTTCCCGGACGACTATGCGCAATTGCACGATCAGGGTCTGGGCTATTTCCGCTACTTCCTGACCGGCAAGCAAGGCCCCGCGCCAGCGGGCGACGTGCAGTCGCTGATCAGCCTGGGCTACATCCGGTTCGAGCCGCTGGTGTACGAGGACTTCCTGCCGGTCAGCGCCGCGGGCATCTTCCAGTCGAACCTGGGTGACAAGGCCCAGGCCGAGTACGCGCAGAACGCCAGCCAGACCGCCTTCGAAGCCGCGTTGGGCGCGCCGGTGCAAGACGAACTGGCGCTTTACCAAGACACGCAGGACCGTTCCCTGGCCGCTTGCCTGCAGGTGCTCGGCCTGCAAACCGGTACCCCGGTGGCGGCATGAGCCGCTTGAACCGCTGCTTGTCGGTGCGCGACTTCGAACGTGAGGCGCGCCGCATCCTGCCGCGCTGCGTCGAAGGTTACGTCTGCGGCGGCACGGAAGACGGCGCATCGCTCGACGAGAGCGTCCGGGCACTGCGCGACATCGGTTTTCGGCCCCGCGGCCTGCGCGTGGTGGATCAGCGCAGCAGCCAGGTCGAGCTTTTCGGCCAGACCTATGCCATGCCGGTCGGCTTCGCACCGACGGGGTTCTCCGCCATCGTCATGCACGAGTGCGATCTGGCACTGGCGCGCGCTGCGCAGGATGCCAAGATTCCGTTCATCATCAGCGGCGCCTCCAGCGTGCCGTTGGAGCGGCTGCAGGAGGCGACCGGCAAGCGCTGCTGGTATCAGGCCTATCTGCCGGGCAACGTCGATCGCATCGGCAAGCTGATCGCGCGTCTGCGCCAGGCCGAGATCCCCGTGCTGGTGGTGACCATCGATACCTGCGTGGGCGCCAATCGCGAAAACCTGCAGAAGCTGGCATTCACGGTGCCATTCAAAATGAGTTCCAGCGTGGTGCTGGACGGCATGCGCCATCCGCGCTGGAGCGTGAACGTCTTCATGCGTACGCTGCTGGGCAGCGGGGTGCCGCGTTTTGCGAACCTGTATGAGGAAATCGGACCGCCCATCACTCAAGACCCGCCCAACGGCTTTCGTGGCGAGCGCGACAAGCTGTCTTGGGAGCATATCCGCTGGATCCGGGAAAACTGGCCGGGCAAGCTCGTGCTCAAGGGCGTGATGCACGCGGAGGACGCGCGGCTGGCCGTCGACGCAGGCGTGGACGGTGTGATTGTTTCCAACCATGGCGGGCGTCAGCTTGACGGTTGCATATCGCCCTTGCAGGCGCTGCCCGAGGTCGTGGCCGCCGTGCCCGCGGGTTTGCCGGTCATGGTCGACGGCGGCTTTCGCCGCGGCTCCGACGTGCTCAAGGCGGTGGCCCTGGGCGCGAGCATGGTCTTCACCGGCCGTCCCCAGCTGTTCGGCGCCGCCGTCGGCGGCAACGCCGGCATCCGCAAAGTCGCCGAGATATTCCGCAGCGAAATCTCGACCAACATGGCGCTGCTCGGTTGCCGGACGTTGGCTGACGTCACGCCGGACTTGATCGCGCCGGTGCGCGCGGCCTGCGCCGCCTAGAACGGCCAGGCGGCCGACCGGCCGTACCGGGGCAGCATTGCCCCACACCACTAAAAAATACGGGCGCACCCATTGCCGTGCGCCGATCCGCTTTCAACAGGAGGAGACATGATGAAGATGAATTTCAAAATGGCCGGCATGGCTGCGTTGCTGGCCTGCGCGGCCACGGGCCACGTGCAGGTCCAGGCCCAGGCCCAGGCCGACAGCTATCCGGCGAAGCCTGTCCGGCTGGTGGTGGGCTATGCCCCGGGCGGCACGACCGACATCAGCGCCCGCATGATTGCGGACGTGCTGGGCAAGGAACTTGGCCAGACCTTCATTGTGGAAAACAAGCCGGGCGCCAACAGCAACATCGGCGCCGAAGCCGTCGCCCGCGCTCCGGCCGACGGCTACACTTTGTTCGTCGGGTCGATTTCCACGGCGATCAACCAGTCGCTGTATTCCAAGATGTCGTACGACGCGCTCAAGGACCTGGACGCCGTCGCGCTGTTGAACGTGGTGCCCAACATCCTGGCCGTCAATGCCAGCGTGCCGGTCAAGTCGGTGCAGGAATACATCGCCTATGCCAAGAAGAACCCCGGCAAACTGACCTGCGCGTCGCCCGGCAACGGCTCGTCCGCGCACTTGGGCTGCGAGCTGTTCAAGATGAAGACCGGCATCGACATTCTGCACGTTCCCTATCGCGGTAGCGGCCCGGCCGTGGCCGATTTGCTGGGCGGCCAGGTGGACTCGATCTTCGACAACCTGCCGCCGCTGCTGCCGCATGTGCGGGCCGGCAAGCTGACTGGCCTGGCGGTGACCACAGCGGCCCGCGTGCCCTTCGCGCCGGAAATTCCCACCATCGCCGAATCCGGCGTGGAAGGCTTCGACGTGGCGGCCTGGTTCGGCCTGTTTGCGCCGGCCGGCACCCCGCCGGAAATCGTGCTGAAGGTGAACGCCGCCATCAACAAGGCGCTGACTTCGGACACCGCCCTGGCCGCCAACTATCAGACCAACGGCTTTTTGATGCCCCCGCCGCCCAACACGCCGCAAGCATTCAAGGCCTTCATGGAAAGCGAAACCCGCAAGTGGGGAGAAGTCGTCAAAGCGACGAACCTGCAGATCAACTGATTGCCCTAGGCGGGGCAGGGCGGTGATCCGCCCGGCTCCCGCCCGCGCACCCGGCTGGCTGAGGGGAAGGTCGGGCCCAAAAACGGGGCCGACTCGCCAGAACGCCTAATTGCGTGATAGAATGCTCGACTTTCCAGGAAGGCATGCTTTTCTGGTTTGGATTTGCCGACGTGGTGAAATTGGTAGACACGCTATCTTGAGGGGGTAGTGGCGAAAGCTGTGCGAGTTCGAGTCTCGCCGTCGGCACCAAGAATTCCTCGTAAAAAGCCCGCTGAAACGTCAAGTTTCAGCGGGCTTTTTGCTTTTGCTTTTGCTTTTCTTCTCTTGCTTCTGGGGGCGGAGCAGTCCGTCTAGGACATCTGCGCGGCCCCGCATTTCGACTGGCGCGAGGCCGACCATGTCGTCGCGTCTTGGCCGATCCGTTCGGCCAACGCCGCGATCAAGCGCTGCTGCGCTTGCACAAGCGCGGGATAGCCGGCGGCCGCGGGTTCCTCGAAGCGTCCGTGGCAGACCAGCCTGGCGCTGCCAGGGGCCCGCGCGTCCCCCAGGGTCCAACCCGCTTCCAGCTGCACCCGCTTTCCCGGCCACGCGTCAAACCGGCGGATCTGCAATTTCACCCTGATCACCTGCCCGTCGCTGGGCAAGGACAGGCCGGCGACGTCCTGGGTGCCCAGGCGATCGACCAACTGCGCCGACAAGGCGTTGCGTATCTCTTCGTCCAGCGGCCCCAGCCACCGCTCGTCATCCAGGACGGCGAGCATGCCGCTGTCGTCTTGCCTGACCACCAGTTGGGGTTGATTCAGATACTCCGGCAACGTCACGGGCAGCACGTCGACCACGAAGCGCGCTGGCGGCCCCTGAGGCGCCACGTCCCCCTGAGGGGTGAGCAAGGTGTAATGGCGGACAGGTGTAGACGCGCTGCAAGCTGCCAGCGCCAGGGTCAGGGCGAGGAGGCTGATACGAATAGGTCGGGTCATCGCTGGGGAGTCTCCATCGTGTGGGCTGGCGGCTCTGTGGAAGCCTCGAGGGTGGCGTTCTTGGGGCGGCCCCGCACCATTGCCTCGGGATATCGGCTTAACAGGTCGGTCAAGGTGCGTACCGAGCGCGCGGCGCGCTGGATTTCCTGAAGGGCCTGGCCCAGGTTCTGCCGTAACGTGGCATCTTCGGCAAGCATGCCGTGCGCGGCGCCGATGGTTTGTTGGGCCTGGCGCAGGGTCTGCGTGGCCTGCGGCAGGACCAGGCCGTTGACCTGCTGCAGCGCTTTATTCAGGTTGGCAAAGGACGCGTCAAGATTGCGGCCAATGCTGTCCAAAGGCATCTTGTCGATCTTGCCCACGATGCTGGCGACCCGCTCCTGCAATTGGTCGAAGCTGCCGCTGACGGTGGGCAGCATTATCGGACGACGTTGCGGATCAAAAACGACCTTGGGCGTATTCGGGATGAAGTCCAGGGCAATGTAAAGCTGGCCGGTCAGCAAATTTCCTGTTCTTGCCTGAGCCCGCAGGCCGTGCGCCACCATTTCTTGCAGCATGTGCACCAGCCGGTCTTCCTCGGTGCCGTCGACGGCCGGCATTTTCTCCATGATCTCGCCCAGCCGCTGCGGATAGACCACAACGCCGACCTTGGACTGAAAGCGGCGCCGGTCGGGGTCGTAATCCGGCTTGATGGAGATGACCTTGCCCAGGTCCATGCCATCGAACTGCACGGGCGCGCCAATGGTCAGGCCGCGCAAAGATTGCTCGAAGACCAGATAGGCGGTCTGCGACGGCCCGTCGGGCGGGGCCAGCGCGGCCTGCTGATCCTTGGCCAACTCGTAGGCCGTATCTTCGGCAGCGGGTTGGCCGGCCACGCCTGGGGCCGTCCCGAAGGACACACCCCCCGCCAGGATGGTGGCGATCGATTGCGTTTGCAGCTTGAATCCGTCCGCACCGAGCGAGACGTCCACCCCGCTGGCGTTCCAGAAGCGCGTTTCCGTGGTGACAAAACGGTCGTAGGGCGCGTTGACGAAGAGGCGCAGGGCGACCGCTTTGCCATCCTCGCCCAGTTGGTATGACGCAACACGGCCGACCTGGATCCGTCGGTAATAGACGGGGGAACCGACGTCCAGCGAGCCGAGATCTTCGGTATGCAGAACGAAAGACCGGCCAGGTGTGTCGCCGATGACGGTGGGTGGGCTTTCCAGGCCCGTGAATTCCTTGCCGGGCTCTGTCGATTGCCCCCGGTCAACGCCGATATATGCCCCGGACAGCAGCGTATCCACGCCGGAAACCCCATCGATGCCGATGCGCGGGCGCACCACCCAAAACCGGGAGTCCTCACGCGCCAGGCTCGCGGCATCCTTATCCAGCGCGACCGTTGCGACCACACGGGAACCGTCTTCGCTCAAGCCGATCGCCGTCACCGTGCCCACGTTGACGTCCTTGTACTTCACCAAGGTCTTGCCCTCTTCCAGGCCGGCGGCCGTGCGAAACGTGATACTGATCACGGGGCCTTCGGTCATCCAGGTTTGCACCAGCATGGAAAGGCCGATCAGCGCGGCGATGACGGGCACCAGCCAGATAAGCGAGATCCGCCATTTTTTGCGCGGTATCACCGTAGGAGCGTCGAGCCCGTGGAGCTCCCGGGAAGCATCATTCATTCATCACCACCATTGATTTCACCATCCCAAATATGTCGGGGGTCGAACGACATGGCCGCCAGCATGGTGAAAATCACGACCATGCCGAAGAAAAGGATGCCGACGCGAGGAGAGATGTCGGTAAGGCCTTGGAACTGCACCAGCGCGGCCACCACGGCCACCACCAGCACATCCAGCATCGACCAGTACCCGACGAACTCCACCATGCGGTACAACTTGGCGCGCTCTCGCGTCGCCGATCGGCTACGCCGTTGGGAGGTCGCGAGCAACAGTCCGAGGATCAGGAATTTCGCGCAAGGCACTGCCACGCTGGCGATGAAAATCACGAACGCGATGCCATAAGAGCCCGATGTCCAGAACTCCACCGCGCCTTCCATGATGGTGCTGCTGCTGCCCTTGCCCAGCAGGCTGGTGTGCATGACGGGCAGCACATTGGCCGGGATGTAGCAGATGACGGCTGTCAGCAGCAGCGCCCAGGCGCGCGCAATACCGTTGGGACGGCGATGGTGGAGCGTCGAGCCGCAGCGAGAGCACTGTTGCGTTCGCCCGGACGTATCCAGGTCGCAAACCAGGCCGCAGGTGTGGCAGCCGACGATCGACAAATCGCCTGCGAAGGGCTGCCTGCTCATGCCGCGATGCCGCTTCGCAATGCCGGATCGCCTTCGGTCTGATCCCACAGCGCAGCAAGGTCTCGATGGGCAATCACGGTCAGCAATACCATCAGGGCGGCGGTCGCCCAGACGCCCGCGCCCAGAGTGACTTCCACCAGGCTGATCAGCTTGATGATCGCCACCAGGATGCCGAGGATGCCCACTTCGACCATGCTCCATGGCCGCAACAGCGTCAGCATCCGCAAGGCCCGGGCAAAACCCGGCGCGCGATGGCCAGCTCGCGCATAAAGCAGCACCCATGCAAGCAGGACAATCTGCGCAAGCGGCACCAGGATGATCACCAGCGCGGCGATGATCGCAAGGGGCGCCACGCTGCCCTGGGCGAGGGACCACGCGAATTCCCACAGCGTCGCCTCTCTATGCGTTCCGTTCAGGCTGATGCGTACGACGGGGCAGACATTCGCGATCACGAATACGACCGCTGTCGTGAGGGTCAACGCCAGCCACCGATTCACATCCATCGGGTTGGCGCGTTGGAGCACGGCGTCGCATCGACGGCAGCGCGCGACCTCGCCTGCCGCCAACGTGCAGCGCTGGTACACGCTGTCGCAATGTTCGCAGGCCACCAAGTGTGGATAAACGTTCATGTCTTTGAATGGATAACCGTGCTGTTGCCTTGCGAAGGCCTGCGCCTTGCAACCGACTGCCGCTGTTGAGTTGCCCGCTAGCGCAGCCCCGCGAGGCTACAGAAGATGCTGCGCCCGGGCTTGCCATTCGATGCCAAAGTGCTTAGCCAGTACTAACGCTCGCGTTGCGCCGAACGGAAATGGGACGGGGTATGGCCCGTCCAACGCTTGAAGGCACGAGTGAAATGCGCCGGATCGCTATACCCGACCATGTAGGCAATTTCGGTCGCGGAATACTTGCCCAGCCGGATCAACCGAAGCGCCTCGCTACGGCGGGTCTCGTCTCGCAAGTCTTCGAAATCGACCCCGCTGTGCTTGAGCCGCCGTTGCAGCGTCCGGGCAGACATGCCGATTTCTTTCGCGACGGATCTGAGGTTGATGTCATCTTGCTCCGAAATCCGCTCGATCAGCAGTCCTGCGGTATCGACCGTCGACTGCAGCGCCTGCGTGATCTTGTGAGAGTCGTCCTTCAATGGTCGAAGCGGCGCTTCAAGCAAGTCGCGGTCGAATTCGATCATGTTGTAGTCGGCCCCGGTTTCGATGTGGGGGCCCAGGCATTCTTCCAACGCGTCATCGCCCCGGGTTCGCGAACTCTGCAAGTGAACGCGTATGGCCGAGGGTTCGCCGGACATCAGCGGCACCTTGCGAAGCACCGCGAGACTTCCCAGGATGAACTGCTGCGGATCTGCTTCCAGCGCGCCCGTGAAACGATGGATCAGCCGCGTCGTGCGACCTTCCGTGACGATGCGGACTTCTCCGCCCTGATGCAGCATTTCCGCATTGAGCGCTGCCATGGCACAGGCCTGGGCCACATTCTCCGACCGCAGCACCAGATGCCCCCATGCGCCGAGTGAACCCAACTCCATCAAGCGGCCGACGTAGGCGCCGGCAAAGGAGTCTTCTGCGATGGCCGCCATGTCGTTGGCGATCTGAAAGCACAGAGTGCGTGGAAGCCAGATATCAGGCGTCTGGAAAATATTCGGAGAAACTCCCACGCGCTGAAAGAATTCAAGCGGAGAGACGCCCCGACTGGCCAGGTAGGGGCTGATGTGCAGGAAGCTTCTGAGTTTGATGGACGGGTTGGCGTTCGACATGGATCCAGGCTTTACCGTCAGCCAGATTGCCGGACGCTCCACCTCTGCAGAAAATTGTTTGCCCTACGCATCGATTTGCGAGAAATCGTGGGCGAATTTACATCGCGCTCCTTCGGGAGGAATTGAAAAAAATCCGGGTGAGACAAACCGGTGCAAAAAAGGAGACGGCGGCGTTCGCCGCCGACGCGTCTCTTGCCCAGCCATCGATGTCGTCAGGGAGTGATGCTGGAAATCTTGGAGCCTTCAAGACCCATGCCCGCCATCAAGCCCTGGGCGCCGAAGGGCACGGCAAAAACGTCTTGGGACAAGGTGGTGGTAGACAGGCTGGAAGCCACGGATTTATCCCAGGCGACCAAGCTCGGGCCGCTGCCCAACGCCCAGCCATCGCTCTTTTCGAGATAGTTCAGCGACTTCTGGTTCATGAAGAAAAGCGCATAGCCGAACGTCTGCGCACCTGCCTGCAGGCCCAGGGACATGGCGGAGATTTCGTAATAGCCGATAGGCTCCTTACCCTTGAACAGGGTGCCTTGTCCGTGCTCACCGCCAACAACGAAGCCGGCCTTGTAGATCTTGGGAAAAACCAGCACCGCCACCGCTTTTTCGCCCAGTTCTTTCGTGCTTGGCTCGGCAGCGTAAAGGTGTTGCAACGCGCTTGCGGAATCATTGCGGATCGCCAGCGCAGAGTCGGCAAAGGCTGCGCCCGTCGGAGCCAGTGCGCAGGCGAACACCAGCAAGGCCGACTGCAGATAAAAAGAAAAACGACTGCGAACACAATCCAAGTGTTTACGACTTGCCATGAACATGAAAGACCTCGGGTTTCGTTATACGCCTAATAAGTCGGCGCGCAGCGAGTATTCAGACCGAGGTAATGCTTGTCAATAGGGCGTATTGAGGCTTTGCTCGCATTTTCTTATCGAGCCAATTGCCTGTTTTTTATTTGGCGCCAAATGGCAAGACGTCGATGAATTATTGGCTTAATCTACGCTAGATTCCCGCTCTGCTGCAAGATGGGTCGATATCCAGAATTAATACGGTCAGGAATTATTAACGTCGCGGTTTCCGGGAGATGAGCCGGGAATCGGACTCAAGTCCCGTCAAGGTCAGCGCAATCGGAAGCGCCCGGTATCGACCGCCTTGCCGATCGCAGCACAGGTGTCGTCAACGCTCAGACCTTCAACCGACAGGGAATGGGCTTCCAAGGTGCCCAGGTTTTCGAACTGCTGGTACAGCACAGAAATCGCAGCAGGATCCGTCAGCGTGTCCCCGCCCCGATCCTGGCAGCGCCTGATTGCCTGCGCAAGATCCGGACGAAGCACGATGTAGTGTAGGGCCACCCCTAGGCCGCGGAAAGCGTCGAGAAACCACGGCCCGATAATGCCGTCCACCAACACAAAGTAGCCTCCGTTGGTGTAGCCGGCCGCCGCCTGGGCCAAGACATTGATCACCGTGGCATTCTGGCCTTGGGCTTCGGTTTGCCAAGGCGGGATCGACCCCGTCTTGATGAAACGCCAAAAGTCGTCCGCATGCAGGTGGACCTTTGGACTGCCTGGCAGTTGCGTAATGATGTTCGCCGCGGTCGTTTTGCCAGAACCGGGTGGCCCTGTCAGGACGAGGATTTCTTTGGGGCTGAACATATCGTGCCGTAGAAGTGGATTTTTCAATAGGGGCCCGCAGGCAATATGTCTTCAAGGTACGCAGGCGGGTTGGGCTTGGTGGTCAGCATGTGCCGCACCCAAGCGTTGCGCTCATGCGTCGTGACGACCAGTTCCCAGACGCACGCCAGTGCCGGCGCGCTCACCGGCGTGAACCGGTCCGGTTGCGCCAGAGGCGCTGACAGCATCTGCTGGCACACGATCCCGCCCGAGATCCACCAATCCACCAGCAGCCATACGGCTTCCTCTCCGACGTGCACGATGCAGAATCCCAGCCCATAGCTACGCTCGTCGCGCGCAGGGGTGGTCAGCACATCTTGTACGGTGGCGCGCGCCGAGGCGATGACGGCATCGGAAAGAATAGGGGAAGCCCAATTGGGATCCCGATGGATGCCATAGACCTTGATCGCGTGGTCAGCAGTGCGCCAAGTGTCGATGTGGGCAATACGGCGCGGGGTGTAGGGTTCCGGTGCGAGTGCCATGTTGAGTGATGCGTGGTGGCGGTGTGTGCATTTTAAGGGCGAGACATGCGTCACGGATCGCGGGTGCCATTATTGAGTGGTCTGTCTGTGATCTGTATAGGCGCGCGCTGACAGCGGCGTTAGCTACGCCACTTGTTCTGCCAATTCGCATAATTGGGCCTATTGGGGAATTCTTCCTCGCGGACTTCGAGATTCCATTCGGAAACGCGCAGTTGAAGCCGGTTCTGCATGTCGACAATCGTTTGGGAGTAGACCGCCGGCCCGATTTCCTCCTGGAGGACTGTCGCGGCCTCTGAGGGAGAGCTTCTGACTGCTTCCGACCCGTCTCTGCCATTCGGACGCTACCGCTCAATGTCCGTTTTGCAGCGGATGCAGTCGGTCAGTGAGTTCACTCCAATGTCAAATGTTTTGTAACAAGCAGTCATTCCGTTCGGATAATGAATGCTGGGTTTATCTTTCCAAAGCAGGGGTAAAATGAAAATTATGTAACAATATAATTTCTTCTGCCTGATGCGCACAATTTTTGCTTGGATAGGTAATACAGACCTCCGCGCCTCGGAGGATGCATCGGGCGCGGACTGCGGCCCCATCTTGATGGCGCTGGAGACGGGGGCGTATGAGCGTCTGGTGCTCCTGTCAGATCACGGGCAGCAGAAAACGCAGAACTTCGTTGCGTGGCTGAGCGGAAAATTTACGGGCGCTACAGATGTGCGGTACGCAAAACTGCGCAGCCCCACCGATTTCGAAGACATATACGTTGCAGCCAACGGAGCGGTGTCTGCGACGCTCTCTTCTTCACCTGAACTGCCAATCACTTTCCATGTGAGCCCGGGCACCCCTGCCATGGCTGCTGTGTGGGTGCTGTTGGCGAAAGCTAAGTACGGCGCCAGCCTCATAGAGTCCTCTCGCGAGCATGGCGTGCGTCCTGTCGTTGTTCCATTCGACTTAGCCGCTGAATTTCTTCCAGTTGCAAGCAAGCAAGCTGATGAGGCTCTCGCGCACCTTGTTCAAGGATTGCCTCCCGCTGCACCAGAGTTCACCAGCATCATTCATCGCTGCAGTGCGATGAAGCGCGTCGTCGCGATGGCGCAGAGACTGGCTCAACGGGATCTGCCGGTGTTGATCCAGGGTGAGTCTGGGACCGGCAAGGAACTCTTCGCGCGGGCGATCCATGCCTCCAGCAAGCGAAAAGACGCACCATTCGTCGCGGTCAACTGCGGAGCTATACCTCTCGAACTCATTGACTCCGAGCTGTTTGGTCACGAAAAGGGTGCGTTTACCGGCGCTCATGCCGGTCGCGTTGGTCACTTCGAGGCGGCTGATGGCGGGACGCTTTTTCTGGACGAAATCGGTGAGCTACCGCTGTCGTCACAAGTTCGGCTGCTTCGCGTGCTTCAAGAGCATGAGGTGACCCGCCTGGGCGCCAGCAAATCTCGAAAAGTCGATGTGCGCATCGTTGTCGCTACCAACCGAGTCCTGCCGGAAGAGGTTCGGGCAGGTCGATTCAGAGAGGATGTGTTTCATCGAATCGCGGTTGGCATCTTGGCGTTACCTCCACTACGCGCTCGCGAGGGAGATCTCAATCTGTTGATCGATGCTTTGCTCGCCCAGGTCAACCGCGAAGCGACATCACAGCCAGGCTTCAAACATAAACAATTGTCTGTAGGCGGAAGAAATCTTCTTCTTCGCCACACCTGGCCGGGCAATGTGAGGGAGTTGCACAACGCTCTTTTGAGGGCCTCCATCTGGGTTCCAGGAGAGGAAATAGCAGCCGAGGATGTCGCTGAGGTTCTCTCGCTCACATCCAGTGGCACAGACGGCTCCATTCTTGGGGCTGCACTTGGAGAGGGATTCTCGCTGCCTGATCTGATGGCAGATGTAGCTCGGCACTACCTCGGGAGGGCCATGGAACAGAGTCACGGAAACAAGACTGACGCGGCGAAGCTGTTGGGTCTTGGTAGCTACCAAACATTGACGAATTGGCTGCTCAAGTACCAGTCAAAAATATCTGGCACGAATTGTGCTTAATGATAAGAACTTTTATTAATTGGAGGCTGGGTCATGGGATTTGCAAAATACCAAGAGGACATCGTGAGCCGGTACGTCGGCGATTTCGCGATGCGTCCGACTCAGTCGCCGGTTTCGCCACCCAAAGCCCCAACCCCGAATACGAAAAATCAATCTGATCAAAGGACAAAGAAAATGAGCAGTCTCAAAAAATTTGCTGTAGCCACGCCCCGGCCTCTACCCGTGATCGTATTAGCTGACGCGAGTGGCAGTATGGGGGAGAACGGCAAGATGGAGGCGCTCAACGCTGCGATGAAGGACATGGTCTCGACTTTCGCCAAGGAAAGTCGTCTGCGCGCCGAGATCCAAGTGGGCTTGATCACCTTCGGCGGCAAGGCGCAGATGCACCTACCGGTGGTTGCGGCACACAGCGTCGCCGGGTTTGCGGAGTTGAAGGCTGAAGGGGTAACGCCGATGGGTGCTGCATTTGACCTTGCCCGTCAGTTGCTAGAGGACAAGGATCGCATCCCCTCTCGAGCCTACCGGCCCGTTTTGATTCTTTTGTCTGATGGGCAGCCGACCGACGACTGGGAGGCTCCCTTCAAGGCTCTCTGCGATTCTGAGCGGGCGCAGAAAACAACCCGGCTTGCAATGGCAATTGGCCCGGATGCCGACGAAGCCATGCTGAGAGATTTTGCAAACGACGCAGAAGCGCCCATTTTCAAGGCCCACAACGCCCGGGACATCCATCGTTTCTTCCGTGCAGTGACCATGAGCGTTACCACTCGCACCGCAAGCCAAAATCCAGACCTATCAACCACGTTCGTTGTCCCGCCGCCGGATGACGACGCACTGGACCTCGACTTCCAATGAGGTTTATTGCCTGCGGCGCGAGCGTCATCGGCCCCCGACACCTAGACCTGGGCGAGCCTAACCAGGACGCGATGGCTTTGACGGGCTGGCGGGACGGGTGGATTGCGGCCGTCGCTGACGGATTGGGATCTCGAGCACGTAGTGAACTGGGTGCACGCAGTGCCTGCCAGGTTTCCCGACGGATCTTGCGCGCCGCATCGAGCAGCTTCGATCTACCTGCAACGCTGCCATTGATTCATCAGCAATGGCTAAAAGCCATTGAGCCGACAACTCCAAGAGACGCTGCGACAACCCTGTTGTTCGGTCGCGTGACAGTTGAAGGCGATGTCCATGCAGCGCAACTGGGTGACGGGTTGCTGCTGGTGAGATGCGCTGGCCAGTTCCGTCGCGTCACACCAGACCGCACAGCTTATGGCAATCAGACGTGGGCATTTGAGTCCACTCACGTGCAGGACAAATGGAGCACCACACAGGGCCAACTCACAGAGTCAGGTGATGGTGTTGTCTTGATGACAGATGGCGTTGCCGATGATCTCGAACCAGCCCAACTCGCAGATTTTTTTGAAGCGCTTTATCAAGACCTAAGCACTCGGAATCGCCGCCGAGGCAGACGCTGGCTGCAGTCTGAATTGAATGATTGGGCGACCCCCTTGCACAGCGATGACAAGACACTGGTGGCCATATTTAGGGCATCCGAATGAGCATAACAACAGCAGAAGCACCGAAGAAAAACAGGACGGTGCTAGACCAACATGGTCAGTCCTATGAGTTGACGGGGCGTATCGGCGAAGGTGGACAGGGGATCGTCTGCACGACCAACTACCCCAATGTTCTCGTCAAAGTTGCGCGCGCAACCACAGAAGAAAAGCGAGCCGGTTGGACGAACAAGATCCGCGCACTTATGCGCCAGCCACTTGAAGGGCTTCCTATTGCACATCCGTTGGCCGTCATCACGCAGCCGCAGCCCGGCTACGTGATGGAATTGATGGATGGATTGGCCCCAATGACTGAGCTGATGCAGGTGGCGACTGACTCCTTGATGTCAGATGATGGCATCTCCGGCTATGTGAAAACAGGCGGCCTACTGCGTCGGTTGAAGATGCTTGCGCGACTGGCACGGGTGTTGGCTCAGTTGCATGGCCGTGGATTGGCCTATGGCGATCTCTCCCCTGCAAATGTCTTCGCATCGCAGTCACTGGAGTACGCCGAAGTCTGGTTAATCGATGCAGACAACGTAGCGAGTCAGTCGCGTGATGGTCAGCATGGCGTCTTCACTCCTGATTACGGTGCGCCCGAGATTCTCCGGGGGGAGTCTGGCATTAATACGCTGACAGACAGTTGGAGTTTTGCGGTCATGGCATATCGCATCCTCACGCTGGTCCACCCACTCAAAGGGGATGTCGTTCTTGACGAGGAGCCCGAGCGTGAAGATGCGGCTCTCCGTGGCGAACTCCCTTGGGTAGATCACCCAGCTGATCGCAGCAATGCCTTGTCGATTGGTCTGCCCCGCGAGATCACGCTCAATGCGCCACTGCGAGCGCTGTTTGAACGATGCTTCAATGCCGGGTTGAATAGTCCCGGCGAGCGACCAAGTCTGAGTGAATGGGCTGATGCCTTCGAGGCTGCAACGGGTCATTGCGATCAATGCGAGTCCTGTGGCAGCACGTTCTTCTACACCTCAAAGCAGACTTGTCCATTTTGCGATCACGCTCAGGATAAGAATCGCACGATCCTCTTGCAGGAATATCGCTATATGCCGCCCGAGCTGCTTCGAGAGGGCTTGCCCGAGGACGTTCCAGAGTCGTTGATTCGCAAGGAGTGCTGGACTCGCACAGGTAAGGCCCTGGTGTTAAGTATGAGCCCAGCCGAATTGAAGACCTTGCCCTTGGGAACGTCCTTGTACGCGGATGCGAGTCCGCTATGTACTGTCCAGCTTGCCAAGGATGGGTTGTGGATAGAGCCCTCAGCCGGTGCGCGAATTTCCTTGCAGAGAGCATCCGATGACAAAGTCGTAGCCGTTGCGCGTCGGCAGCGGCTCAAGTCAGACAGTCGTTCAGGTGTGTCTTTCTGGCTCCATCTAGGAGCGGTAGAAGAAGAGCACGTCGTATGGCGTTTCAACTGGTGAGCCAACGATGAAACTTTGCGATTTTTCTCTTCTGTCGAGTGAACTTTTCCAATTCTCTTGTGACGACCTGGATGCTGATTGGCAGATCGGCGAGGCAGTATCAGTGCAGGCACACGGCAATGACTATCTCCTACGTCAGGGGGATTTCGTCTGCGTCGGCAAAGTAGCCGG
Organism: Achromobacter sp. 18P8.1.1; assembly: GCF_057799415.1. Classification (NCBI taxonomy): domain Bacteria; kingdom Pseudomonadati; phylum Pseudomonadota; class Betaproteobacteria; order Burkholderiales; family Alcaligenaceae; genus Achromobacter; species Achromobacter sp. 18P8.1.1. Next base: position 76,292 of record NZ_JBYOKH010000001.1, on the reverse strand, counting down.
ACACCAAGATCGAACTGCGATTCGGGTGCAGCGTGGCTTGACGTTGTGGGTTTTAAGAAATCGACTCGAAAAGGTGCTCCACCTTCAATCGCTGGATTTGGTCGAGCAGATCCAGTTGGATATGGCGATTTCTGTTGATGAGGCCATTGCGGAGCAATTAGCCAGCAGGGGTGAGATTTCCGCACCGGACGTACAGGCTGCTGTGGGTTGGTTGAGAGATCAATTTATCTCTGCTGATGGCGCGGCGACCGAAGAAATGAATCGTGTTTTTCTTGGCCGCTTCGACAACGCTTCCGATGAAGGTTTCGTTCTGTTTGGAGCGGGTTGGCGAGGCACCGTAAAACGAGATGCGGGCGTGCTGAGACTGATGAGCGTCACACGTCTCAAGGGGACTACTGCACGTGTGGCGATGGCCGTAGGCAGGATCTCTTTCCAAGATGCCAGTGTCGCCGTTCGGCTTCAGAGTACAGAGCAGCGCGCACTTTTGGATGCTGCGCTACGCGACAACGGAAGCTACCTGCGCCTATGGCAGGAATACGGCGCGCTTGAATGGGAACAGGCGAGAGATTGCGCGAGGGAGCTTGGCTCTCTTCGGTTCAAGAACGCGGATCTCATCGAGGGTGAGCTCTGGGCATGGTTTCTAAAAGTTGATGTTGACCACCTGAAGGATTTCCGAAAACGATGGAAAACCTTGGGTTTATCAGCCACGACACAGGTAGAACTTGGGGAGAAAGAACTCGATCTTGATTCCGAAGTTGAAGACACACCGGAGAAAGGCGACCGGGGACGGCGTCGCCCAGTTCGAGGGGTATTGCGGTTTGAGAAAGACGGCGTTGTCTTGATTCCAAGCCAGGACCGGCGCTCGGAACGGCCACCAGCCAAGGGCTTCATCTACTACTCTCTATCGGGTGACGAAGCTGTACAGACCCGTCGTGCGCGAGCAAGGCAATCCATCAATGATGGACGCCGATTACCGCAATTGAGCTACCTGCTGGAAGGGGTGGCACCGCCAAGCGCCCGGCGGCGTCAGCTCGATGGCTTATCCGCCTACGCCAAAGCTTGCTTCAAGGGTGTTCCTACCAAGCGCCAGATTGAGGCATTGGAGAAGGCGATAAATACACCTGATATCGCGCTTATCGTTGGTCCACCAGGAACGGGCAAGACCCAGGTCATTGCAGCTTTGCAGCGTCGCCTTGCCGAAACACTGAGTGAAAACTCGCTGCAGCACCAAGTGCTGATCAGTAGTTACCAGCACGATGCCGTCGATAACGCCCTTAATCGTGCTGAAGTCTTTGGCTTGCCTGCCGTTCGCATTGGCGGTCGCGGGCGTCTTGACGAAGGCGGTGTCGACCCCGTTGGTGTTTGGTGTGAACGCAAACGAAAGGAAATCGCTGTTCGACTCGACGCGATTCAGTTGGACGAGCCCCTGACTCAGCCCTTGGAAGAGCTTGATCGGCGTATCACGGCATTGAGACTTGCAAGTTTGTCGGTACAGGAACGCCAAACACAGTTCGAGCAAATTGATGTTTTGTTGCGGCAGTTGGTCGATCTGGATGTTCGTCTCCCGGCCAATATTAAAGACCAGTGGGATGAGTTCCTTGCTCAGCAGAAAAGAGTCGAAACCCAGCGTCAGGCCAACGAGCCCGCTGGGCTTGTGCGATTGCTCCGGGCTCTGCGCACCAGCCCCATCGGGTTCGCCGATGACGGCCCCGACAGAGCTCATCAGCTTGAGCGCACTCTGCGACGAGGCGGAGTCAAACTCGAAGAGTCGGAGTGGATGTTGCTCCAGCGACTTTCAACGGTTGCCGAGGCTACAGAAGCAGACCTTTCTGAATTGGCTGCCTTTAAGCGGTCCATGCTGGATCGACTGAGCCAGGACTACAGGCCCCCGCAGCTTAAGCAGGCGTTGAGCGGAGAAGCACTTGGTTTCTTGGCCGATCTCGAGCACGCAATCGACGCGCCGTTGCGCCAATCTCGCCGTGGCATCTCCGCGGTAATGGCCTCGTACCACGCGGCACTTGCCCAGGCTCCCAATGAGGCAGCGAGAGCGGTCCGCGAGTACGCCAGCATTGTCGGTGCGACATGCCAGCAGTCAGCTGGTAAGGCGATGAGCAGTTTGAAGGAGTTGAGCGACCTAGATGCGTCAGAAGGAATTGAGTTCGACACGGTTGTCATTGACGAAGCGGCAAGAGCAAACCCCCTCGACCTTTTCGTTCCTATGGCGATGGCGCGGCGCCGCATCATCCTGGTTGGCGACCATCGACAGCTACCTCACCTTGTTCAGCGAAAGTTGGAAGATGAACTCATTTCCAGGCAAAGCCTGACTGAGGCTCAAGCGAAGGCGTATGAGCAGAGTCTCTTTGAGCGGCTGGTGAAACAGCTTAGGGAGCAGGAGAAAGTCGATAATATCAAGCGCGTCGTAATGCTCGATACGCAGTACAGAATGCATCCGACACTGGGTGACTTCATTAGCAAGCAGTTCTACGAATCTGTGGGACTTGACGTCTTGCACTCAGGACGACCCGCACAGGATTTCGCCCACACGATTCCGGGCTACCAAGGCAAATGTGCTGCTTGGTTGGACGTGCCTCTGCAGGACGAGAAAGAAAAATTCCTAAAACCCGGTTATGAAAGAAGGGCTGAGGCGATTGCGATTGCAAAAGAAGTCAAACGAATCGCAGATTCTTGTGGGCCGACATTGAGTATTGGCGTCATCAGTTTTTACCGCGCGCAATGTGACCTCATTCTTGACGCGTTCGTCGACCAGGGCCTTGCGGAGGAGGAGGACGGTGAAATCCGGATCGCTAGATCCTACCGGCGGACTGAATCAGGTGATGAACGCCTGCGCGTCGGCACGGTCGATGCGTTCCAAGGCAAAGAGTTTGATGTCGTCTTCCTATCTATCGTGCGAGCTAACGATGTGGTCGTTTCCGATCAAAAGGAAGGGGATGAGCGTGAACGATTGCTTAACGGTAAGTATGGTCACTTGCGGCTGGAAAATCGCTTGAATGTGGCGATGAGTCGCCAGAGAAAGCTCCTGGTTGCGGTTGGTGACAAAGGCATGGCTGAAGGCCCCGAGTCCGAGGAAGCCGTCCCGGCTCTGACTGCGTTCCTAAAGCTTTGCAGAGAGGAGATGGCAAATGGTCGCTGATCGCTATCTCCGCTTTGATGTGAGTCGTCCCCCTGGTGGGCGTCCGTTTCTGTGGCCTGTTCGAGTTTGGAAGGTTCTATATCCAACAAAGCGTGTCCTAAAGCTGAATCTGTTCCAGCAGGCGATCCTTGGACTTGCACGGGCTCGATGCCAGGATAGCTTGGAGATGGCGGAACTGCTGGGGCTAGACAGAGAGCTCGTGGCGTTCATCATTGCGACACAGATGATCCCCAACGGCTGGATGACTACCTTAGGGGCAGTTACTCCTCAAGGTGAGCGTGTTCTCGAAGAGGCTCAGGATGCCAGCGAGGAAGTCCGCATGGGATACGCGTATCAGGATGGAATATCGGGAAACTGGCTGCCTCGATTCACTGAAGAACTTCCAGAAATTGAAGCGAAGAGAATCGATGAACGTGGTTACCCTATATTTCTGCGTGATTTGGATTCTGGAAAGGAAGATCGACCGTTCCGCATAAATCATTTCCGGGAAAGTGCACTGGACATGGGTGCGCTCTTTGATGCGTTCGAGCGCTATCGGACGGATCACGACCACGCCAAGCAACGTGATGATGAACTTCCGACACGTGTCCGCATGGAGCGCCTGAGCTTTGTTGAAGATTCGACGCAGCCGATGTGGTTGTGGACCTGGATCTTCCCAGACGACGCCGGGCCACAACCCTGGCTTGTTGCCGACCCGTTCGGTCTTCAGCAGGCGGCATCATGGTTGCGCAAGCCATTGCAGGAAGTCCTGCCTCGTAACGATGGTCTGGCGCGCTACATCGCTGACGCAGTAGGTGAGACGAGATCGAATGACTTGTCGGCCGAGGAGTGGCTGCGATCGCTTGAGAACCAGATCGACTTGATACTGCTAGCGGACTACAGCTGGTCACGGAAGGTGCCACTTGTTGAGGGATTTCTCGCCAGCGTTTTGAGAAGAAGAGCCGTACTCGCAGGTCAGGAGAGATCTTGGCAGGAGGATGTGACGAGCCTTTTGATTGAAACCCATAACTTGGTAGAAAGCGTGCTGCAGTGGCTGCTGAAAGCGTACCCAGCTGATATCAGGAGACTGCCCCACTGGAAAGATCAGCGGGACTGGAAGGACGGAGAAGCTCAGTACTACCTCCAGTTCTTCAATCTTCCGTGCTTGACAGGAGATGTCATTAAGCGGTTGTCCGAGCAGCGCTTGGATCAGGTGAGAACTGCTGCAAAGCGAGGGGGCAGTTCGCTTAAGGCATTGTTGTTTGCGGGTCTGCTAGGGACGGTTGATCAAGTTGGCCATCCTTTCCTCAAGTTATCCGCTGATGAATTGCGACTGAGTCGCCTGCTGGATATGGCCGACGCGCGAAATAAAAAAGCCGGGCATTCAGGGGGAGAAAGGATCGATCGAGAAGAAGCCATGGAATACGCTGACTTTGTCATCGGATGGGTTCAAATTTTTAAGGGCTGGTATTGATATGGCAAAACACAATAAGGGGAACAAAGCCCCAGTGGCGCAAAACACGAATGCTGCACAAATTGCAGTCGCATCGGCATGGCAGAAAGCAACTGCTGGTATTAGCTCCCTTGCATCGCTGGTGCAAAGCGATGCTTCCGTCGTGCTGCTCCCCGACCTGGACAAAGATCATGTCAGCGAGTTGGAAAAAGCCGAGCCTGAGAAAAAGGTTGAGCTCGAGAAGCTGTTGGCGGATGTCTCCGATGTCGCAAAGAAAGTTCGTGAGCTGTATGGAGATGTACAGAAGCGCACGGAGGACCTGACTCGCAAGGAAGAGGCATTCTCCCGCCGAAGTGATGAGAACAAAAAACGAACCGAAGAGATCCACAAACTCGACGATGAGTTGAAGCAAAGACAAGCTGAGATAAAAAAATCCGAATCAAGTTTGGCTGATAAGGAGCGTGAACTTGAAAAGCGCGAGCTGGATGCGCGATCCGGTTTTGCCGCCCAAAACGTCGCAGCACTCAGTGACCTAAAAAAGGAGATCGTGGAGCTAGAGTCCAAGAAAACAGAGATTCAACTTGGCATCCTTCAAGCAGAGCAGAAAGCACGTGACGATGAGTCTGCGCGCGCCTCCGAACTGATGGGGCGTGAAGCGGAGATTGCAAACAAGGAGAGAGGTCTTCAGCAGCAACAACGACGGCTAGATGCAGAGTGGAAAGAGCTTGAGCGCGAACGGACACAGATCCGTGAAGATGCGCTTCGCGAGGCCAGCCAGGAAATTGCGAGATTGACCGAGGCCCGACAACGAGCCGAGTCTCGCCTCGAAAAGGTGTACCGAGATTGGACCTTGACTGACCAAAAATTAGAACAATATCGAGAGTTCTCAGAGGCATTGGCGGGACGGTCTGCACGCGAGATTCTTGACGAGTTAGCTGCTCACAAGCGTCGAGTCACTCAGCTGGAGAACCAAGTTGCAAATAGTCAAGATGATCAGTTGCAATTTGAGAACGAGGCGCTGCGAAAACTTCGTGATGAGCAAAAGACTCAACTTGATGAGGTTCATGTGGACTTGGCTGATGCAAAAGCTCAGCTTCATCGCCTGCGACTCGGCGTCAGTGACAAAGAGAACCTTGAAAAAGAGAAGCGTGCTCTCGAAAAAAACAATCAGATTTTGAGTGCAAGGCTGAATGACTTGGGTAAAACGGTGGATGACCTAACCCAGTCACAGCAGTCCGAAAAACCATTTCCCCAGATGGCATGGATGGATTCGGCATCCAATGCAGACTGGATCAAGGATCGCAAAGCCAAGGAGTTGGGCCTGCCGGAGCAGGACGTTCCTGATCTGAAAAAATTCTCGATTGAATTGCAGCACAGGATCGCTCAAGCGGAGGAAGGTGCAACACTGCATTTCCGTCTCGAAGATATTCAGTTGCTCATTGCCGGATTGGCTATGAGCCAGCTTCACATCTTTCAGGGGATCAGCGGCACGGGAAAAACGAGCTTGGCGAAGGCATTCGCAAAGGCTGTGGGGGGGCATTGCACTGACATTGCCGTCCAGGCTGGATGGCGAGATCGTGATGACCTACTGGGGCACTACAACGCATTCGAGAAGCGCTTCTATGAGCGCGACTGCCTGCAAGGTCTCTACCGTGCGCAAACTGCCGCCTACAAGGACCGGTGCAACATCATCTTGCTCGATGAGATGAATCTCTCGCGCCCGGAGCAGTATTTTGCTGAATTCCTTTCGGCTCTCGAAAAAAATGATCCAAGAGATCGATTGATCAGCCTGTCGGAAAGTCAGTTGCCAAATGCACCGGCGCTGCTTGTCGAGGGTCGAAGGATTCGAGTCCCCCATAACGTCTGGTTCGTAGGCACTGCAAACCACGATGAGACCACGAACGAGTTCGCTGACAAAACCTACGACCGTGCTCACGTCATGACGCTTCCCCGCCACGAGGCAGGATTCAAGATTGAGCCGAAACCGAAGGCCAGCTTTAGTTATGGATTATTGATGGAGCGCTTTGATGGCGCTGTGACTCAGAACGCCGACGAGGTTTCAGAGTTGTTGGCAGAGTTGACCACGGGGCCGCTCACAAGCATTTTGCAGGATCGCTTTGACCTGGGATGGGGCAATCGACTCGAGCGTCAGGCCATGCGATTTGTCCCCGTTTACATGGCTGCGGGTGGCCGGAAAGAGGATGCTCTGGATCATTTGCTTGCTAGCAGAGTATTTCGGCGCGGTAAGGTCACTGGTAGATACGATGCGACGATCGATGATTTAACTGCCATCGAACAAGCACTTACTACTGTTTGGAAGGGGTGGAAATCGGAGCCTCGCCGTTCCATTGCCCTGTTGGCCGAAGACCGTCGCCGTAAGGAACGTGGCGCATGAGATTTCTGGACCGCCTTACCGGTGGGACGCTCAGTGACCTGCCCGACGCGTTCCTGCCGGGGCGGTATTGCTTGCTTGAGCCTCTCGTGGTTAACGGACACAGCCACTTGCAGCCCGGTGATCTGTTGTCGGATGACGGCTCTGGCGTCATCCGGATTCAGGACGCTGAACGCCAAGTGCTCTCCAGCGATCAGACCGACGAAGATCAGGCTGACTCCGATCTTTCCGCCGAGGCGATTATTTCGATTGCTGGCAAGCTCGCTCACGCACACGATGCAAATGTCTCACCGATGCTACCGGCTGAGATGGCCGCGCAATGTGCACTTGAGGAACTCGAACAAAACTTGGCGACGGTACTCAGAAATGGTCATTTGCACTCGATAGCTGACCGGCCTCGCAGAGACCTTCGGTATGACGATTTGGTGGCACCCGTGGCACGAGCTCGACGCCTTGCAACCTCGGCTTTAAGTCACCTTGCGTCACACTCAGATTGCTGGCAGCAGCGCACGCTCAGCGGCGTCCAACCTCGCAAGATTCTGGCTCGTTTCAGCGAGGACGACTATGCCATCTATGAGAACAGGCTTTACAAGCGATTGCTGGATCGGCTTGATCGGCACCTTGCCAGGCGACTGGCTCGCATCCGGGGTGTCAATTCACGGCTGAAGCGAGCTTTGGAGTTTCAAGGCTCAGAGCAGACGCATTTTCGACTTCGCCAGGATATTTGCCGCCTTTGGGGAGAGTCATATCTTGATGACAAGACCGGGATGCAGTTGGAAGCAGGAAAGCGCGCTCTCAGCGAGTTGGAGTCTCAGTTACGTGCAATCAGAGAATTGAAGCAACGGGGCGTCTATTCACTGGTGCCCGCAGCTTCGGTAGTCCCCGCCCAAATTCATCGCACAAACATTCTGAATCATGATCCTCACTATCGTCATCTGCCTCCTCTGTGGGAGAAGCTGAAAGATGATCGAGAGGAGCGGCTATTGCCTCCGGAAGAGCGCTTGGCGCGACAACTGCAATTGCAACACGCTTACGTCAGCTACGTCGGTCTAGTGGTCAGGCGCGCGCTGGAACGCTATGGTTTGCGCAGCGTAGATGGAAATTTTGTGTTCAGTTGGGCTGGTCGGAATTTCGTACTCAAGCATGATGCGCATGATTGGGTCGTAACTCAGTCTGACGGATCTACTCTGAGGATCGTACCGATTGCCTGGTTCGGCGCTTCCATAAATAGCAGCGAGAGTCTGGAGTCTGGCCGCATCGTGTGCTGGCCAGGTGCTCCAACCAGTGTCGCATCGCCACAGTGCCTTCCCGTTTCACCGCTGGATCTTTACGTTGTAGAGAAAGTGGGGAAGTTGATCGATGAATGGATGTTGCGGCAATTGCTCAGCGCTCATGGGCGAAAACTGGGGCCATTGCCTACACCGACAAAAAGACTGACCGAGGCCTGGCGGGAACAGTTTGAATCCATTTCTCCAACGCACGTTAGGCTCCTCGCGCCAATCGATGCTCAGAAAGCCGCCGAACTGAAGGCGGTGCTCCGAGCTTCGGCGAATCCACAAGTTGAGCACGCGGTCGGGGTTGCCATCGAACAGGTTGCAGCGCTTGCTCAGCTCTGTGGCCATACAGCGCGATTCGAACCCGGGCAGCAGCAAGACTTCTACTGCCAATGCGGGATTTGTCAGACGACTTGGTCGCTCAAAACAACAGGGAAACGGCGACACTTTTCCATGCGACCGAAGGGCGCGTCGAACATACCTGAGGCGGACGGTTTTGTATGGTCTGGCAGGGATTGGCTGGAGTTCGACTTGGATGCAGCTCAATGAGGGTAGCGTGAGCAAAACGGTCACTTTCTTGACAGCGTCAAAATACTGCTCGTATGCATGAGGCTCGTAGTCTGTTGGCTGACAACGACTGCTTTAAACTTTAGCGGACGATGGTTATCGAGAATTAGATGACTGCCTGCAGCCTTTAGCAGCCGGTGAGGACAAAGCGCTCAAAAGTCCGCTTCTGGCCGGGAGCCGCCGTTGACGACAGACCGCAGCCTCTAGTGTGTTGCAACGACCGGTTGAACGCACAAACCATGGCGGCCACGCAAGACGACTGGCCTCCAAACACCCGCTGAAATGTTCGGCGAATCCGTTGCGTTGACCTGTTGAATCCGCCACCCAAAGCAGACATCCGATTCAAAAATCTCGGATCCAGATTGCAGACTCCCAATGGCCAGATGCATAGGGTCCGGTCGCTTCTTAACTGCGGAGCCGTTCCATGGGACCGGAAAATACCCAGCGTACAGGCGTCGCCAGCAGTTTCTCCAATTCCGTAGGGACCAATCGGGTGAGGGCATCGCGGACGCGTTCGCGGATGTCGGTATCGAGGGGCGTTGAAGCACATCCTTCGAAATGTTCGCCGAATGCTTTGGTGGCGACGTACGAAGTGGTCGCAACCCGATAGGCCTCGGCAGGATTGATCCGGCGGGATATTCCCTGCCGATCGACGATCTCGACCTCCGTGGTTGTGGCGGCCGCCCGCACTCTCATTCCCGCGATCTGAACGAAGTTGCCGTCGCCTTCCTTAGCATCGCGATTGCGCAATGCAAGGGCGTTATGCAATACGGCCAGCAAGGCTGCACCGGAGATGGTGTAAGAGCGAACCTCGTTGCTGTGATAGAAGATGTCGCACAAGGTCCGATCCGAGATAACCTCGCCCGTCTGCAGGTTGCGGTCGATCCTGAAGCTGCCGCTGTTGATGATCGCGACGTCGACATCCCAACGATCGGGCCGGTCGATCGTTGGGATGCCGAGCAGCACATCGGCGACGAAATTGCCGAAGTTAGTTGATTTGCGGCGTATCTCGCAATCGAGCAGAACCATTTCACAAGGTGCCAGGGCCAACTGATCGGGGAGGTGGTTAGATCGCAGGTTCCAGGTCTCGATGCAGGTCTGTACTGGCTCATCTGGCGGTAGCAGCCGTGTGAATGACCGTGTGCCGGTCGCCAGGCTCAGGCTGAAGGTGAATACGTAGTCTTCTCCTACAGAGCGCCCCAGCACCTCGTAGCCGTGCAGTCCTTTAGGGCCGAACACGTTGGCGAGATCTCGCAATTGCTCATGGGTCGGCGTACTCGTGCCCAGCAGGGCATCCCGCAGCGGCTTCAGTCCGGTTTCGAAGAACAGGTCTTTTGCGAACTTCTCAAATCTTGTGGCATCGGTTCTGCGGTCCGGAATCGGCTCGCCGTTACTTGTCCGCCGAGGAATCGTCACGATCCAGTTGAAACGAGTTGTCCTGGCATTGGACGCAGTCTTGACTACCAAGCAATGACCCACCAACTCTCGGACAACGACGTTGTGATCATGGCCGCCCATGACGAGCCTAAGTTCTGGGAAGGACTTGGCCAGCTTGCAATCCTCTTCGACGGTCTGGTGCGTCATGGCCACCAGGGTGAAATCAAGTTCGGTCTTTCCGGTGGACGCCTTCAATTCGCTTCGCACTTCGGCGACAACGCTGGAGAGATCCTTGATCATCTCGTACTGGTCGATGACGCGGCCCAGGTGCTCCGGCGTTTCCGCACCGAGAGCTCCGAAGATGGCAACGGCATGGGTTGCCGACGGCCGGATGACATGGATCGACGACATTTTCCCTGCGTCGACCATTCCCTGCTCAAACTGCGTGTCGTGAAAGGCGAAGTTCAAATTAAGCCACTCGAATCTCGATTCGTTCATCCGGGCTTCGAGGTCTGCTTGTGAGATGTCGGCTTCGAACTCATGGTTGCCCAAACTTACCAGGTCGACGCCCATCAGGTTCATCACCTGAACCATCTGCTTACCCTTGAACTCCTTGCTGAGGCACGAAGGGGCCAAGAAATCGCCCGGCACGCAGAACCGGGTCCAGTCGCTTCCATAGTAATCTCGTAAGCGCTTGGTAAGCGTGGCGATGCGCGGCAGCACCAGGGTGTCCTGATCTGTGTAGTCTGCCCGCGTGTCGATGTGATAGAGGTCGTTCAGCTGTATCAACAGGATCGGCTTTGCCGTGACGGTCTCGTCGGACATGGACACTCCTTCGTGGGGTGCGTCGGTTGTGGTCACAGTTTAGGCAGCCCGATACTCGAAAGTACAGATGACTTACAAACATCCGCCCTTCGAACTGCCCGCGATGAGTACGGAGGTGAGGGGACTTGGTAGCGGTGACAGCGTGCGCTGTCCAGCCGATCATCCGATTCCACGGCCACGACGACGGCGTGAACTCGGGCAGGCCAAGGTCGGAGTTCACTTTACTCGGACATGTGCATAGTCCTCGAAGGGAGACTCGACGCCTCAGGCGTAAGGCGCAATCGCAAGTTCTGCCGGGGCGCCTTTGAGCAGACAATGACGAACAACCGCTGCTGGCCAGAAGCCGACATCCGAGTGCTGGAAAATTCGGCGACAGATCACGCAGTTGCGCCCAAAATCCCCAATAAAAATCCCGCTGAAACGATAAGCCTCAGCGGGATTTCTACATTGGCGTTGCCTATGCAACGCCAACCTTACAAACTGCAGGTTTAAGCGCCTGCCAACATATACCGGGCCGAAACAGCCAGAATCCGCTGTGCGGATTCATTCAGCATCCGGGCTTCACGATGGGCTTTCAGCGAATACACCGCGTCATAGCGGCGGCCACTGCGCGGGCCGGCGAGTAGTGCCGGGCGGCGGGTCAAAATGGGGGAGATCAAGCGTTGCATGTCGGAGCATTCCTGCGGGCACCGGGCCCAGTAGATGCTAGGCATCGTAAGCCGGCTTCTTGCTCAGCCCAACGATTTACCATTCATATGAATATCCAGGGTTGGCCCGACCCAGATCGGGTTCCCCAAGCATCTTGTCGACAAGTATGGCCGGCCTGTGTGACAGCCATATGCCAGCGCAAGCCGAAAATCGCATTCCGAAGCCGCAGCCCCATCAGCCCCCCTTCAGCCTGGAGGGAACATCTTCGGTATCGCTGCATATCGCCAGAACCTCGGCCGGTTTCCGGCTGAGCGACAGGTAAACGTGCCCGATGCTGCTGTCGAAGTACGCCGATTCCAGCTTCGCGAGCACGACGCTATCGCCATTTTCGAACTGGATCCGGACTTTGCCCGACAGCACCACGACGAATTCCTGCCCCGGGTGCCGGATGTAGTCCTCAAACTCCACCACCTTCCGCGAATCGATCAGGGCCACCATCGGCAGCATCTTCTTGCCGGGGTATTCGCCCATCAGCAGGCGGTAGTGATAGTTTTCCGTGATGTAGTCGCGGGCGTCGCTGAGCTTGTTCTTGACGTAGGTGGGGGCGACGGCGGCTTGGGAGGCGTCGCGCAGCATGAACATGCGGGTCATGTCGATGTCCAGCGCGCGCGCCAGCGCGGCGAACTTTTCGTAGCTGAGGGCGATTTGCCCGAGCTCTGCCTTCGATAGCGTCGATACCGCGATGCCGCTGGCCTGCGATAACGCCTGCAAGGTCATCTTTCTGGCCTTGCGCTCGGCGCGCAGGCGAGCGCCCATTTCTTCCTTGCCGACGATTTCGGGCGGGGATGTATTGCCGGGTTGGGCCATGTAGCGATCTGGCATCAAGGGGTTGAGGGCTGGGGCAGGGCCCGCAAGCCCTGCCGCGTCTACGCCGGATTGTAAGGGGTGGGCCTGCCTTCAGGCGGGGGTCCGGTTCAGGACGCGGCCGGCGTGCTGGCCGGTGAAGGCCTGGTCTTCCCAGACGGGCGCGCCGTTGACATAGACGGAATGGATGCCGGCGGCTCGCTCGGTGGGGCGTTCGAAGGTGGCGGCGTCCGCGACGGTGGCGGGGTCGAAGACGACCAGGTCGGCGAAGTAGCCGGGCTGGACCTGGCCGCGTTCGGCCAGGCCGAACTTGGCGGCGGTCAGGCCGGTCATTTTCCAGACGGCGGTCTCCAGGGGGAAGAGCCCCAGGTCGCGGGAGTAGTGGCCCAGCACGCGGGGGAAGGTGCCCCACAGCCGCGGGTGGGGGCGTTCGTCGTGGGGCAGGCCGTCCGAGCCGATCATGGTGGGGCCGAACTTCAGGATGCGCTGGACGTCGGGCTCGTCCATCATGAAGTAGATGGCGCCCGCGGGTTGCAGGTCTGGCACCACGTCGAATTTGGATTTGCCCCGTTCGGCGGCGACGTCGTCCAGGTCGCGGCCGCTCAGTTCCGGGAACGGCTTGCACCAGGTGATGATTGTGCGGCCGGCCAGCAGCACTCGGTCTTGCTTCAACATCGTGGAGCCGGCCACGTAGGGGTAGGCGTCAAGCGAGACGTCCTGCTTGGCCATGGCGGCTTCGATCAGGGGCAAGGTTTCCTGGGAACGCCCGAAGTTGGGCTGGCCCATGACCTTGTGGTGCGAGATCACGACGGGTACGTCCAGTTCGCGGCCGATGCGGAAGGTTTCTTCCAGGGCCGCGACGATGTGTTCGCCTTCGTCGCGCATGTGGGTGGCGTAGATGCCGCCGTGGGTGTTCAGCGGCCGGCAGACTTCGATGATCTCTTCGGTGGTGGCGCGCGCGGCGGGCGGGTAGAAGGTGCCGGTCGAGATGCCGATGGCGCCGCTGGCCAGGGCGTCGTCGGCCAGCGACTGCATGGCCTGCACCTCGTCTGGTGTGGCTTCGCGCTGCAGGTCGGGCATGACGGCGGCGCGCAGCGTGGAGTGGCCGACCATGCAGGCGGCGTTGACGGCGGCGGGGGTTGCGCGCAGCGCATCCAGGTAGTCGGAGAAGCGCGCGAAACGGTACGAGCCGCCTTCGTCCAGCAAGTCCAGCGGGGCAGGCGGGCTGGCGTGGGCCAGCGGCGCCAGGCTGATGCCGCAGTTGCCGGTGACGACCGTGGTGACGCCCTGCGAAATCTTCGGCGTCATGTCGCGGTGCTTGAGCAGGTAGTTGTCGTCGTGCGTGTGCGAATCGATGAAGCCGGGCGCGACCACCTTGCCGCTGACGTCAATGCGGCGGTGCGCGGCGCTGGTGGAGAGGTCGCCTACGGCGGCGATCCGGTCGCCGCGCACGCCCACGTCGGCGCGCTGGCCGGGGGTGTTGGCGCCGTCGATGACGGTGCCGCCGGCAAGGATGTAGTCAAACGGGGTGGCGTCAGGCTGGGACATGCGGATCTCCGGCTAAGTGGGTTCAGGCAAAGTGGCAGGCGACTTGCTGTTCGGGGGCCACTTCGCGGGGCAAAGGGGTTTCTTCGGCGCAGCGCGGCTGCGCCATCGGGCAGCGCGTGCGGAAGGCGCAGCCGGACGGGGGCGACAGCGGGCTGGGGATTTCGCCTTTCAGGACCTCGACGGGCGTGCGCTGGCCCTGGCGCGCCGACGGCACGGCCGCCAGCAGGGCGCGGGTGTAGGGGTGGGCGGGGCGGTCGAAGATGGCGTCGCGGGTGCCGATTTCCACGATCTTGCCCAGGTACATCACGGCGACGCGGTGGCTGATGTGGCGCACCACGCTCAGGTCGTGGGAAATGAATACGTAGGTCAGGCCCAGGTCGCGCTGCAGGTCCATCAGCAGGTTGATGACCTGCGCCTGGACGGAGACGTCCAGCGCCGATACCGGTTCGTCGCAGACGATCAGGCCGGGGTCCAGCGCCAGGGCGCGCGCGATGACGATGCGCTGGCGTTGCCCGCCCGAGAACTCGTGGGGGTAGCGGTCGGCGGCATCAGGACGCAGGCTGACGCGCGCCAGCAATTGCGAAACGCGTTCACGGATGGCGGCACGGTCGTGGCCGAAGTTGCGCAGCGGCTCGCCGATGATGTCGCGCACGCGCATGCGCGGGTTCATGGAAGAGAACGGGTCCTGGAAGATGAACTGCATGCGCTGGCGCATGGCGCGCAACTGGCTGCTGTTCATCGTCGCCAGGTCTGCGCCTTCCAGCAGGATGCGGCCTTCGGTGGGGTCGGTCAGGCGGATCAGGCATTTGCCGGTGGTGGATTTGCCGCAGCCGGACTCGCCCACCAGGCTCAGCGTCTGGCCGCGCGGGACGGATAGCGATATGCCGTCCACCGCGCGCAGGACTTTCGCGCCGCGTCCGCTGTCGACGGGGAAGTGCTTTTTCAGCCCGATGACTTCCAGCATGGGCACCGCGGCAGGGGCGGTGCGGGCCGAGGCCGCGGACGAGAGAGGAATGTCGTGAAGGTTCATGGCGGGTCTCAGGCGGTCATGGCGACAGGCGCCGGCTCGGACAGGCGCGCCCAGCACCAGACGCGGTGGCGGCTGCCGGCATCGATAGCGGGCGGCGCCTCTTCCGTACAGCGCGGCAGCGCTTGCGGGCAGCGCGCGGCGAAGGCGCAGCCGCGCGAGGCGGGCGTCATCACCGGCACGATGCCGGGCAGTTCGGCCAACCGCGCCGTGTGGTCCTGGCCGTCGACGAAGTCGGGCAGCGACCGGATCAGCGCCTGGGTATAGGGATGCTGAGGACGGTCCAGCACGTCGTCCACGCTGCCTTCTTCCACCTTGCGGCCGGCGTACATCACGATGACACGCTGGCACATCTGGGCGACGACGCCCAGGTCGTGCGTGATCAGCACGATGGCCGTGCCCAGGCGGGCCTGGATGTCGCGCAGCAGGTGCAGGATCTGCGCCTGGATGGTGACGTCCAGCGCGGTGGTGGGCTCGTCGGCGATCAACACCTTGGGCTGGCACGCCAGCGCCATGGCGATCATGGCGCGCTGACGCATGCCGCCGGACAGCTGATAGGGATATTCGCGCACGCGGCGCGCGGGGTCCGAGATCTGCACCAGCTCCAGCAGCTTCTCGGCCTGCGCCAGGGCGTCGCGGCGCGACAGTCCCTGGTGCAGCATGAGCGATTCGCTGATCTGCTTGCCCACCGTGATCACGGGATTCAAGGAGGTCATGGGCTCTTGGAAGATCATTGAGATCTGGTTGCCGCGGATGGCGCGCATGGACTTTTCGGGCAGGGCCAGCAGGTCGCGTCCGTCGAACTCGATGCTGCCGCCCGCGACCCGGCCGGGGGCGCGCAGCAGGCGCATGATGGACAGGGACGTGACGCTCTTGCCGCAGCCGGATTCGCCAACCAGGCCCAGCGTTTCGCCGGGCAGGAGGTCGAACGAGAGCTTGTCGACAGCCACGACGGTCGTGTCGTCGCCGTCGAAACAGGTGGTCAGGTCATGCACGCGCAGGACAGGGGTGGGTTGCATGAGCGCTCCTACAGCTTTTTGGCCAGACGGGGATCGAGCATGTCGCGCAGCCCGTCGCCCACCAGGTTGACGGCCAGTACCGCGACGCCCAGGAACAGGCCGGGATACAGGATGATGTGGAACGCCACGGCGACGAAGTTGCGGCCTTCGGCCATGATGTTTCCCCAGCTGGGAATCTGCGGGGGGATCCCCACGCCCAGGAAGCTCAGCACGGCTTCGGTCAGGATGGCGGATGCGGCGATGAACGTGGCTTGCACCATCAAGGGGGCGAACAGGTTGGGCAGGATGTGGCGCAGCAGGATCGACGGCACGCGCGTGCCTACCGACACGGCCGCCTCGATGTAGGGCTGTTCGCGGATCGTCAGCACCAGCGCGCGCACCAGGCGGACGACGCGCGGCACCTCGGGGATGACGATGGCGATGATCACGGTGCCCAGGCCGCCTTTCAGGGTGGCCATCAGGGCAATCGCCAGCAGCACGCCGGGAATGGCCATCAGGCCATCCATGATGCGCATGATGAGTGCGTCGACGCGTCGGAAGTAGCCGGCCAGCATGCCCAGCATCACGCCGGCGACGGTCGAGACGACCGCCACCACGATGCCGACCAGCAGCGATACGCGCGCGCCCCATACGGTGCGCGAATACACGTCGCGGCCCAGCGCGTCGGTGCCGAAGAAATGTTCGGTCGACGGCGGTTTCATGCGCGCCATCGGGTTGATGTCTTGCGGGTCGACGGTGGCGAGCCATGGGGCGGCCAGCGCAATGGCCGCCAGCACCAGCAGGATCGCGCCGCCCACATACAGCATGGGATGGCGGCGCAGCGACCGGACGGCGCGGCGCAGGCGCGGGCGCGGTATCGCAAGCGGGAGGGTGGTCGTGTTCATGCTTTGCCCTTCTCAGTAGCGGATGCGGGGGTCGAAGAGCCGGTAGCTCAGGTCGACCAGCAGGTTGATCAGCACGTAGATGCCCGAGGCCACCAGCAACACGCCCTGGATCACCGGGTAGTCGTGGCGCAGCACGGCGTCGATGGTCAGGCGGCCCAGGCCGGGAATCGCGAACACGGTTTCGGTGACCACGACGCCGCCGATCAGCAGGGCCACGCCCACGCCGATGGTGGTGACGATGGGGTTGGCGGCGTTCTTCAACGCATGCCACACGATGGGGCCCGACGACAGGCCCTTGGCGCGCGCGGTGCGGATGTAGTCCTCGGACAGGGCCTCCAGCATGGTGGCGCGCGTCATGCGTGTCAGCAGCGCCATATAGACCAGACCCAGCGACAGGCAGGGCAGCACCAGGTGGCGCAGATACGGCACAAGGCCGTCCGCGAGGGGCTTGTAGCCCTGCACCGGCAGCCAGCCCAGCTTGATGGAAAAGCCATAGACAAGGCTGTAGCCGATCAGGAATACCGGCACCGAAAACGCACAGACCGCGCCGATCATCACCAGGCGGTCCAGCCAGCGGCCGGCGTTCCAGGCAGCCAGCACGCCCAGGGGTACTGCCACCAGCACGGCGAACAGCATCGTGAAAAGGGCGATCGACACGGTCGGCCCCATGCGTTGGCCGATCAGTTGCGATACCGGCATCTGCGAGGACATCGAGGTGCCCAGGTCGCCCACGGCGATGTGGCTGATCCAGATGACGAACTGCTGCGGCAGCGGCTTGTCCAGGCCCAGGTTCTGACGGATTTTCTCGACGTCCTCGGCGGTCGCGTTGTCGCCGGCGATCACCGCAGCCGGATCGCCCGGCGACAGATGGATCAGCAGGAACACCACGACCGCGACGACGGCCATGACTGGAATGACGGCCGCGATGCGGCGCAGGATGTATTTCACGCTGGATTCCCCTTGGCTTGCGGCCGGGCGCTCGATGCGCCCGGCGTCTGCCTTACGGCTTTTCGATGTTCCACATCACCGGGATGCCGTTCTTGATCAGCTCGGTGTGCTTGAGGCCGCGCACGGCGAAGACGGGCTTGAATTCCCCCCACATGACGTAAGGCACGGTCTGGTAGGCGCGCGCTTGCATCTGGGCGGCGATCTCCTTGCGCTTGGCGGCATCGGTCTCGCGGATCCAGTTGGTGCGCAGCGTGTCCAGCTCCTTGTCGCAGGGCCAGCCCGGCAGGCTGTTGCCGCAGGCAGCCGACAGCCAGGGGTTGGTCACCGGCGTGCTGGCGTCGTAGTAGCCGCCCCAGGTCAGGAAGATGTTCCAGCCGCCCTGTTCGGGCGGATCCTTCTTCAGCCGGCGGCCGGCCAGCGACGCCCAGTCCATCGACTGCACGTCCACCTTGATGCCGGCCTTCTTCATGTTTTGCGCCAGCACCATCACGGCGGGCGCGCTCAGGTGGTCGGTCGGATACAGCAGCACCACTTTTTCGCCCTTGTAGCCGGCTTCCTGCAGCAGTTGCTTGGCGCGCGCCGGGTCAGGCTTGGCGTAGGGCGCGGCGCCGGCGTCGGTTGCCAGCGGCGAGCCGCAGATGTACAGGGTGGCGCAATAGTCGACGCGGTATTTCTCCGGGTAACCCATGGCCGACAGCATTTCCTTCTGGCTTACCAGGTGGTAGAGCGCCTGGCGGGCCAGCGGATTGTTGAACGGCGGATGCAGCGCGTTGACGATGACCATCCCTTGCGACGCAACCGACGTGCTCAGGGTGATGTCCGGATTGCTTTCCACCACGGGCAGGAAGTCGGGCGTGATCTGCTCGATCATGTCGACCTCGCCGTTCATCAGCGCCGCCGTGGCGGTGTTGCCGTCGGGGATGTACAGCCATTCGACGCGGTCCACCTTCACGTTCTTGCCGCCCGCCAGGCCGTCGGCCGGCTCGGCGCGGGGCACGTAGGCGGGGTTCTTCACGTAGACAACCTTGTTGCCGGGCACCCATTCATCGCGCTTGAACAGGAACGGGCCCGAGCCGACCATTTCGGTGACCTGCGTGTTCGGGTCCGTCATGGCCAGCCGCTTGGGCATGATGAAGGGCGGCATGCCCGACGGCTTGGACAGCGCGTCCAGCACCAGGCCGAAGGGCTCCTTGAGCGTCAGGGTGAACGTGTTGTCGCCGGTGGCGGCCAATTCGGCGCCGGCCGCCATCATCGCCTGGCCCAGGGTGTCCTTCTTGGCCCAGCGCTGCAGCGATGCGATGCAGTCCTCGGCCGTTACCGGCGTGCCGTCGTTGAACTTCAGGCCGGGGCGCAAGGTGAAGGTCCACGTCTTGCCGTCTTCGGACGAGGTCCAGGTGTCGACCATCTGGGGCTTGACCTGGCCCTTGCTGTCTTGCGAGAACAGGGTGTCAAACACCATGTAGCCGTGGTTGCGCGTGATGTAGGCCGTGTTGAACAGCGGGTCCAGCGTCTTCAGGTCCGCGTGCGGCACCATGCGCAAGGTCTTGGTCTGGGCGAGCGCGCCGGTGGCGGCGCTCATGGCCAGGAGCGCCGCGGCCCCCAGCAAGCTGAAACGTCTGATCATTGTTATCCCCTTATTCATTCTGGATGCCCGGTCAGGGCGGCAATGGATGGCGCCTCAGGCCTTGAACGGCCACTTGGGCAATTTGCGCTTGGTGAAAGGCAGGGCGTTGACGTCCTGGGTGATGGCGCCCGGCGTCTCGACGTAGATGACGTGGCGGCCCACCTTCGAGTACGAGGCGTAGAAGTGCTGGGACGACTTCACGATGATGAGCTTCATCGCCTGCAGGTCCACACCGAACTGCGTGAACAGGTCCGTGCCCATGGCCTGGGTGCGCGAGGTGTTCATGACGATCGTCACGCCCTGGGTGCGCACGACGGCAACATCGCCCAGCAGCGCGGGCGTGCCCGCAAGCCCTGTCATGACGGCGTCGCGCTTGAGCGCCAGGATTTCGCAGTCCAGGTCCAGCGGCTGTCCGGACACGGGCGCCACCTTGCCGCCCACGCGCAGCTTGATCTGCGCGCCTTCGCCCGCTTCAAAGCAAAGCTGCACGGCAACCGGGTCCCAGAAGGGGCCGGTGGCGACGTCGGTGATGCCGCGCGCCAGCACGCGTTCCAGGATGAAGGTGGCGTCGCTGGGGGCGCCGCCGCCGGCGTTGTCGGCGGAGTCCGCCAGCACCACCGGGAATTCCTTTTTCGCCAAGGCTTGGTCCAGCGCCTCGTCCGCGCCGGGGTAGGGCGGCGCGAGCTGGTCGCGAAAGCCGATGATCTCTTCGCCCAGCGTGCGCGCCAGCGCCTCGGCCTGGCGTTGATCACCGTCGGTATAGACCAAGACCTTCGAGCCCATGTCCGGCGTATCGCCCCAGGGAAAGCCGTGGGCGATGGAGACCGACAGCACGCCTTCCTTGCCTTCCATGGCCAACAGGCGGTCGACGAAGCTGCGCATGGGTTCGCGGCTGGTGTGCATGATGGAGATCATCTCGCAGTCGAACACCGCGCGCGTGGGGGTGTTGCGGCCTTCGGCGCGGGCCACGCACAGGTCGACCAGGTCGAATGCGCGGTCCAGGATGTCGGTGTGCGGATATTCCTTGAAACAGACCAGGAAGTCGGCGCTGTCCACCATGGCGTCCGTCAAATGGCAGTGCGGATCCAGCTCGGCGCCGATGACGGTGTCGGGGCCGACGATCGCGCGGGCGCGGCTCAGAAGGTCGCCTTCGCAGTCGTCATAGCCGTCGGCCACCATGGCGCCGTGCAGGCCGAACAGGGCGATATCCACCTTGCCGGCGCGGCGCAGGTCTTCAAGCAGCTCGTCGCGCAGCGTTTCGTAGGCGTGGCGGGTGGTGACCCCCGCCGGGGTGGCGCCTGCGGTCATGCCTTCGATCAACGTCCAGTCCTTGCCCACCGCGCGCTGGCGCGCGGCCCACAGCGGGCCCGAGAACATCTGCATGCGGTCCGGATGCTGCCCGGCGGGGTAGTAGCCACGTGCCCGGTAGGCGGACAGGCCCGTCGGGATGGGGGAAAAAGTGTTGGTCTCGGTCGCCAGGGACCCGGAGAAGATCTTCATGGATGACGCTCCGCGCAAAAGTGGGATATCAGGGCGCGGGCATCAGGGCGCGCGCATTGGGGGCTGCCCCGCCAGGCACGCGGCCCGGCGGTGTCATGCAATCAAACGGCTGGGTTTCAGGCCTTCGAAGCCGGGGCTTGAACCGCGCCCAGCCACGCCTGCACTTCGATCTCTACGTCCACGTCCATCGCCAGCTTGGCCTCGACGGTCGAGCGCGACGGGAAGTCCGACGCGAAATGGCTGCGATAGGCTTCGTTGAACTGCGCGAACAGCGTCAGGTCCGACAGCCACACTGTCACGCGCACCACGTCTTTCAGGGTGGCGCCCGTCAACGCCAGCGTTTCCTTGATGCGTTCGATGGCGGCATGGGTCTGGACGGTGATATCGCCGCGCACGACCTGCCCGCTGGCATCCATCGGGATCTGGCCTGACAGGAAGAGGAAGCCGCCCGCCTGGCTGGCGCGCGAGAACGGCAGAGGCAGGGAGCTGGGGTAACGGGTGATGGCGGTCATGGGAGTCTCGTGGAAGGGGGGGATGAAGGTCAGCGCAGGCGCTCGGGGCGCACCGCGTCGGCATTGACGCCGTGTGCGTGCAAGTGGTCGGGAAGCGGCTGATGCGTCAGCAATGCCGCGGCCAGTTCGGAGGTGGCGGCGGCTGTCTGGATGCCGTAACCGCCTTGCGCCGCCAGCCAGAAGAAAGCCGGGGCGTGCGCATCCCATCCCACCACGAAGTCGCCGTCGCGCACGAACGAGCGCAAGCCCGCCCAGGTGTGCTTGGGACGGCGGATGGTGAGCGACGTGGCCGATTCGATGCGGTAGATGCCGGTCGCCACATCCAGCTCTTCGGGCACGACGTCATGCGCGGCCACCGGGTCGGCGTTGGCGGGCGACCCCAGCAACTGGCCGGCATCGGGCTTGAAGTAATAGCTTTCATCCACGCCGACCACGGCCGGCCAGTGGGAAAAGTCGGTGTCTTCGGGGCCCGAGAACGTGAACGCCGTGCGGCGGCACGGTTGCAGACCGATGGGGGCGGCGCCGCACAGGGCCGCGGCGTGGTCCGCCCAGGCGCCGGCGGCATTGACCAGCACCCGCGCCCGGAGGGCGCGGCCGTCCGCCAGCGTCAGGACCCAGGCGTCGTCCGCGTAGGCGGCGGACACCAGTTCCGCGTTGTTGTGCAGCACCGCGCCTTGCCGGCTCATGCCGCGCAGGAACCCCTGGTGCAGGGCATGCACGTCGATATCGCGCGCATCCGGTTCTTCGATCGCGCCGCAAAGCTGGTCGGCGCGCAGGCAGGGCACGCGCGCCACGGCCTGCTCGGCATCGATCAGCGTCACGTTGGGCGACTGGCGGTGGAAGTCTTCGAACACCTCTTGCAGCAGGTCCTTCTGTTCCGGCGTGGCGATGTACAGCACGCCCCGGGGGCTAAGCAGCGGATGCTCGCTGAACCCTTGGGGCGGCTGCTCGTAGAAGGCGCGGCTGGCGCGGGTCAGCGCCTTGATCTGGGTGGTGCCGTAGGTCTCCATGAACATGGCTGCGGAACGGCCGGTGGAGTGATAACCCGGTTGGGACTCGCGTTCCAGCACTGCCACGGACGCCGTGGCGCTCAGGCGGTAGGCCACGGACGCGCCGGCGATACCGGCGCCGACCACGGCGAAATCGTATAGGGGTTCAGCAGTCATTTTTGTCGGAAGCGAGAATTCTCTTATTTGATAATTCTCGAATACGATAGTTTTTTGACGGCAGACGGGTAATAGGGGAATGCCCTGATGGCGGGTGTCAGGGTTTCAACGCGAAGAAAAAAACCCGCTGGCACGGACCGTCAGCGGGTTTGATGGAAAGCGTCGGATGCGGGTCTAGGTCACATGGTGGCCAAACGCGACCAGCGACGCCACGAAGGTGGCCGCGCCGATCGCGGCCAGCCAGTACGCGCGTTTCGCCGCATGCGGGGTGCTGCGGCTCAGGCCCAGCAGCAGCGTGACCAGCGTCCACACGCCGGTGAATGCCAGCAGGGCCAGCGTGTAGACCCAATTCGACAGATCGTAGCCGCCGCCGCCGATGGATGGATAGCCGGAGTGCTTCGGCCACAGCAAGGCGATCAGCGTGCCGGCGACCAATGCGAACACGGCTAGCCAGATCTGGAATCCGCGGTCTTTCAACATGTGCTCAATCATCCAGATAGTGAGCACGCAGGACGTCCACATCCACGTCCAGCACGTCGCGCAGATACGTGCCCATGCCGCCGTACGCGTCGTCGATCGCCTGCACTGACGCCTCCAGGTAGGCAGGGGCGACTTCCAGCAGCGGCATCATGACGTCGTCGCGCACGCCGCGTTCCGCGGATTTGGCCAGAATCTCCTGGAAAAAGCGCGCGTTCCAGTGGTTCGATTCCAGGTAGTTCGCCACGATGTCGTCTTGCGACACGCCCAAGGCCGACAGCAGCAGCAACGAGGCGAAACCCGTGCGGTCCTTGCCGGCGGTGCAGTGGAACAACAGTGTCTTGCCGCTGGAGGCTGTCTTGAGAAAGCCGCCGAAGGGCGCCTGGTAGCGGGACGGGAATTCGCGGTAGATGTCCACCATCATCGCGTGGGCGGCGGCTTGCGTGCTTTCGCGCAGCTTGGGCAAGAGCACGGCCATGGCCATGTTGCCATCCAGCACGGGCGACGCGATCCAGGGGAAGCGTTTGCCGAAGTGGGGATCGTCCTGCGCTTTCTCGGTGTCGGCGCGAAAATCGATGACGGCTTCTAGCCCCAGCGTGCTCAGGAATTCCAGGTCGGCAGCACTGGCGCGGCCGGGATTGCCGCTGCGAAAGAGCTTGCCGTCACGCAGCCGCCGGCCATTCGCGCCGGTCAGGCCGCCCAGGTCGCGGGCGTTGTGCACGCTGTCCAGCGCGAGGCGGCGTCGGCCGGTGGCAAGCGGCGTGTCGGCAGGATTCGAACTGGGCATGGGGCAGGTTCCTTGGTCTTTGAGGCTTGCCGATGATCGTATCACCGTGCCCCGCGCGCGCCAGGTGGCGGGCTACCTGGCGGGCTACCCCAGCTTGCCCAGCAAGCCGATCAATTGGTGCTTTTGCGCGGGGCTCAGTTGCGCGCTGATACGCGCGTCATGCGCCTGGACGGCTTGGGTGATCTCGGCCAGCACCGTTTCGCCGGCCTGGGTCATCGCCAGCGAATACGCGCGCTTGTCGTGTTCGGCTTCCTGCCGCTCGACATAACCCAGGTCCTGCAGCTGGTTGACAATCTGCACGGCCCCTGAACGAGCGATGCCCAGGATGCGGGCCAGGTCCGTGAGCTTCAAATTGGCGTTGGCGGCGATCAGAGACAGCGACGAAAAACGCTGAGGCGTGATGTCCCAGGGCGCCAACGCATTCAGGAAGTCTTCGTAGATCACGATCTGGGCGCGCCGGATGGCGTAGCCGACCAGGTCGTCCAGCGCGCCGTAACGGATGCCGGGCACATGCGGATCGAAATGCTCGCCCCGCGCGGCGGGGCGCCGGGGGCGTTGGGATGCGGCTCTGGACATGGGGCGATCGCGATTAAGGGGCCTCAACACTAATGCACCTATTGTCGCCGCGCTACCGCATTACGGGAAATCCCCGGGGTGCGGAATCCACCTGAATTTTGTTATGTTGCATAACAAATAAAACCAGGAGCAGACATGCAAATCGTCATCGCCGGCGCCGGCATCGGCGGGCTGACGCTCGCCTTGATGCTGCATCGGCGCGGCATCGATTGCCGCGTCTTTGAAAGCGCGCAGGAACTCAGGCCCTTGGGCGTCGGCATCAATCTGCTGCCGCACGCGGTCAGCGAACTTGAACCTCTGGGCCTGCTGCCCGGCTTGGCCGAGCGCGCCATCGAAACCTCGCAACTGCACTACTACAACAAGTTCGGACAGCCGATCTGGCGCGAGCCGCGCGGCCTGGATGCCGGTTATCCGCTGCCGCAGTTCTCCGTGCATCGCGGGGATTTCCAGATGCTGTTGGCGCAGACCGTACGCGCGCGGCTGGGTGAGGATGCCATCGTCACGGGCCGGGTGCTGGAATCGGTGGAACAGGACGCCTCTGGCGCCACGGCGCATTTCCGGTGCCGGGCCGACGGGGCCCTGCAAAGCGTGCGGGCGGACATCGTGGTGGGCGCCGACGGCATCCACTCGGCCCTGCGCCGCCAATTGCATCCCACGGGTGACGAACCGCGCTTCTCCGGCCGCATGCTGTGGCGCGCCGTGACCGAAGCGCCGCCGTACCTGGACGGCCGCAGCATGTTCATGGCCGGCCATCAGGACCAGAAATTCGTCTGCTACCCGATTTCAGAACCGCTGCGCCGGCAGGGGCGGTCATTGATCAACTGGATCGCCGAACTGTCGGTGCCGGGCGCGGAGTTGCCCGCAACCGATTGGAACCGGCAGGTGGACAAGTCCGTGTTTGCGGACCGCTTTGCGGATTGGCGTTGGGACTGGATCGACATCCCCGCCATCATCGACGGCGCGCAAGCGATCTACGAGTTCCCGCTGGTGGACCGTGACCCGTTGCCGCGCTGGACGCGGGGGCGCGTGACGCTGCTGGGTGATGCCGCGCATCCCATGTATCCCATCGGTTCAAACGGGTCGGCGCAGGCGATCCTGGACGCGCGCTGCCTGTCCGACTGGCTGGCGCAAGCGTTGAGCGGCGCGGTGCGTACGCCGGAGATCGCCTTGCTGGAATACGAGGCGGAGCGGCTGCCGCGCACAGCCGGCATCGTGTTGCGCAACCGCCTGAACGGGCCAGAGCAAGTGATGCAGATGGCCGAAGAGCGTGCGCCGCAAGGTTTTAACGATATTGGCAACGTGATCGCGCCGCAGGAGCTGGCGGCGGTATCGTTGCGCTACAAACAACTCGCGGGATTCGATCCCGCCACCGTGCGCAAGAGCCGGGGGGAAGCGCCATGAACGACAAGACCCATGCACCCGCCGCTTCGGCGGACCCGTTGGCGCCGCAGCTAGAGCACGTGGCCACCGTCGTCGTCGAGGTCGGCGCGCCGCAGGAAGTGGGCGACACCCCGCAAGGCTGCCGCCGCGTCATTCCCATCACGGGCGGCACGGTGGACGGCCCGCGCTTGCGCGGCAAGGTCCTGCCGGGCGGCGCGGATTTCCAGGTGATCCGTTCGGCCACCTACACCGACATTCACGCGCGCTACGTCATCGAAACGCCCGACGGCGAACGCATCTATGTCGAGAATACCGGCATCCGCACGGGGCACGCCGACGATATCGCCCGCCTGGTGCGCGGCGAAGCCGTCGACCCCGCCCGGATCTACTTCCGCAGCTACCCGCGCTTTGAAACCGCGTCGCCGGGCCTGGGATGGATGAACGAAAGCCTGTTCATCGGCACGGGCGCGCGCTACCCCGACCGCGTCGAATTGCGCTTCTACCGCATCTGCTGAACCCGCGGCGGCCGCCGCGGCATGGATAACAAGACCACTCGGAGACAACCATGACATCGACGTTGCGCCGCTTGTTCGGCGGCTTCCTGCTGTGCCTGCCGTTCGCGGCGATGGCGCAATTTCCCAATGGCCCCGTGCGCCTGAACGTGGGCTTTCCGCCGGGTACGGGGCCGGACATCGTGGCCCGCACGCTATCGCAGCACATGGGGCCGCTGCTGGGCGAAAGCGTCGTGGTGGAAAACAAGGTGGGTGCAGGCGGGCAGATCGCCGCGCAGACGGTGGCGCGCAGTCCGGCGGATGGCCAGACGCTGCTGCTGGGGGAGGTCGGTTCCATCAGCATTTCGCCGGCGACCTATCGCAACCTGAACTACGACCCGCCGCGCGACTTCGCGCCTATCTCCGAAGTCGTGCGCGCCGACTTCGTGCTGGTGGTGCCGGCGGATTCGCCCTATCAGGATCTGGGCGCGTTCATCGACGGGGCCCGCAAGGCATCGGACCGCCTTAATTTCGCGACCTTTGGCGCGGGCACCCCGGGGCATTTCGGCGCCGAGCTATTCGCCCGCGAAGCCAGCATGAAGATCGAGGCCATCCACTACCGCTCCACGGGCGATGCCGTGTCCGGCCTGGTGTCGGGCGCGGTCCAGGCCGCCTTCGTGACCACGGCGCTGGCGGTGCCGCAGGTGCAGGGCGGCAAGCTGCGCGCGCTGGCGATCACCGGCGCGCAGCGTTCGCCGGCCCTGGCGTCGGTGCCGACGTTTGCCGAACGCGGCTTGCCCGCGATCAACTTCGGCGCCTGGTTCGCGCTGTTCGCACCTGCCGGTACGCCGGATGCCGTGCTGAACCGATTGCAGCGGGACAGCGCACAGGCGCTGCGCCAGCCTGCGGCGGTGCGCAGCCTGGGCGACGCCGGTTTCGTGGTGGTGGGGTCCGACCGGCAAGCGCTGCAAGCTTTGCTGGCGTCGGAATCCAGGCGCTGGTCAGACGTCGTGAAAGCGACGGGATTCCGCGCCGATTGAATCGCCTGAAGGGGGGGCAGGCCGCGGCGGATAGACCGCGGCGGTCTGCCGGATGCCGGGGTCAGGTCGGCCGGCACGGTTATCAAGGCGATACCGGTGCCTCCGCCCCATAGGCCGCATGCAGCAATTCCATGAAGCGGGGCGCGGCGGGCAGGGCGGCCGCGCCGATCCGGTGCACCGCCACCCCCGGCGTCCACGAGTTCATGACGACGGCGCCCCGCAGGTCTCGAAGGCTTTCCTGCGTGACGGCCTGCACCCGTTGCGGCACGCCCATTCGATCCAACTGGCGCCGCACGATGCCCATGGTCGTGCCGGTCAGCATCGCCGCATCCGGCCACACGACGGCCTCGCCGTCCCAGAAAGCCAGGTTCCAGATGGAGGCTTCGCTCAGGCGGCCTTGCCGATCCACGAACGCCGCATCATCGAAACCTTGCGCGGCGGCTTCGCGCAAGAGGTAGGTCTTGGCTACCTCGCCTACATGCTTCACCGAAGGCAGCATCCGTTCATGCGGGATCGCCGCCAACGCCAGCGGACCGTCCGGCCCGGTAGCGGGCGGGCCGGTCCGCACCAGCAGTTCCGGCTGCACCTCGGGCCCTGCCACCGTGAATTCACCGGCGGGCGAGTACACCGTGGCCACCAGCGAGACGTCCGCCGGCCCGGCCTGGATCGCCGCCCGCAGCGCCATCACGATCTGCTCGTCGGGCAAGGCTTGCCCGTACATCCCGATCGATGCCGCGCGCAGCCGTGCCAAATGCAAGTCCAGCCCGCGCACCCGCCCGCCCCGCACCTGCATGGCGGTGAAGTGGGCGTAGCCGGCAAACGCCAAGGGCGTCAGATCCTGCAAGGTGGCCGGCTGGCCATTGCGGTGCGTGACGAAGGAAGCGGGCGGAGAGGTCGGCATGGAGAAGCTCCTGGAACGGGTTGATCATCAAGGAGTTCTACTATCCGCAATTGAATCCCCCGGGGGAAACGAGTAATTTTCATCTGATCATTAAATTTGGCTTGAAGATCATGAATCGACTGCTGCCCGGCACGCGCGCCCTTCGAACCTTTGAAGCCGCCGCCCGCCACCTGAACTTCACGCGGGCCGCCGACGAGGTCGGGCTGACGCCTGCCGCCGTCAGCTACCAGATCAAAGAGATCGAGGACCAGCTGGATGTCGTGCTGTTTACCCGCAGCAGCCGCAGCATCCAGTTGACGCCGGCGGGCGCGATCCTGTTCGAAGCGGCAGCCGATGCGCTGCAAACGCTGCAGCGCGCGGCTGCCAAAGCCAGGCGCGTGAGCCGCGGATCCGAACATCTGCGCCTGTCGGTGGGCGCGCGCTTTGCCACCAACTGGCTGCTGCCCCGGCTGCCGCAGTTTCGTGCCGCGCATTCTGGGCTGGAATTGACGTTCGACATCAGCGACGAGGTGCGGGATTTTGACGCTGACGATGTCGACGTCGCGATCCGTTTCGGCGCGGGAAAGTACGACGGGGCGATTGCGCATCGCCTGTTCCATACCGAGGTGGTTCCCGTATGCAGCCCGGCGCTGCTGCGGGCCGGCCCGCCGTTGAAGACACCGCGCGACTTGTTTGCACACACGCTTTGCTACGTGGACTGCAAACCGGGCGGCGTGGTGTGGCCGAATTGGCCGATGTGGATGGCGGCAGCCGGCATCGATGGCTTTGACGACAGCCGTAGCGTCGCCTTCACCGAATCCAGCCACGTGGTGCAGGCCGTGATCGATGGCGGGGCGGTGGGGCTGGTGGAGTGGGAGCTCGTGGATCGGAACGTGCAGGCGGGCCGCCTGGTCCGGCTGTTCGACGTGGGTGTGCGGGTGGCGCCGGAGTACGCCTATTACCTGGTGCATCCGGCGGGCGCGGCGGCCGATTCCCGCGTGCAGGCGTTTCGGGATTGGATGCTTTCGGCCCTGGGGGAGTCAGCGCTGCAATAGCGTCGTAGGGGCGTGCTATCCATCCGATTGGGTTCATGAATAGAACAGTTTGTTCCGACCCCAAACCCCGGATTTTTGACGGGAATGGGTTTTCCGGTCACAGGCCTGCCGGTAGAATCGCCTCGCATACCACCCCTCTATCTACTGGTCGAAAGGTTATATTCTTATGAGCAACGCTTATCTCGACGCCCTCAAGAAGCGCCGCACCCAATATTCGCTGGGCCGCAACCTGTCGGCCTCCAAAGAGGAACTGGCAACGCTGATCCAAGACGCGATCAAGCACAGCCCCTCGTCGTTCAATTCGCAAAGCTCGCGCGCCGTCATCCTGTTTGGCGCCGAAAGCATCAAGCTGTGGGATCTGGCCATCGAAGCCGTGCGCAAGGTTGCGCCCGCCGAAGGCTTTGATAAGACCGAAGCCAAGCTCAAGAGCTTTGCCGCCGGCGTGGGCACGGTGCTGTTCTTTGAAGACCAGGACGTCGTGCGCAGCCTGCAAGAAAAGTTTGCCCTGTACGCCGACAACTTCCCGGTGTGGTCGGAACAAGCGGGCGGCATGGCCCAACTGTCGGTCTGGACCGCGTTGGCCAACGCCGGCGTCGGCGCCAGCCTGCAGCACTACAACCCGTTGATCGACGGCGTCGTGGCCAGCGAATGGAAGATCCCGGCATCGTGGAAGCTGCGCGCGCAAATGCCGTTCGGCTCGAACGAAAACGGCTTCGGCGACAAGGGTTTCATGGACGACGCCGAACGTTTCCGCGTGGTCGGCTGATCGGATTATCTCGGGCGCTGACTGGCGCTCGATATCATCCACGAATTCCAACCCGCATTTCCCGAACAGGGGAATGCGGGTTTTCTTTTTTTTACGGGATGCGACCAAGCGGCAGGCGCCACAAAACCCGCGCGATACGCAGTGCATAATGGCGGCTGACTGGCCCCCACCCGTTCCAGGGACGGGGCTGCAAATACTGCCGCATCAATAAGCGCGCGATTCGAGGAGATTGCTGTTGGATCCAATACTCGCCGGACTGTCGACTTCCCTGCCTCAGGCCAAATCGGTCGAGCAATTGACCCGCCCGTTGCTGGACATGCTGGGCAGCGTGACAGGATTGGAATCCACCTACCTCACCTCGATCGATCTGAAGGACGATCTGCAGCACGTGCGCTTTGCGCGCAACGTGGGCGATCTGCAGATTCCCGAAGGCTTGTCGGTCCCGTGGTCGGACACCTTGTGCAAGCGCGCGCTGGAAGAAGGCCGCATGTGCACCAGCGACGTCTCCCAATGCTGGCCCGATTCCGACGCCGCCCGCCAATTGGGCATCCAGACGTATGTCAGCGCGCCCGTGCGCACCGATGAAGGCATGCTGCTGGGCACGTTGTGCGCGGCCAGCGCGCAACAGCACCAGATCGCTCCGCAGGCCGAAACCGTGTTGAAGCTGTTTTCCAACGTGATCGCCAACTTCCTGGAGCGCGAGCTGTTGATGGAGCAACTGCACGCCGCCAACGTCCGCCTGATGTCCTACGCGCTGACTGATCCGCTGACGGGGCTGCCCAACCGCCGCGCGCTGTACGAAGAGCTTGAACGTCTGGAAAAGCGTGCCTTGCGCGAAGGCGGCAGCGTGCTGGTGGGCGTGATCGACCTGGATGGGTTCAAGGGCATCAACGACACGTACGGCCACCAGCAGGGCGACGTGTTCCTGCAGGAAATCTCGCGCCGCCTGGCCGGCACGCTGCGCACGTCGGACATGCTGGGCCGCATCGGCGGCGACGAATTCGTGCTGATCGGCCCCGGCCCCGCCATCGAACGCGGCAATACGGGCCCCGGGGGCGAAGCCCTGCGCGGCGAAGCCGAAGACGCGGCCCGTTCGCTGGAGGAACGCGCGACGGCGGCCACCATCGGCCGGTATCAGTTGGGCGACGCGGTGGTGCCCTACGAGGGAGCAAGCGTGGGCGTGGTGGCGGTGGACCCGCGGGGACTGGACGCCGAGGCGGCGGTTCGCCTGGCCGATGCGCGCATGTACGAGATCAAACGGGCGCGCAAAGGGGCGCGGACCATACATTGACCGCTAGTGCACGAACGCCAGCGGGTTATACCAGCTCGGCATTCTGTGCTTGTTTTTCCAACAAAGATGGGGTGTCCAGCTCTTGCCAATGATCGCCATTCCCGGAAATCAAAAATCCGCGGATGGAGGCCCTGCGTATTGACGTTTGGACCTGTGAGGAGCTCGCGCGGGGAGCTCCAAGTAGATGAATGAGCAGTACTCCAGAATCGGTGCAACCGGCTCGTTGATAGAGTTCGCGCAGTTGGTTGACGCGGCTCTCGACGTGATGTGTTTCGTTCTGATAGGGCAGGGAAGTGAAAACCATCACTCGATATTTGGTCCGAATAAGCATTAGCTTGAGATAGTCTTCGACCACATTTCTCATCACACCCAATGCGGAGGATGCGCTGACACCTCCAAGTTCTGACTCTACCGCCAGAAATACTCTCATGGGCCTTGATGCGATCTGAAGTCGAGTCGAGGCCTCGTTCCCGCCGTCGGCTGGCAGCACCATCTTTTTTGGATCAAAGGTGGTGACGAGGATATCGGCAATGTACTCGCTGGTTGCTCGTCCCTCAGGGTCCCTGTATCCGCAGAGTACCTGATGCGTATTCGAATACGTGACACGGAAGAACTTCTTGATTTTTTGCGTAATTTCTTGAGTGCTGACGTGCCTTTCCTCAGATACGTTTGCCACAAAGGACTCGAAAAGTTCTCGATAGAAGATATTGGGTGATATATCGGTCGTCGACATAATGACAGTCTGAATATGTTGGGGCTTGTATCCTTTAACGGCCGCGATAAGGAGATATAAACCGCGATTCGCTTGATCTCCAGCCACCTGATGCGCTGTACTTCAGAAATCAAGTTATCCAGAGATGTCATGTGTTCAAACATCTTCCCCCCTTTTAAATCCCCTAGAACCTGGAGCGTTCCATGCAGACCAACGAACTCCACCGCGGCCGCCTGATTGATCACATCCAGCTGGTCGTCCGCGATCTACCCGCCAGCCAGGCCTTCTATCAGGCCGTCTTAGATGCCCTGAAGGTGCCGATGGGCGGCACGGGCGACGGCTATTTCTGGGCCGATGAACTGTTCGTGTCCACCGCGGACAGCGAGGCGGCGCAAGGCCAGCTGACGGGGCGCCACCATCTGGCGTTCCAGGCGCAAGACCAGGCGATGGTCGACGCGTTTCATCAAGCGGCGCTGGCCCATGGCGGCAAGGACAACGGTGCGCCCGGATTCCGCAACTACCATCCCGGCTATTACGGGGCGTTCGTGCTGGATCCGGACGGCAACAACATTGAAGCCGTGTTCCACGGCGAAGCCCAGCGCAGCGCGCCCTCGGTCAAAGTCACTTTCTGACGGCCAACTCGCCCCGGTGGCATGCGCCAAGGGGCGAAGACTGATAAATTTGCGCCTCTCAGGGATGCAAGAGGGGGCGCGATGCCCCCGCAGCCCAGGCCGGGAAACGCCAGTTTCTCTACTTGCGATAGAACAGAACCGATGCTGAAAAGAAAACTAACGGCTTTTGGAATGGGCATGGCGCTGTCGCTGGGCGCCATTGCCGCCGCTTCGGCGCAGGCCCAGGCGCCCGCGCAGCCGCAGCCGGCCGAAGAGGCCGAGCGCTATGGCCCGTTCGTCTTTTTCCCCAGCGCGCCCAACTTGCTGATCTATCACACCGGCGTCGGCGCCAACGACATGCTGCACCTGAAAAAGGCGTTGCGCGAGCATCCCACCATCGGCACCCTGATCCTGCAGAACAATGGCGGCGGACTGGTGCATATTGGCCTGGTCGTGGCCGAAGAGGTCTACGAGCGCGGGCTGAATACGTTCATTCCGAAAGACAGCTATTGCGCGTCGGCGTGCGCGTTCGTGTTCTTTGCCGGCCGCCAGCGCCTGGCTGAAGGCCGCCTGGGCGTGCACCAGATCTCTGCCCCGGAAATGACGGGCGA
This sequence comes from Achromobacter sp. 18P8.1.1, assembly GCF_057799415.1. Lineage (NCBI taxonomy): Bacteria > Pseudomonadati > Pseudomonadota > Betaproteobacteria > Burkholderiales > Alcaligenaceae > Achromobacter > Achromobacter sp. 18P8.1.1. Next base: position 42,857 of record NZ_JBYOKH010000001.1, on the reverse strand, counting down.
GCAGGCCCAGTTCGGTGTTTCGGACATTGTCGCGACGCTGCCGAAATATGGCGTGTCGGCGGACGTGCTGGGCATCATGTTCAGCACGCCGTCCAAAGAGATGTATTTCTTCAAGCCGCAGGAAATCGCCAAGTACGGCATCAACCGCACGGGGCAGACGCAAGTCGCGCAAAATAGCGCGCCGCGTGCGGCCACGGGCGGCAGTCAGATCAATGCATCGGCTACCGCATCGGCGCCGGTGTCGCCGCCTTCGCCGCCTGTGCAGGCGCCGGCGCGGACCGCGCACCCTGCACCGGCCCCGGTCGCCAACCCGTATATGGAAAAGGAAACGGCGCCTGCGGCCCCTTCCGACGAGCAACGGGCCATCAATGCCGCAGCGCTGATGATCCAGACGGGCGCCGGTCCGAACGAAGAAGCGATGAATTTTACGCGCGAGTTCTATGCGGACACGGTCGACTATTTCAAGAAGAAGCGTCCCAAGTCCGAGATTCTGGCGGACAAGAAGGCATATTTCGCCCGTTGGCCGATTCGCCGCTTCGTGGTGGACCAAAGTTCGCTGAAGGCGAACTGCAAAGACCAGATGTGCCTGGTCATGGGCATCTACGACTACACCGTATCCAGCCCGGCACGCGGCAAGACCGCTTCGGGCACGTCGAACTTCACCTATGTGCTGGACCTGCGCAACCGCTACCGCATTGTGATGGAAGACAGCGAAGTCATCAGCCGTTAAGCCGACCCGGCTGGCCTTTGGAATAGAGAGACGTCATGCAATCCGGATTCCCCGCAGTAAGGTCTTTGCTTTTTGCTGGACTGTTCGTAGCGTCGGCGCCCGCCCTGGCGATCAATTGTGCGAAGGCCGGCACGGCCGTCGAAAAACTGATCTGCGCGGACAAGCAAACGGTGGCGGCCGATGCCGAGTTGAACCGAGCCTATCAAGCGATCCTGAAGCAGGCGCCCGACGCCGAGATCCGCACCATGCTGGTGGACAGCCAGAAGCGCTGGATCCATGCGCGCGACAAGGCGCTGGACCATTTGATCTCGGACCCTGATGCGCTGGCCGATGACAAGACCGTGGGTGAGGTCGCACGGGATCTGATCGGCAGCCGTGCGGCGCAGTTCAAGGAAACCCGGAAGGGATCGTCCACGCCGGAAATCATCGACCGCGCGGTGCAGCAAAGGCAGTTCCAGGCGCAATTCACCGGCGGCGAGTTCGCCGGCTACTGGACGTCTTGCGATGTGTTTCCCAACGATTATGGGTATTACGGCTGCTTCGCGATTCGCCACTACCAGAACAATGACCGCATCTGCTCGGTGGACGAATCCTGGGCGTCGGGCTCCGTGTATACCAAGCGCTATGTCGCCAACGTGGTGGGTGGCAAGCCGCGTGTCATCGCGTCCTGCTCGTTCAGCAGTTCGGACGAGGCCTGCGCCAACGTCGGGGACACCCCGGCGAAATGGAACCGGCAACCGGAACAGCCGGAATATGTCTATGCGTCCGAACCGCTGCCCAAAATCGACGGCGAGATCGACGGGTCGGATGACTATGAATGGGCGAAAGCCTGCCTGACGGATCCCGCGTTTCCGGGCGCGCAGTAACCGCCAGGCGCCAGCGTCCTAGGCGTCTTCGAACGCCCGGGCGCGGGCCCGATCAATTCTCGGCTTTCAGGCCCAGGCGTTTGATCGTTTCGCTCCAGCGGGAATATTCCGCGGCCACATACTCCTGGCAGGCCTTCGGATCTTTGTCCATCAGCTCGGCGCCCTGGAACCGCAGGCTTTTCTGCACCTCGGGGTCCTTCAGCGATTCCTGCAGCACCTGGTCCAGCTTGGCCAGGATGGCGGGGTCGGTGCCCTTGGGCGCGATCAGGACTTGCCAGGTGCCCGCATCGAACCCCTTCAGGCCAGGCACCGCTTCGCTCAGGCTGGGCACGTCCGGCAAGCTGGCCGACCGCTTTTCCGACGTGACCGCCAGCGCCCGGGCCTGGCCGTTCTGAATGAAAGGCATGGCGCTGTTGAACGAACCGGAATACATGAAATTCACGTTGCCGCTGACCAGGTCGGTCAGGGCCGGGCCGTTGCCTTTGTAGGGCACGTGCTGGATATCCAGGCCCATTCGGTTGGCGATATCCATGGATACCAGGTGATCGATGGCGCCATTGCCCGACGACCCCTGGAAATACTTGCCGGGATTCGCTTTGACCGTGTCGTAGAACTGGGTCGCGGACTTCTGGTCCATGGCCTTGTTCGTCAGCAGGATCAGCGGCACGCTGACCGAGCAACTGGCGGTCAGGAACGCCGTCTTGGGATTCAGGTCATCGCGCCCGAACAAGGGCGGCGCCGTGGTGATCGAAGAGGTGCCGTACAGCAGCGTGTAGCCATCGGGCTTGGCGCGCATCAATTCCGCGGTGCCGATATTGCCGCCCGCGCCCGGCTTGTTTTCGATGATGATGGGCACGTTCAGTTTCTGCGACACGGTCTTGAACAAGACTCGGCCTATCGCGTCGGTGGGGCCTCCCGGCGCAAAGCCGATGATCAGCGTGATGGGTTTGTTGGGATAGCCGTCGGCCGCGTGGGCAACACCCGCCATGCCCAGGATGGCAACGGCGGCAAGCGTGCCTGTGACTCGTTGAATGTTCATGATGTCTCCTCTGCTTTTTTTCTAAGGATGTAACGTCGTCGATCTGCAAGCGGTGGACCTACAGCCACTGCGCCGGATGTGCACCGTTTGGCGCCGGGGGCAGCACCCAGGCCGCGCGCGTCCGCGAAAACTGCGCCACGGGCGGAAACTGTTCCAGCACGCCATAGGCGGATTCGCGCCGTTCCAGGAGGGGTTTGAGTTCCAGCGCGAAATGGCGCCGCGGCTGCGTGGGATCGAAGTCGTTCAACAGCCCCAGGTCCTGCACCCACATCGAGGTGCGGGCCAACGACACCTTGACGTGGTAGCTGCCGCCTTCTTGCGCGCGGCGTATCAGCGCCTGCATGACGCCGGTGGCGCCCAGATATCCCGTCAGGTAATCATTCAACAAGTAGGGCGGCACGACGCGGGGTTTGCCCTTGCCGCCTTCGCGCACCGAAATGCCGCTGACGGTCTGCCCCAGTTGCTCGAAGCCTCCGCGTTGCCCCCACGGCCCCTCGTCGCCAAATGCGGTGACGGTGACATAGATCACGCCGGGCCGGATCGCGGCGGCGTCTTGCGGACCCAGGCCGCGGTTGCGCATGCTGCCCGGCCGCCACGATTGCACGACCACATCGGCACCCGCGATCAGGTCGCGCGCCGCCTGCAAGCCTGTCGGCGCATCGAAATCCAGGAAGGCCGAGCGTTTGCCGATGTTCGTGTCCACGGTTTGACGAAACGGGTCCTGCATGGCGGGCGAGGTGATGCGCAGGACATCGGCGCCGTGCTCGGCCAGCGAACGCGCCACGACCGGCCCCGCAATGACATGGCCCAGATCCAGCACGCGCAGCGCATCCAGGGGTCGGACGTTTGCGCGAGCAGGTTCCGGTTCGCTGTCGGCGATCTTGATGACTTCAACCGCCGGCAGGTCGGCCAGCAGCCGGCCCTGGGGATGGCTTAGCCACGCGTCTTGCGAACGCGCATAGACGCCCGGCAGCTTGCGTTCGGCAAATGCCGTTTCCAGATCGTCGCCGTTCCAACGCGAAATGGCCTTGGCCAGCGCCGCGTTGGTGTTCGCGCAGTCCAGCACCTCCAGCACGCCGTCGCGCAAATGCGGGTAGGAGCCGATAGGGAAGAACCAGCGGTCGTCGGCGGTTTGATAGAAATCGGCCTTCAGTTCCGTCAGCAGCGACAAGGCCGGCAGCGAAAACCCGCTTTGCGTTTGAAAGTGCCCGGGATTCAACGAGCTGGCCGCCTGCATCCAGTCGATGGCCACGGTCTGGTGCTGGGCGGTGGCCATGTGATGCCAGCGTTCTATCGCCAACGCGTACGCGCCGATGGCGCTGGCGGCGGCTACGGTCAATTTATGCGGGGAATCGAATCGCGGACTGACGCCATGGAAGCGCAGGCGGTGTTCGGGGGATTCTTGCTGGGTCCAATCGCGGCCCAGCAGCGCGGCGATGGCGCCATAGGCATCTTGGGCCTGGATGTTTGTCTCGCTCATTGTTTTTCCGGAACGGGCGGTATGAAGGAAACCCAGTCTAGAAGCGCATATTTTTCGTGTCCAACATATAATTCAATGCTCTGTAAGACAATAATTATCTTTATGTTGAACAGCCGATTACTGCGCCAATTCATTGCCGTGGCCGAAGAGCTGCATTACGGCCGCGCGGCCTTGCGTGTCGGGATCGCGCAATCGCCGTTAAGCCAGGCCATCCAGAAGCTGGAATCGCACGTGGGTACGCCTCTGTTCGTGCGCAATAAGCGCAGCGTGGCGCTTACTCCGGCGGGCGCGGTATTCCTTGAAGAGGCCTATCAATGGCTGCGATATGAACGCGTAGCCGTCGAACGCGCCCAACACGCAGCCGGCGGCGACATCGGCCAGTTGTCCCTGGGGTATATCGGCAGCGCCGGGTATGGCTTCATGCCGGACCTGATCGGCCAGTTCCGGCGCGACTATCCCCAGGTCAAGCTGCGGGTGTTCGAAATGACCACGCGCGACCAGCTGGAACGCATCAAGGGGCGATACCTGGACGTGGGCATGTTGCGCACGCCGCTGGCCGACGACGAAGCCCTGCTTGCGTCGATGCGCTACCAGCACGACCGCTTGATGTGCGCGTTGCCGCACACGCACCGGCTGGCAAAGCGCAAGTCTGTCGCGCTGAAGGAGCTGGCACACGAATCGTTCGTGGCCTTTACGCGCCAGCACGTGCCGGCCGCGCACGCGCAATTGATTTCCGCGTGCGCCACGGCCGGCTTCTATCCGCAGATCGACCAGGAAAGCGCGCAGATCGGCAGCGTGATCTGCCTGGTTGCGGCAGGATTGTCCGTGGCGCTGATTCCCAGCAATCTGCAGTCTTTGATTCATCCGAAAGTCAGCTATGTGCCGCTGTCGGACACGACCGAATTCCTGAAGCAGGAAGTCGGCCTGGCCTGGCGCCGCGACGACGCGAATCCGGCGCTGGCGTCGTTCCTGCAAGTGGCGACGCGCTTGTCGGTCAGTCCGTCTTCCAGCCCCACTTCTTGAAGATGGCCTTGCCGTCGGCCGACGCCAGATAATCCACAAAGGCCTGCGCCTGCGGGTTGTTCTTGCCCTGCCGGGTCACCACGGCACCGGCGTCGCGATAGATGCGGTAGGGTTCTTCGATTTCCACCACGCTGGCCAGCGTGGGGTTCGATACCTGCCAGATGTTCCAGATCAACCACGCGTCGATGCTTTGATCTTCGGTCCATTGGGTACGCGCCATGGCGCTGTTGGCGGCTTCGGGCAGGACCAGATTGGCGCGAAATGCGCGCACGGTGCCGATATCGCCCAGGCGGCCGGCCACGTCTTCCCACAGGCCGGTCTGCCCCGCGCCGGATACGGCCATGACCTTGATGCCCGGTTTGAGCAAGTCCTTAAAGCCGCTGATGCCCTTGGGGTTGCCGGGGCGCACCAGGATGGCCGACGGGCGCAGGTACAGCGTGCGGGCATCGCGCAGGTCGAACACGCCGGGCAGGGCGGTGGCGAAGCTGCTCATCATGTTTTCAGCGCCGCTGAACAGCACGTCGGCATCCTGCTTGGCCTTGTCGGCCCACGCCGGCGTGGGGCCGGCAGTGACGTTGACGGTGATGCCGTGGGTCTTGCCGAAAGCCGCGGCGGCTTCTTTCATGGCAGGCGCGGGGCCGCCGGGGCCGTACACATTCAGGTCTTGCGCGGCCCATGCGGAGGTGGCGGCCAAAGAGGCCAGGACCACCATGCCGCTGGCGAACGTTCTGAACGACTTCATATCCTTCACCCTCATTCAAGTGTCTTCGATCGGCGCCGAAACACGGCGTGCCAATACGATTGACGCTCACGCACACGCGAATATTCCGCTTGTAATGACTGTTACCCGGCGTCGCCATTCGATACGGCTTTAGAATTCGTCCTTGCAGATTAGAAATGGGGCCAGCGCCCCGTATTCGCAGAGAGATATCGATGGATAAGCGACAAGACCTGGAACCGCCGGCGATCCAGGAAGGCGCGGCGCATGCCGCTGGGTTGAACACGCCCGACGCCATCGCCATCACGATCGAATCTGACCCGACGCTGGGCTACGCGTCCATCCAGAATGCCGTCCCCATCGTCCGGTCCCTGGGGTTGACCAACCGTGCGCCGCAGGCCTTCGAAAACATCGAAGTGCATATCCGCTGCAATCCCGCTTTTGCGCAAAGCGTGAAGCTGCGCTTCGATAAACTGGCGCCAGGTGAAGTCCGCCGCATCTCGCCGTTGGACCTGACGCCCGACCATGCTTATGTGGCCGACCTGCAAGAGGCCGTGCGCGCCAGCATCGACGTGGCGGTGCAGGCCGACACGCAGGAACTGGGCCACGCGTCGCAGCCGATCACCGTATTGGCGTATGACCAGTGGGCCGGCACGCGCGCCTTGCCCGAGCTGCTGGCCGCGTTCTCGATGCCGAACAATCCCGCGGTGGACGTGCTGATCGGCAAGGCGTCCAAGCTGCTGCGCGCGCAGCATGCCGATCTGCAGATGAACGGATACCAGTCCAAGAGCCGCGATGTGGTCTGGAAGCAGGTGTCGGCCATCTACAGCACGCTGGCCGCGGAGTCCCTGCATTACGCCGAGCCGCCCGCGTCCTTCGGCGTGGATGGCCAGAAGATCCGCACCCCGGACCGCATCATGGAAGCCCGCGTGGCCACCTGCCTGGATCTGGCCATGCTGTTCTCGTCCTGCCTGGAGCAGGCCGGGCTGCGCCCGGTCATCCTGATGAAGGACGGTCACGCCTGGGTCGGCGTATGGCTGCATCAGGCGTGTTTCGCGGATCCGCTGACCGACGACGTGCAAGCGGTGCGCAAGCGCGTGGACAGCGGCGAATTCCTGGTCTTCGAAACCACCGGCATCGCACAGCACCCGAACTTCCGCCCATCCCTGCGCCTGGCGCTGGAGCAGGGCGCCGCCCATCTGCGCGAAGAGGACACGTTCCGCTACGCCATCGACGTGCACCGTGCCCGCGAACTGCAGATCAAGCCCTTGCCGTCGCGCGTGGTATCGGTGACGCCGGGCGACGCGGATGAGGTCGAACGTCCTGCGGCCATCGAGCCCACGCCCGACCTGCCGCCGCTGGACCCCGAGTTCGTCATCAGCCTGGAGCCCGCCGACGACACGCCGGAAGGCCGGCTGGCCAAGTGGAAATCGCGGCTGCTGGACCTGACGCTGCGCAACCGGCTGCTGAACTTCAAGCTGACCAAGTCCACGCTGCCCCTGGTCGTGCCCGACCTGGGCCGGCTGGAAGACGCCATCGTCGATGGCAGCGAATTCCGCATCCGCCCCTTGCCTGCCGCATTGATGGAAGGCAACGATCCGCGCGTGGCCGATGTGCACCAGAGCCGGGGCGGCCGCGCGCCGTTGGACGACATGGCGCTGGAGGCACTGGGCAACAAGGAACTGATCGCGCGCGTCACGCAGGAAGCGCTGGACGCCAACTTGCTGGCCATCTTTGGCGCGGCGCGCATCGGCCTGGAAGAGGGCGGCGCCAACACCCTGTACCTGGCGATGGGCATGCTGCGCTGGACGGAAAGCCCTGGCGCGGAAAGCGCGCACCTGGCGCCGCTGATCCTGGTGCCGGTGTCGTTGCAGCGCCAGTCGGTGCGCAGCGGCTTCCGCCTGGTCCGTCACGATGACGAGACCATCATCAACCCCACGTTGCTGCAGATGCTGCGCAACAACTACGAACTGCGCATCCCGGGCCTGGACATCCTGCCCGCCGACGACAAGGGGGTGGACGTGGCCCGCGTGCTGCAGGCCTTCCGTCTTGCCGTGCGCGAGATCGCTGGCTGGGAAGTGCTGGAACAGGTGCACCTGGGGATTTTCTCGTTCACCAAGTATTTGATGTGGAAGGACCTGCAGGACCGCACCGAGCAGCTGAAAGCCAACCGCGTCGTCAAGCACCTGATCGATCATCCGGGGCAGGCCTTCGCGAAGGAACCCCTGGATGCGCGCTTTGACCGGCTGGACGACAGCTACAAGCCTGAAGACCTGCTGACCCCGCTGCTGTCCGACTCGTCGCAGCTGAAAGCCATTTGCGCCGTCGACGCCGGCCGTGACCTGGTGCTGGAAGGCCCGCCGGGCACCGGCAAGAGCCAGACCATCACCAACCTGATCGCGCACTTGCTGGCGCGCGGCAAGACCGTGCTGTTCGTGTCCGAAAAAATGGCGGCGCTGGAAGTCGTGCACCGTCGGCTGGCCAACATCGGCCTGGGGCCGTTCTGTCTGGAACTGCATTCGTCCAAGGCGCGCAAAGCCGAGGTGTTGCAACAGCTGGGCAAAGCGCTGGACCATAGCGGCCAGCGCACCAGCGACGACTGGGCCCGCGAGGCCGAGCGCCTGTCCGTGCTGCGCCAGGACCTGAACGGACTGGTGGATGCGCTGCATCACGAGCATCCCAACGGCCTGACGGTATTCGACGCCATCGGCACCTGCATTCAGAACGCCGGACGCGACCCGTCGCCGATGTCGTGGCCGGACGGGCAGGCGCATGAGCGCCGGGAACTCGCGCAACTGCGCGAGACCGCGAGGCGCATGGCGACCTTGTCAGGCGAGTTGGGCACGCTGCTTGGCCACCCGTTGGCGCACATCGGCATGGCCGAGTGGAGCCCCAGTTGGCAGGATGCGCTGCTGGCGGCGGCGCAGGCGCTGGATCAGGCGATTGCCGGGTTCCAGCAGCACGCCATGGCGGCGGGCGACGACCTGGGCGTGCCGGCCGCCGGCCTGAGCCTGGACGCCTATGCCAGGCTGGACCAATTGATCGACGTGCTGCTGGCCGCCCCGCAAGTGCCCCTTGGATTGGCGGCGCAGGCGCACGATGCTTCGGCGCGCTTCCAGGTGCAGGCCATGGTGCGCCACGGGCTGGCGCGCAACGCGTACTGGGCGCAGGTGGGTGGGCAATGGAACGCGCAGTTGGCGGAATTGGACGCCAATGTGATGAAGGCCGAATGGCTGGCCGCGTGTTCGGCGTGGTGGCCGAAGTCCGTGTTCGCCAAGGGCGGCATCCGCAAGCGCCTGGCCGCCTACCGCACGGATTCCCAACGCCCGGACGACGCGGCGATCAGCGCGGTGCTGACGCCGCTGGCCTTGGTCAACCTCGAAGACCGCGAGCTTGCTGTCCTGAAAGCCGATGCCCAGCGCCTGCTGCAGGATTCCTATACGGGTCTGAATACGGATTGGGATCAGGTTCAACGCCACGAGCAATGGGCGCAGCGCTTTGCCGAGGCCGTCACGCGGGTCGCGGGTGATGCCGCCACGGCGGCCGATCTGCGCACGCGGTTGCAGGCGCTGGTGGGCGAGAACCGCGCCTTCCTGCAACCGGGCGCCGCCCTGGGCAAGCGGCTGCTGGATTACCGCAATGCATGGCGCGCCTTGCAGGACAGGCTTGCTGACGTCGACACGCGGGCAGAGCCCACCGAGGCCTTGTCGGGTGGCGCGGATGCCAACGGCGCGCTGGAACGCATCCAGGCGGTCATTGCCGGCTGGCGCCACAACAAGCAGTTTCTGATGCCCTGGTGCGTGTGGCGCGAAGCCCGCGAACAGGCGATCGGTGCACAACTGCAAGGCCTGGTCCAGTCGCTGGAACAGGGCCGCGTTCCGCTTGCGCAGGTGGAAGCCCATTTTGAATTCAGCTACCGCAATTGGTGGGTGAAGAAGGTCATCGATCATTCGTCGGTGCTGCGGTCGTTCTCCAGCGCCGACCACGAACGCAAGATCCGCGAATTCCGCGATGCCGACGACCGCTTCCAGACACTGACGTCGGCCTATATCGCCGCGATGCTGGCCGGCAAGGTGCCCGCCGGCAACGGCATCCTGGTCAGCCCCGACAGCGAGTTGGGACTGCTGCGGCGCGAGCTGCAGAAGAAGGCGCGCCACGTTCCCGTGCGCCAGTTGATGCAACGCCTGCCGTCGCTGTTGCCGAAGCTCAAGCCCTGCCTGCTGATGTCGCCGTTGTCTGTTGCGCAATACCTGGACGCCGGCCATTCGCAATTCGACGTGGTGGTGTTCGATGAGGCGTCGCAGATTCCGGTGTGGGATTCCGTCGGCGCCATCGCGCGCGGCCAGCAACTGGTGGTGGTGGGCGATACCAAGCAACTGCCGCCCACCAGTTTCTTCAGCAAGTCCGCGCCCGAAGAAGACGGCGCAGGCGACGACGGGCAGGTCGAGGACCTGGAGAGCATCCTGGATGAATGCCTGGGCGCCGACATGAACCGCCTGCGCCTGCAGTGGCACTACCGCAGCAAGCACGAAAGCCTGATCACCTTCAGCAACGTCACCTACTACGACTCGCAACTGATCACCTTCCCGTCGCCCGTCACCGACGACGTGGCCGTGCGCCTGGAGAAGGTGGCCGGTGTCTATGACCGGGGCGGCAGCCGCACCAACCGCCGCGAAGCCGAAGCCATCGTGCAGGGCATCGAACAGCATTATCTGGACAAGTCCCGCCGCCGTCAGACGCTTGGTGTGGTCACGTTCAACCAACCCCAGCAATCGCTGATCGAAACCCTGCTGGACGCCCGCCGCCGCGCCAACGCCGACCTGGACAAGGCCATTTCGGCCCAGTCCCGCGAGCCGCTCTTCATCAAGAACCTGGAGAACGTGCAGGGCGACGAGCGCGATGTCATCTATTTTTCGATCACCTTCGGCCCGGATGCCGCCGGCAAGATGACGATGAACTTCGGGCCGCTGAATGGCGAGGGCGGCCATCGGCGCCTGAACGTCGCAATTTCGCGCGCTCGGGAAGGCGTGGTGATCTACAGCACGCTGATGCCGGAACAGATCGACCTGTCGCGCGTGCGGGCGACCGGCGTGCGGGATCTGAAGCATTACCTGGAGTTTGCGTTGAAGGGGCCGCGCGCCCTGGTCGAGCAGTCGTTGCCCACGGGGCGCGAGCCGGACAGCCCGTTTGAAACCCAGGTCATCAAAGTGCTGCGCAATCACGGTTGGACCGTGCATCCGCAAGTGGGATGTTCGGGATACCGGATCGACATGGGGGTGGTGGATCCACGCGCGCCCGGCAGGTATCTGATGGGCATCGAATGCGATGGGCGCGCCTACCACTCGGGCGCCACGGCGCGCGACCGGGACCGCCTGCGGCAGGTGGTGCTGGAAGGGTTGGGTTGGCGCCTGCACCGGGTCTGGTCGACCGACTGGTGGATCAACCCCGAGCGGGAAGTGGAAAAGATCCTGGCCCGCTTGAACGCGGAGCTGGAGCGCAAGGTCGACGAGGAGCCGGAAGCGGAAGAGGTTGAGGAAGCCGTCCAGCCGAGCACGCCCGACACCGGCCGCCCCGTGGAATTCGTGATCACGACGGAGGAGGGCGCCTGGGCCGCCGAGCACGGCGCATCGGTTTCTGCCGGCACGCCTGGCGGGTTCGAGGTGTACCCCCTGGCGGCACTGGAAGGCGGGGATTCAGAGGCGTTCTACAGCCGCGTCAACAACAGCCAGGTGACCGAGCAGCTGCGTGTGGTGATTGAAACCGAAGGGCCGATTGCCGAAACCGTGCTGCACCGTAAGGTGGCGCGCGCCTGGGGCCTGGAGCGCACGGGCGTCAGGATCGTTGAACGGCTGCGCACGCTGACGCCGATGGACGTGGGGCAGACCGAGGAAGGCGAAACCACCTTCTACTGGCCGGCGGGCGTGAAGCCTGAGGAGTGGACGGGCTTTCGCGGGGCGGGCGACGACGACGCGACGCGCCGACGGATCGACGACGTGTGTGTCCAGGAACTGGCCAACGGCGTCTTGCATGTGCTGGCGATGACTGGAAACTCGCCCAAGGCGGATGTGATCAAGTCGGTGTGCCGGATGCTGGGCATGGCGCGGACCTTGGCGGATGCGGAAGCGCGGGTCGAGCGAGCGGTGTATGCGTTGGCGCAGCGGGGCTTGGTGCGGGAAGAGATGGGGATGCTGCGGGTCGCGTAGCCCGATGGCGTAAGGTGTCAGACTGTAAGCGCCCGCGGGTCGTCAGCGGCTTGTCAGGGCAGGCCCTGATTTCTGCCAGGGCAGCAGGGCAAACGGCTGCTTGCGGCGCGCAGCCGTCGCCATCCGGCCGCAAATCGGTTGGCAAGATTTTGAAACGGTCTGGAAGCAGGTTCTCCAAATTCGTCCACGCTGCGAACGTAGAATTCCGCTTTTCATCAGTGCCATCCGGCTTACAGGAACGAACCATGAAAAAAATAATCCTCCTTGCGTCCGCATGCGCCGCGCTGCTTCAAGCTTGCGCCCCGGTTTCCTCCCCTAGCGAAGGATCGTCCTCCATGCCCACTCCTGCCGTCACGTCGCCCGCCAGCCAATTGACTCTGCCCGCCTACTACTGGCGCCTGGCTTCCGCTACCGATACGTCGGGCAAGCCGGTCGCCGCGCTGCAGAAGGGGATCGAGCATCAGTTGCGCCTGACGTTCTCGAACGACGCCCTGAACATCCGTGGTGGCTGCAATGCGCAATTCGGCGGCTACCGTTATCAGAACGGCGTCCTGCATGTGAATAACCTGGCGTCCACGATGAAGGCGTGCGAACAAAGCCTGATGCAGCTGGATGCCGAGATCAACGAGCGGATGAAGGGCGACCTGCGCGCCACGCTGTCCGGCGATACCGCCGAGCCCGCGTTGGAGCTGGTCGGGCAGGACGGCACCGTCCTGAAGTTCGTCGGCGAACCCACGCCCGAGACGCTGTACGGCAGCGCCGGCGAAACCATCTTCCTGGAAGTCGCGGCCAAGAAGGCGGAATGCAGCCATCCGATGATTCCCAACTACCAGTGCCTGATGGTGCGCGAGCGCCGCTACAACGAAGCTGGCGTGCAGCAGCCGACGCAGGACAAGTGGCATCCGCTGTACCAGTCGATCGAAGGCTTTGAGCACAAGGACGGCGTGCGCACCGTGCTGCGCGTGAAACGTTACGACTGGAAGAACCCGCCCGCCGACGCGCCGTCGAAGGTGTATGTGCTGGACATGGTCGTGGAGCAGGACGCGTCGAAGAAGTAAGGGCCGACGCTTTGGCCCTTTGTCAGGATGCCCGAGCGCTGTGCGCGCTCGGGCCTGTTCCCGCTGGACTCCTGCGTCACCGCCGCTTTGCGCGGGCTCGCAGGTCGTCGCGCACTGCGGCGTAGCTGCAGTAGCGGGCGAAATCCCGCTTGGCGAACGCCAGGTACAGCCCCGTCGCGATCATGAAGGCGCTGAAGATCGATACGTACAGCAGGCGATCGGGGGCGTCTTGCAGCAGCCCTAACGCCAAGTACAGGTTGAGGACCCCGAAGCCCAGCAGCAGCGCCATCAAGATCCAGCGCGCCCACGGGCTGCCGCGGTACAGCCACGCCAGTAGAAGCGCGGGCAGCAACAGTTTCTTCACCGCCGAGAAATCGCCTTGCAGCACGGCCAGGATTTCGTAGCTGAGGGCGGCCAGCGTGCCGGCCAGGACGATGAACCAGAAGCGCCGTTCGCTGGGTTGCCGGCGCTCGGTGGGTCGGGCGCCGGTAAGCGTTCTTTGGGTCATGCGGTCTCCATTAAAAGATGAAAAGCGCTGGGCCGCGACATCGTCCTTGCGTCGCGGCCCAGCGCCGGTCCGTCATGCCGCCTTCTCAATTCCCGGACGGCCGCAGCGTCAGCGTATCCGCGCGCTCGCTGTCCACCTTGGCGCGGCTGAAGGCCATGGGGAAGTATTCCCCGGTGGCCCAGCCCTTCAGCAGATCCTGATAATGCGGGCTGCGCGGATCGGCCGATTGCCCCGGCACGTTCTGGACACGTGAGTTATCCCAGTTGGCCACGTCGATCACCTGGCGGTACGACGAGCCGCTGATCTGGCGGAAGTCGCTCTTGCGGAACGTGCCGCGATGCACCGTGTCGTTGTCGCCGCCCACCGGATAGCGCGGGGTGCCATAGGCCTTTGCCGTGTCGGGCGGCAGCAGGCTGGCCAGGCTGTGCTCGAACTGGATGTGATGCAGCTTGCCCCATTGCCATTGCGTCGAGTCCGGTCCCAGCGTGGCGCGCAGCTTCGTCACCCCATCAGCCAGCGCCTGCAGCAGCAGCGCGTCCCGCCCTTGCTCCGGCCGAGGGCCGAACGCGGCATCGGGGGTAGCCAGCTTTTCCAGCGTTTTGCGGGTGGAGAGTTCGCCGAAGGCGGCGCGCCCGTTTGCCGGCACGTAAAGATCCGTCACGCGCTTGACGACTTCGGGCAGCCAGAACGCGTAGACCGAGGCGGCTCGCGACTCGGTGCCCATGCGGGCGTCCCAGTCCTTGAGCAGGCCCAGGGCGTCATTCAAGGCGGGGTCGGCGGCGTTCAGGGACTTGGCATAGCCCAGCAGCGTGCGGGCGGGAATCGACAGATTGTCGTATTGCAGGTCCTGGGACTGCTGCACCGTCAGGCCTTTACCGTCGGCCAGCACCTCGCGGATGCGCTGCACGCGGTAGGGTTCGGCCCACGTGCGTGCCGACATTTCCTTGTAGGCGAAGTCGGCGGGCAGGTTGTACTCGTTGGCGGTCGCCACATAGCCTTCGGGCGGGTTGAATGCCCGGGGCAGCGCGCTGCCCGGCAGGATGCCGCGCCATTCGAAATCGCCGTTGCCCGGCACCGGCAACATGCCTGACCAGTCGCCGCGCGGACGGATCGGCGCGATGCTGCCGCCAAACCAGCCGATGTTGCCGTCCACGTCGGCATACACCATGTTTTCACTGGGCGTGTAGTGCTTTTCCATGCCGGCGACGAACTCGTTCCAGTTCTGCGCCTGATTCAGCCGCAGGCTGGCCAGATAAGCGGCGGTTCCCGGGTATTCCAGATAAGCCGCGCGCAAGGCATAGGCCTTGTGACGCACCAGGTCTTCGTGGATCACCGGGCCGTGGCGTGTGAATTTCAGGTTGCGGACGGCGGGCGTTGCGCCGCGCACGGGGATGGACTCGTCAACCTGGCGCATCTTTTCCCAGCCGCCCTGGTAGCGGTATTCGCCGGGATTGGCTGGGTTGGTGTCATAGACGTAAAGGTCTTCTTCGTCCCCGAATGCGAAGATGGTCAGGCCGAAGGCGATGCGGTCGTTGTGGCCCATGGACACGCCCGGCAGCGCGGGTTCTCCGGCGCCGATCACGTTCCAGCCCGGCGCGTTCAAGTGCACCATGTAGCGCAGGGACGGCATCGTGATGGACCGGTGTGGGTCGCCGGCCAGGATGGGCTTGCCGCTGGCGGTGCGCTGGCCGCCGATTGTCCAGTTGTTGCTCTCATAGCGGGTCGCCATCGGATCGAAATCCGCGTCCAGCGATGCCAGCCTGTTTTCCGACAAGGCGCTGGCGAGCTTCGCCCGTTCATCTTCCGCCAACGGACTGCGTGGGAAGTCGGCCGCGACGAATTTCTGGCCGTCGCGCGCCAGCGTGTAGTTGGCAAGTACCGTCTTGTCGATCTGGCGCACGTCCAGGCCCGCCGGCACCTGCAGCGCCAAGGGCGGCTCGAACGTGCTCAGCCCCTGCACGTTGTTCAGCCCCAAGCTGGCGACCTGCTGCGCCATCTTGACTTCCTCGTTGACGTTGCGCGTCAGCGCGTAGATGCGGATCAGCGAGGTCTCGGGGCTCCAGTATCCGGGTTCGGTGCCGGTCAGCTTGAATTCCGGCGGCAGTTGCTCCGGATTGGCCTTCACCCAGTTCACATAGGCGTTGATGCCGTTGGCGAACGCGGTCAGGATGGCCTTGCCTTCAGGGTGGTAACTGGCGAATTCGGCCTGCATGTCGCCACGGAAGAGGAACAGGCGCGCGGCGCGATCCTGTTCTATGAAGCGCGGCCCGAACTGTTCGGCCATCTTGCCTTCACCCTGGCGGCGCCACAGATCCAGCTGCCACAAGCGGTCGCGCGCAGCGGTAAAGCCCTGGGCGAAGAACAGGTCATTCTGGTTCTGCGCATAAATGTGGGACACGCCGTGCTTGTCCCTGACGATATCCACGGGCTGGGACAGCCCAGCCATATCGATGGTGTCGTTCTTGCCGCCGGGCGCGGCGCAGCCGGCCAGTACGACAATCAGCCCACTCGCCAGCAATGCGGCGATCCTGCGATTAAGAAAACGCATGGCTCCTCCTCCGGTTTATAGCTTTTGTATTCGCCTGCGGGCCCCGGAGCGTCGTGCCGCCGGATGTCCGTGCAAGCAAGCCATACAACTAAATCAGGCGTGGCGGCAGAGGTGTTTTATTTGATGAAATTTGGGAAAGCTTGTAACACGGAGAAATGCGGGGGCATGGTCGCCGTTTCTCGCCAGCCGGACTCGGGGCGTCGTTGCCGGTCAGAACGGGCGGCATGAACCCTCGGAAGGGAAATTGCAGTTTGATACTTATTTAGCCGGTCCGGGCGCGTCTACGCAACACGCTACGTGGGATCGAAATCATGGCCGGGCCGCGTGGATGGTCGGTCGAGCCATGACAAGGCGTCGGCCAGCGACAGCACCGTCGTGCGCGACGCGAACGCCGTCGCAAAAAGGTGGTCATGCACCACCTGATCGGGGTCGTAGCAGCAGTCCTTGACCGTCAGCAGGCGGAAGTCCGCATCGCTGGCGTACGCCACCGACGACAGCACGACGCCGGTTGACGCGATCCCCACCATCATCAACGTATCGATACCTTGCGCGGAAAGCCGGACCTGCAGGTCGGTGCCGAAGAACACGCTGGCGCGATGCGCGATGATGAGTGGTTCGCTGGCCTGCCTGCCGAGTTCCGGAGAGACTTGGTCGCCCACGAAGAGCCCCAGCTGCTTGATTCCTTGCCCGTTCTTGTTCAAGGGGCTGACTTCGGGATAGCCGGGGCTGAACTGGATATTGGCGAAATAGACGCTGACGCCGGTTTGCCGGGCCGCATCACACAGGCTGCGCGTGTTGGCAAGCAGGGCGGGGGCGACCGAGGGGAAGAGCCCAAGGATATCGGTCTGGTAATGCATGACCAGCAACGCGGTCCGCGCCGGCACGAGCGCCGGGAGTTGTCCGTCTGCACGCCGTCCCGCGACCGTGTCTTCCCCGTCGGGTTCCTGCATAGCCGAACCGGCCGGTCTGGGTTCCATGGAAGGCGACATGAGAAGGTCCGCGGTAGGAAAGACGATTGAATCTACCACGCCCCTCGTCAGGCATGGCGCATCTGTCAGGGACCTGTGTGCGCGGTTTGTTGTCGGCGCGACAGTCGTCAGACTATCGCTATTCGGCGTCCTCGGCCCGGCAGAATGTGATCTGGAAGCTTCCCGGCAGTTCAAACGCCACATGGTGCCGCGCCTGCGGCTGGATCAGCACCTGTTGTCCGGCAGCCAGCACCACCTGGGCGTGCGGCGGATCATCCTGCGTGTAGCGCAGCAGGCCGGCATGCACGGTCAGCAAACCCCAGGTACCGGCTTTGGTTGCATGCGCCGTTTGCAGGCTGGCCGGCAGGTTGTCCGGCGTGAACATCGGGCTGTCACGATAAGGCCGCACGCCGTCAGGCAAGGTGTTCGGCAGGGCGGGGGGCGTTGGGGCCTGCCGCTGCTGCCAGATGCTCCAGAGCTTGGCGGCAATGCGCTCGGCCATGGCGTCGGCCTGTGTTTGCAGGGCCGGGATGCCAAGTTCGGCGGTGACGCCGTGGAACAAGGCAAGCCAGCGCTGGAACAGCGGCCAGGACAGATCCGGGATCCGCGCATGCGCCGGGATGGGCGCGCCCTTGAAGCGACGCGTGCCCAGCAGCAGCGACGACCAGAAGTCGCACAGCATGTCCAGGTGCAGGTCCCAATCCGCGACCCGGGCGTTGAAAATGGGTCCCAGCGCATCGTCTTGGCGCACCTTGGCGTAAAAGCGGTGCACCAGTTGCCGGATGTCTGCTTCGGTGAAGGGAGGGGCCGCCTGCTCAGGCGTTGGAGGGAAGTCGGAGACGGGCATGGCGAGCCAGGGGAAAGGACTGGCCTGCATTGTGCGGCGCGGGCGGGTAGGGCGCCGATGACGAAAGTCATTGGAGGTGCGCGATCCCTTGCCGCGATGCGCGTCGCCCGCGACTCAAAACGGCCGTTTCGCTGTCGTCGCCAGCTTGGCCAGATGGGCCGGGTCGCGCACGGCCCATTGGCGGCGCTGTCCGCTGATGTAGCCCTGCGTCTGCCAGTCATTGAGCAGGCGGCTCAGGGTTTCGGCCCGGATGCCCAGGTGCGCGGCCAACTGGCGCTGGTTCAGCGGCAACGTCAGGGCGTCGCCCTGGCGCTCGCGCAGCCCCATCAAGTAGTTGGCCAGACGTTCGGGCGCGGAGCTGGACGTCATCCAGTCCACCTTGTTGACCTGGTCGTACAGGCTTTTGCTAAGGCCGGCCAACAGCTTGAGCGCCAGGTCCGGCCAACGCCTGCATGCCTCGTGCAATTGGTGCCGGCTTAGCCGCCAGCCCTGCAGCAGGGTGCGGGCGCGCGCCTGCATGGGGTAACGGCCATGCGGCATGAACATGGCCGCCTCGGCCATCAACTGGCCAGGCTCGAACACGCGGAACACGCGCTCGTCGCCGTTGTAGCTGTAGCGCATGACCTCGGCCTGGCCGCTTTCGATCAACAGATAGTAGAGGGCTTCGTCGCCTTCGCCGAACAGGACTTGCCCCGCGTCGGCGCGCAAGGCCATGGCGCCGCGCAACAACTCCGCGGCGACTTCCGGGCCCGTGCCGGGAGGCAGGCCCTGCAGCAGCGGATGACCTGCCAGCAAGGCGAGGGCGGCCGGCCCGGGCAGATTGATATTTGTCATTCTGGGTCTTTCAACATGAATGCGAGAATCTTAAATGATAACAATTCGTATTTGATATTTAATGACAAACTCGCATATGCGCCGCCGATTCTGCGGGGCGGCCCTGGGCACGGCGCTGCTGTCCGGCCTGCCCATCGTACGCGCGTCGCCAACGCGACGCCCTGCGACGCTGACACTGGCTGGCCCCGCTGCCGTGGTCAGCTACCCGTTGATGCACATGGCGGCCACGGGGGCACTGGCCGCCCACACCGAGCAAGTGCGCTTCCGACTGTGGCAAACGCCGGACCAATTGCGCACGCTGCTGGTCAACGGAGACCTGGATTTCAGCGCGGCGCCCAGCACGCTGCCCGCCTTGCTGCACAACCGTGGCATGCCGGTGCGGCTGTTGAACATTTCAGTGTGGGGGATTCTTTGGCTGGTCAGCCGCGATCCGGCCGTGCAGACCTTCGACGACCTGGCCGGCCGTGACTTGTTGGTGCCCTTTCAGCGCGACTTGCCGGCCGTGTTGCTGGATACCTTGCTTGCTGCCCATGCCGAACGCGGCATGGCGCCTGTGGCGCTGCGCCACACGCGCGACGGCCAGGACGCGATCGCGTTGATGCTGGACGGCCAGGCCAGCCAGGCGCTGCTGGTCGAACCGATGGCGTCGCTGCTGTTGTGGCGGGCGCAACAGACCGAGCGTGCTCCGGCACTCCATCGCGGCCAAAGCCTGGAACAGGCCTGGCGCACTGCTTTTCCCGCGCAGCCTTCGCTGCCGCAGGCAGGCGTGATGGCTGCCGCCGGTGTCGCAGGCAACGCGGAGCTGTGCCTTGCCGTGGAACAGGCCTATGCCGCATCGGCGCGCTGGTGCGTCGCGTACCCCGCCGAGTGCGCCGCGTTGGTCCGCGGGTATCTGCCGCATTTGCCTCAGCCGGCGATCGAGAACGCCATTCTTGCGACGCGCCTGGAAAGCCGTAGCGCCCAGGATGCGCGCCCCGAACTCGAGGCCCTGTACCGCTTGTTGGCCGGCCGTTTCCCGCAGGCCATCGGCGGCAAGCTGCCTCCCATTGGTTTCTACGGACCATGAGCCCCGTGCCTGCCGTGCCGGCGCGTACTTCGCGCACCTGGAGCGCCGTCGGCGTATTGCTGATCGTGCTGGCCTGGCATGTGGCCGCGCGCCAGCTTGGGCCGTTGCTGATGGCGACGCCGTGGGAAGCGCTATGCGCCATCGTCCCGCTGGTGCAAAGCCCGCAGTTTTTCGCCAATGCGGGCGTCAGTTTGATGCGCATCGGCGTTGGCGTGCTGGCGGGCGCCTCCCTCGGCTTCACGGCGGGGGTGCTGGCCGGGCACAGCGCCCGCTTGCGCGGATTGATCGAACCGCTGCGTTGGTTGCTGATGGCCATGCCGCCCGTCGTGATCGTGGTGCTGGCCATGTTGTGGTTCGGCCTGGGTTCACCGATGGTGATCTTCATCACCACGCTGATGATGGCGCCCGGCATGTACGTCAATACCGTCAAGGGCATGCTGCATGTGGACAGGAATCTTATCGAGATGACCCACGTCTATCGCTACGGCCGCTGGCTGCGCCTGCGCCATCTGTATTTGCCCGCGCTTAGCGCCCCGCTCCTGGCCGCCTTGCTGATTGCTGCTTGCGGCGGCGTGCGGCTGGTGGTCATGGCGGAAGTGCTGGGCGCCGAAAACGGCGTGGGTTACGCGCTGGCCAACGCGCGCAGCACCTTCGACACCGCGGAACTGTTCGCGTGGGTGCTGCTGATCCTGGGCCTGGTGGCGGTGCTGGAATTCGCCTTCCTGCAGCCTTTGCAGCGCCGGTTGGGCCGGTGGATGGAGTCCAGCCGTGCTTGAGATGCAATCCCTATCCCTGCGCTACGGCGCACTCACCGTGCTGCACGACGTCAATCTGCGCTTGCGCCCAGGCGAGCGCCTGGGTCTGATCGGGCCCAGCGGCGCCGGCAAGAGCAGCCTGCTGCGTCTGGCCGCCGGACTGGTCCCCCCCAGCAGCGGAGCGGTGCGCAATGCCTTCCGGCATCCGGTCCTGATGTTCCAGGAGCCCCGCCTGCTGCCATGGCGCCATGCGCTGGACAACGTCGTCCTGCCGCTGCGGGGCGCTGGATACCCGCCGGCCGAGGCCCGTGCGTTGGCCCAGCAGTGGCTGGCCCGCGTTGGCTTGGACGCCGCCATGCAGGCCTGGCCCGGCGAGCTTTCCGGCGGCATGGCGCAACGCGTGGCGCTGGCTCGCGCCCTGGCCCTTGCGCCCGATCTGCTGATGCTGGACGAACCGTTCAGCGCACTGGATCCCGCCCTGCGCCGGGAGCTTGCCGCTTGCTGCCGCGAGGAAATCGCCCGCAGCGGCGCTGCCCTGTTGTGCATCAGCCACGACCCCGAGGACCTGCGGGGGCTGGTCGACCGCTGCGTCATGGTGGACCGGGGGGGCGTCACGCCGATCGCGTTCGACGGTGCTCTTCAATCGTGACCGCTCGCCTGTCTTCTTTCCTTGGACCTTAGCCATGAACACTTATCCCTTGCTGCTTGTCCTGCACCTGTTCGCCGCGTTTGTCTTCGTGGGCACCGTCACTTTCGAAGTGCTGTTCCTGGAACCTGTGCAGAAGCGCTTGCCCGCTGACGTGCGCAAGGCGCTGGGCAGCCAGCTTGGGCCCCGCGTGCGCGCCGTGGTGCCGTGGGCGGTGCTGGTGCTGTATGCGGCCGGCCTGGGCATGGCCTGGCAATACCGCGGCGCGCTCGCCAGCCCCGGCAGTTCTTCCTTCGCGCTATTGCTGTCCATCAAGATCGCGTTGGCCGCCAGCGTGCTGATCCACGTCGTCGTTGCGATGACATTGGCGCGCCGCCAGCGCTTGCACAGCGTGTTGCGCCGGCGCGTGCACATCAGCGTTTTCTGTCACATGGTCGGCATCGTCTTGCTGGCCAAAGCCATGTTCCATCTGTCCTGGTAATCCAGCCATTCAGCTTTCGCGGAAGTACTGTCATGACGTCCCCCGTCTTGCGCCAATTGGCGTCCAGCCTCACGCTCAGCGCCCTCGGCTTGTCCGTGGCCTTCGCCCAGGAGGCCGCGCCCATCGCCCCGGCGCCGGCCAGCCAACCCGTGCCCTCGCTAGCCCCCGTGGTCGTCTCCGGCCAAACCCTGACGCAGGCCCTCGATCCCGGCCCGCAGCAAGTCAGGCAAGTCCTGCAGGCCGTGCCAGGCGGCACCAACCTGATCGAACCTCAGCAGGAGGTGCGCCTTGTCACCTTACGCGATGCCCTGGACTATCAACCCGGCGTCATCGTGCAGGAATTCTTCGGCGGCTTGGACCAACCGCGCTTGAACATCCGCGGTTCCGGCATTCAGAGCAATCCGTTAAGCCGCGGCATCCTGCTGATGCAGGATGGCGTACCGCTCAATGACGCCGACGGCTCGTTCATCATCAGTTTGCTGGAGCCCCGCAATGCCGGCCTGGTCACCGTGCGGCGCGGCGCCAATGCGCTGTCGCCCGGCGCCAGCACGCTGGGCGGCGAAGTCGATTTCCAGTCACTGGTGGGCACCCAGAGCGATGTGATCCGCTTGGGAGGCGGCAGCTTCGGCACGCGCAACCTCGCGCTCTCGAAGGGATTCGAAGACGAACGCATGGACGGCCGTATCAGCTTCGGCTACGACAAATCCGATGGTTACCGCCATCATTCCGCGTCCGAGCGGTCCAGCTTCCAGGGCAACCTGGGATTCCGCCGTGGCACGTTCGAGAACCGCACGTACCTGTCATATACCGACCTCAAGTTCGACATCCCCCAGCCCCTGCCCAAAGCGCGCATGTACGAGGATCCGCGCGGCGTGTTGGGCGACGGCGATTCGCCGCTGGATCTGAGCAACAACGTCTATAAGCGTGATCCGCATCGGGACACCAGCCAGTTCCGCCTTGCCAACCGCAGCTATTGGGGCAGTGATGCCCTTAACCAGACCGTTGGCCTGTACTGGCAGCGCACCGATGACGACTTCACCAATCCGCAGGTCGCGAACGTGACCGACGGTGATACCTATGGCCTGTTGTGGAAGTTGGCGGGCAAGGCCGGCAACGTCGACTACCGCGTCGCTCTCGACTGGCAACGCAGCGATATGGACCGCGACTTCTACGCCATTCGCCCCGCCGACGGCAGGCGCCTGCAGCGCTTCGGCGCCTACGACCTGCAAGCGGAAAACCGCAGCGCCCTGGTCGGCCTGGATTGGCATGTGACGCAGCAACTCAGCCTGGTCGGCGACCTGAAATACACCCAGGCGGTGCGCGATGCCCGCGAGCGCAACACGGGCAAGACCCTGGACCAGGACTGGAGCTACGCCACCCCGCGCCTGGGCATCGTATGGCAGCCGGCCACCGCGCAGCGGTGGTATGCCAACGTCAGCCGCAGCAATGAGGCGCCCACGTTCTGGGAAATCGTCAACGGCGAGGTGCCCGCGCCCATGAATCCCGCTACCGCCGTCACGTCGATGAGCAAGCTGGATTTGCAACGCGCGCTGACCTACGAATTGGGCGGCGACGGCGCCTTCAACCAGGCCGGCCGCGAGCAACATTGGACGGTGTCGCTGTACCGCAGCAAGGTGGACGATGAACTCATGTCCGTCACCAACGCCAACGGTACTCCGGCCGGCACCTACAACTATGGCGGCCAGACCCGGCACCAGGGCATCGAAGCCGGTCTCTACGGCAGTCTGCCCGCGCCGGGCGACGGCTTGCTCGATTACCGCGTGGCCTACACGTTCAGCGACTTCCGCTTCCGCTCCGGCGAATACCAGGGCAACCGCATTGCCGGCGTGCCGCGCCATCTGCTCAGCGCCGAAGTGATGTACCGCAAGGGGGGCTGGCGCGTGGGGCCGAATGTGCGCTGGCTGATGAGCGACACCGAGACCAACCATGCCAACGCCGCCGGTACGCAGCAGAAGGCCTATGCGTTGCTGGGCTTCAAGGTGGCGTATGAGCACGACGCCCACTGGAGCGGATACGTGCAGGCGGACAACCTGACGGACAAGACGTACGCCAGCAGTTATGCGATACGCAACACGGCGACGGTGGCCATGCCCATTTTCCTGCCGGGCAACGGCAGGTCGCTGAGCGCGGGGGTAGCCTACCGGTTCTGAAATAAACTGCAGGCAAAGACGGGCTGCGCGGGCTGGTGCCGGCGGCGCTCGCACCACGCCAACCCTTGCCGCCCTTCCCATGCCCATCGCAGATCTTGCCGCCGCGCTCACCGCCCCGATCCTCACCGCTGATGATCTGGACTCGCTCGAGCAATTCTTCAACCGCCCCGAGGTTCGCGCGTTTTACGTGCACGCCCAGGACGCGGCACACACCAGCACATCCCTGCAGACCTGCGTGGATCTGCTGCCCCGGCTGCACCCCAACCGCGCGTCGGCCCTGGCGCTGATGTGCGGGTCCCTGGTTGAAGACGATGCCGATCCCGCCATTCTTTTTCCGACGTTGCAATCGCTGCTGAGCCAGTGGCTGCAGACCCTGCGGCCCTATTGCGCGCAGGAAGTCGAAGCGGACGATGACGAGGTCGAGGAAGCCGACCGCCAGGCCTGGGCGGATGCGCAAGCGAAGATGGCCGCCGTTGCCGAAGACGAGCGCTGGCAGGTCGAAGCCCTGCATCAAGCCGTGGACGTCCTGGTCTTGCCCATGATGACGATGCTGATGCGCGACCAGGGCAACCATCAAGCCTTTGTATCGGACGACGCCTTGATGGGGTTGCTGCACCCCATGGCCACCAGCAACGACAGCCTGCCGTTCGAGCAACTGCATTATTTATGGATGGCGGCGCAAGTCAGCTACCTGGACGAATTGATCGTGGTGATGCCTGCGTCCCGATCCGGCTTCGTCGTGCAAGCCCACGCCGTCAACAATACCTTCCACGCCTTCACGTTGCTGCAGATCATCATTGGCGAGCATGCCGAGGCCTTGGGTGTGAAGCGGGACATCGCGCCGCGCCAGCCCGATATGGAGCGGGATACCGCCGACTTCCAATGGCTGCAGATCGGCGCCTATGCCGACGGCGAACTGGTCCAGCCGATGCTGTGGGCCTGGGGCGAAGCGGCGTTGCGCCTCAACATGGCCAAACATGGAAAGCGGGTGCTGGTTGCGCTGGAGACCGATGAGGGCACCCAGCGCAATTGGTCGGGATTCAACGGCATCATCCACGACGCGCAGCAGCCGTCGATGACGTTCAAGCGGTATTTGACGGCGGATGAGGTGACGTCTTATCTGGCTTGACCGCCCATGGCAGCAGGCAAACGTGTCACCACTTGCCCGGGTTTTGCGATTGCGATTGCGACTGCATTTGCGACGAGGTGGTGCCGGGCCTTACCGTTTCCACGTATTTTTTATAGCTGTCGATGTATTCCGGGCTGTTGATATCCGGCGTGTTGTCGCTATTCCAGTTTCTTTCGACGCCGGATTGCTTCCAGGCGGCCAGGTCGCGCATGACGTCGTCGCGGCTCAGGGCGACGTTCGGCTCGGGCGTGGCGGTGGTGGGGGCGGCTCCCATTTGTGCAGCGGCGGGGCCGGACAGCAGCGCAAAGGCCGCCAAGGCCACCGGGATGGCGGCGCGGAGGGTCAGGATAGGCTTCATGAAGTGCTCCTTGATGACAAGCGTGATCGCAGCTTTTCCTTGACGGGATGCGTGGGCGCAGGCTCGGGCAAGGACCGCTGCGGGACCGGATTGCCCCCTCTCTGATGGCTTCGGGCCCATCGTAGGGCCGCATGGGTGCAGGCCACATACTCAAAATTGGGTACGCCCGCAGGCGTCTGGACGGCGGCCGTTTGGCTTGGCGGGCAGGGCGGCCTACAGCAAGGAGGCTAAGCGCACCAGTTCCGCCTGCCGGTTGCATTCCATCTTGCTGAGCAGGGAGGCAACCTGTTTGCGCACCGTCAGCACCGAGGCCTGACGCAGGGTGGCGACTTCTTCCACGCTATGGCCGGCGGCAAGACCAGCGAGGACAGCCGCTTCGGCATGCGTGATGGCAAACACGGATTCCAGCTTGGCGACGTCGGGCATCGCGAAGGCGCTTTTCTTACGCATGCGGATCAGCAACATCCTGCCGCCGATCAGATTCAAGGCGTGAGGCGCGGGGCTGATGTCGATCCAGAAGAACTCTCCCCAGCCGGACGCGGTGGCCAGCGACCGCGTTTTGCCGTCCCGGACGGCTGCGGCGCAGTTGGCGTCGAACAAGCGCTGCACCTTGTGGTCGGCGTGCCGCAGCTTGCCGCCGCGCACCGTCCAGCCTTGGGCGTCGTCCAGATACCGTACCGCCAGCGCGGACATCTCGTTGACCATGGATTCCTTGCTGATCAGCAAGATGGCTTCGTCCAGTTCCGAGAAGGCGCGTTCAATGGATTGCCAGCCGACGGCCAGCGCTTTTTCGCGCTGCGCGAGGTGGCTTTGCAGCGTGCGGAAGTATTGGGCGAAATCACCGGACTGCAGGCGCTGACTGGCTTTGGGGTCGACCGTCGCGCGCTGGAATCCGATGGAGGCGTGCAGCACGGTGTTCGACTCGACGATCAGGCTCAGGATCTGCGCCATCCGGTGCTTGAGCATGAAGTCCGTATAGAACTCCGTGCGTTGCAGCTGGCCGGGGCTGTACATCTGCGCCGTGTCCAGCCAGGTGCCGGCAGGGGCCTGCCGGGAGTCCTGTTCCAGGATGTCGCAACGGTGGTAATGGCCTTGGTAGTCGGCGTAACACGCATCTGAAAAGCCGATGGCGGACAGATTCAGCAGCTTGTTGCGGGCATCGAAGACGATCAGCGTGCCGCTGTCGGCGCCGACCAGGTCGCGGGCGGTGCGCAAAATATCGTGCCAGGGCGGTTCGGGGTCGGTCAGGTGATGCACGGCGTCGATCGCGCGCCGCAAAGCAATCTGATGCTCGGCCATGGTGTGCCTCCAACGCTGGTTCAAACGTAAACGCTGCTACGTGTCTCAGGTGCTGGTGGGGAGCTTCGGCCTCTTCGGACCAAAGCGGTGCTCGGCTGCTGCGGATCAGAGCGGAAGGGTTGGCGGGGTGGGGCGCATGGATAGCGGCCGCCGCGGACCCAAGCGGAAATTATCCTCGCAAAATGGCGGCGAAGGACAAAATCGTTACGCCCTGGGGTCAGGAAAAATGCCCCTCGTGCCACGCGTGGTGCAGCCGCACCGGGGCATTTCGACCGGATGGGCAGGCAGGCGCCCTAAGGCTTGGCGTTTGCCGCAGCAGAAGGCAATACCGCGACCCGCCAGAAGTCCAGGAAATGGCGCTTTTTCAAGGGGTCCAGATACACCAGCAATCCCACGCCCAGGCCCATCGGACGCACGCCTGCCGCAGGGACGACGGATGCGCTGACGGGCCGCATGCCGGATTGCCGCGCGACCATTTCCTGTCCGCGCGCCGACAGCAGATAGTCCAGAAGCAGGGCGCCCAGGTCCGCGCGCGGCGCCTGCCTGGGAATGACCGCCGACCGTGACAGCATCAGCGTGTAGTCCTGCGGGTAGATGATCGCCAGCGGCGCGCCTTGGTCGATGCGGTGCCGGGTGTAGGACTCCAGCAGGTTGTAGGCCAGCGTGATATCGCCGCGCTCCAGCTTGTCCAGGGCGTCTTCGGTGGATTGATGGACGGTGACGCCGCTCGCGCCCAGCGCCGCCAGCAGCGCGCCGGCCATGCTGTCCAACCGGGTGTCCTGCGTGGCAGCCAGGTAACCGATGCCGCTGCCCTGGACGTCGTAAGTCGAGATCCTGCCGGCCAGGGGCTGGTCCGGGGCCTGCAGCAGGGACAGCAGTTCGCGTCGGGTGCGGGGAGCGCGGGCGGCGTCGAGCTTGCGCGTGTTGTAGACCATCACGATGGGATCGGTGCCGATGCTGAAGACCTCGTCCCGCCAGTTGGCCCAGGCGGGCAGCGACCGCGTCTCGGGCGAGACATGGGCTTGCGCGTAGCCGTCGTTGACGAGCTTGGTCTGCAAGTCCATGGCGCTGCTGATGATCAGGTCCGGGCCGGATCGGGCAGCGCCGGCCTGACCACGGGCCACGGTTTCAGCGTAGAGCTCCTGCGTGGTCAGTTCGGTGTATTCCAGGCGGATCATGGGGTTCAGCCTGCTGAAGTCTTCCAGCACGCCTTTGAACACCTGCACGCTGTTGGAGGCGTGCAGGACCAGCACGTGCTTGCTGTCGGCAGGCCCTAGCGTGAGACCCGCGCCGCTGGCTTCCTGGGCCTGCACCGTGGGCAGGAGCAGCAGCAAGGCGGCGATTGTGACCAGGCCGCGGCCGAACCCGCGCAGGGATGACAAGGCGCTACGCATCATGGGGGCTGGCCGGTAAGGTGATGACGGCGTCCAACCCGCCGCCCACGCGGTTGCTCAGGCTGAGCTTGCCGTGATGGATGTCCACTACGCGTTTGATGATGGACAGGCCAAGGCCGGCGCCGGGCGTGCGGGGATTGGGGCCGCGTGCAAAGCGTTCAAAGGCGGTGTTGGCCAAGGCCGGCGGAATGCCTGGCCCCTGATCGGATACGGTAATCCGCCAGGACGCGTCGTGGCGGTCAAGGCGGATGTCGATGTGGCCGTCGGGACTGGCGCCGTGGCGCAGCGCGTTGTCGATCAGGTTCTTGAAGGCCTCGCGCAGCATCAGGCTGTCGCCCTGGATGTGGGGCGCTTCGCCCGCCGCCGTGCCTGGCAGGTGCAGGCGCACGTCGGGCTGGGGGTCGGCTTGCGGGATGGTGTCGTAGGCCGCCTGGCTCAGCAGCTCGGCCAGGTTCACCGGTTGGAACTGTTTGACGTTGCTGCGGTGGATGACGCTGGCGTCGCTTAACAGCTGGTTCACCAGGCGCGACAGCTTTTCCGCATTGCGCAGCACGGCCAGCAGGCTGCGGCGTTGTTCGGCGGCGTCTTCCTCATCCAGCGCCACCTCCATCTGCGCGTGCAGCGCGGCCAGCGGCGTGCGCAGTTGATGCGCGGCCTCGGCGATGAACAGGCGCAGCGTATCCAGGTTGTCCGACAGGCGCGCCATGAAGCCATCCAGCGCGTGGACGAGCTTGTCCAACTCTTCAGGCACGGGCGCGTGGATGGGATGCAGGTCCGACGCGCTGCGGGCGGCAAGTTCGCGTTCAATGCGCTGGATGGGCGACAACGAGCGCTGCAGGCCCCAATACGCCAGGGCCAGCGCCGCCGCGGTGAAACCCATCAACGCCAGCGTGCCTTGCCAGAGGATGCCCTGGGCCAGCGCATTGCGCGCCTCGCGGGTCTGTGCCACCTGGATGACGGCCACCTCGGCGTTGCGCGGGCCGGCAACTTTGCGGGCCATCCAGGCAATGCGCACGGGCTCGCCCTGGTAGACGGCTGCGTACAGTTGGGGGACGCCGGCGGTGGTGGCGGCGTCCACGCCGGCCGGGGCAGGCAGGTCCCCATAGCCCGAGATCAGGGCGCCGTCACCGGCGGCCACGCGATAGAACACGCGATCGCGCGGGGCTTGCTCCAGCAGCGCCAGCGCGGCATACGGCATGTCCATTTGCCATTCGCCCTGCACCAGCTGCAGGCTGTCGGCCATGGACAGGACGGAGGCGCGCAGCAATTGGTCGTAGGTGGTGTCGGCAGTCTGCTGCGCATACCCGCGCACCAGCAGATAGAGGGCGCCCAGGCCCACGGCAAAAAGCGCCAGCAGCATGGTCAGCAGCCGGCGTCGGACCGAGAGGCGGCGGTGCTGCACAGCTTAGTCCTGCGGCGTGTCGGGCGCTGCGGTGCTACGGCCCGAGTCGTCGGCCGCGGTCAGCAGATAGCCGGTGCCGCGCTGCGTTTCGATGCGCAGCGGCGATCCTTCCAGCTTGCGGCGCAGGCGGGCGATATAGACCTCGATGGCGTTGGGGGCGGCATCGTCGTCGAAGGCGAACAGCTTGTTGGCGATTTCCGATTTGCTGACGGCGCGGTTCATGCCGGCCAGCAGGATTTCCAGCAGGCTGTATTCGCGCTTGGGCAGGTCGATGCGTTGGCCGGCCAGGGTCACCTGGCGGGCGGCGCTGTCGATGGTCAGGTCGCCGAAGCGCTGCACGCCCGTGGCCTGGGCGATGGGCCGGCGCAGCAGGGCGCGGCAGCGGGCTTCAAGTTCGCGGAAGTCGAAGGGTTTGGCCAGGTAGTCGTCGGCGCCGGTATCCAGGGCATGGACACGGTCCTCGATGTCGATGCGGGCGGTCAGCGCCAGCACCGGCGTCTTGCTGCCGCGGTCGCGCAGCCGATGCAGGATGTCGAAGCCCGACATGCGGGGCAGCCCGATGTCCAGGATGACCAGATCGAAGGTCTCGTATTGGAGGACGCCGTCGGCGCTGAGACCGTCGTTCTGCAGGTCCACGGCATGGCCGAGACGGCGCAGCCGGCGGACGATGGCGTCGGCCAGATCCTCGTCGTCTTCGATTACCAGGATGCGCATGGGCCCGATTGTAGTGCCGTCGGCTTTACCCCCGGTCTTGCGGGCTTGCTTACAAAAAAACGACAGGTTCCAGACAGCTTTTCTTCCTAGTCTTCTGCACCTGCTTCCCCCGCCGGAGGCAGTGCCACACATAACAACGACTAGTCGGAGATACCCCTCATGCTTCTGACCCTGCTTGGCTTCGGCATGGTGATCACGTTCATGACGCTGATCATGACCAAGCGCCTGTCGCCGTTGGTCGCCCTTATCCTCGTCCCCATTATTTTTGCGTTGCTGGGCGGCTTCGGCGCCGGCATCGACAAGATGATGCTGGACGGGATCCGCAAGATTGCGCCCACGGGCGTGATGCTGATGTTCGCCATCCTGTATTTCGGGGTGATGATCGACGCCGGCCTGTTCGACCCCATCGTGGGCCGCATCCTGCGCGCGGTGAAGGGCGATCCCTTGAAAATCGTGGTCGGCACCACCGTGCTGGCCCTGGTGATCTCGCTGGACGGCGACGGCTCCACCACCTACATGATCGTGGTGGCCTCGATGCTGCCGCTGTACCGTCGCCTGAAGATGAACGCGCTGTC
Organism: Achromobacter sp. 18P8.1.1; assembly: GCF_057799415.1. Classification (NCBI taxonomy): domain Bacteria; kingdom Pseudomonadati; phylum Pseudomonadota; class Betaproteobacteria; order Burkholderiales; family Alcaligenaceae; genus Achromobacter; species Achromobacter sp. 18P8.1.1. Next base: position 12,045 of record NZ_JBYOKH010000001.1, on the reverse strand, counting down.
CATGACCTGCCTGGCGATGCTGGCCAGCGGCGTGATGAACCTGACGCCGTGGGGCGGGCCGACGGCTCGCGCCGCCAGCGCCCTGCACGTGGACGCGGGCGACATCTTCGTGCCGCTGGTGCCGGTGATGGGCGTGGCGATTGTCTCGATCCTGGTCCTGGCGTTCTTCCTGGGCCTGCGTGAGCGCCGCCGCCTGGGCGTGCTGTCGCTGCCGGCTGGCGCGTCGCTGCATGCCGGCTACGACGAAGACGGCCCCAAGAACCTGCCCGAGATCGAAGTCGACCACGACCTGCGCCGCCCCAAACTGTTGTGGGTGAACGCGGGCCTGACGCTGGCGCTGATGGTCAGCCTGGTGATGGGCATCCTGCCGCTGCCGGTGTTGTTCATGATCGCCTTTGCGGTGGCGCTGATCATCAACTATCCGAACCTGGCCGAGCAGCGCCGCCGCGTCGCCCAGCATGCGGGCAACGTGCTGTCGGTGGTGTCGCTGATCTTCGCCGCCGGCATCTTCACGGGCATCCTGTCGGGCACGGGCATGGTGGAAGCCATGTCGCGCAGCCTGCTGGCCGTGATTCCGGATGCCATGGGGCCGTATTTGGCCGGCATCACCGCGCTGGTCAGCCTGCCGTTCACGTTCTTCATGTCGAACGACGCCTTCTACTTCGGCGTGTTGCCGATCCTGAGCGAAGCCGCCCAGGGCTATGGGATTTCGCCAGTGGAAATGGCGCGCGCATCGCTCATCGGCCAGCCGGTGCATCTGCTGAGCCCTCTGGTGCCGTCGACCTACCTGCTGGTCGGCCTGGCCGGCGTGGAATTCGGCGACCACCAGCGCTATTCGCTGAAGTGGGCCACGATGGTCTGCATGGTGATGCTGGCGGCCGCCCTCGCGTTCGGCCTCTTCCCCCTGGTGGGCGGGGTCGCTTGATCCGCGGCGCCTGCCGCACTTTCATAAAGGAACGTTCATGGCTTTGCGTATTGCTTACGTCACCAGTGGAATGGGCCACACGGGCACCGCGATCTGCCAGGCGCTGCATCATGCCGGACACCGCGTGGTGGCCGGCTGCGGCCCGCGCTCGTCGCGCCGTGACGGCTGGCTGAAGGAACAGAAGTCCCTGGGCTACGACTTCATCGCCTCGGAAGGCGACGCGACCGATTGGGCCTCGACCGAGGCCGCGTTCGCCAAGGTCCGCCGCGAAGTGGGCGAGATCGACGTGCTGGTCAACAACGCAGGCTCGATGCTGGACATGCGTTTTCGCCAGATGGCGTATGCGGACTGGTCGGCCGTGCTGCGCAGCAACCTGGACACCTTGTTCAACAGCACCAAGCAGGTGGTCGACAGCATGGCCGACCGCGGCTGGGGGCGCATCATCAACATCGGGTCCGTGGCGGCGGAAAAAGGCCAGATCGGCCAGATCAATTACGCCACGGCCAAGGGCGCGGTGATCGGCTTCACACGGTCGCTGGCGCAGGAAGTGGCGGCGCGCGGCGTGACGGTGAACCTGGTGTCGCCGGGCTTCATTGCCGACGATACCGTCAAGGCCTTCCCGCCCGCGCTGCTGGACCGCATCATCGAAAGCGTGCCCGTCGGACGGCTGGGCACCGCCCGCGACCTGGCCGGGCTGTGCGCCTGGCTGGCGTCCGACGAAGCGGCGTTCGTGACGGGCGCCAACTACGCGATCAACGGCGGCGTATACATGAGCTGACGGCCGGCGCGCCTAGTGCGCGCGGCGGTTCAGGAAATCCGGGATGGACGTGGCGGTGCGCTTGCTGTCGGCCAGCCACTCCACGCGCCATTCGGTGATCCGCGCTTCGGTGAAATGCTCGAAGACGCCCGGGGTGGGTTCGTTGATCGATTCAAACTGCCGGACCAGCACCAGCGGCTGCTCCGCGCCCGGCGTCTCGTTCGCGCATTCTGCCGCGTCCTCGAAGGTAGCGAACGCGTAGTAATAGTCGTCGCCGTCGTGCAAGTCTTCGCCGCCCGCATGCGGGTGCACCCACACGCGGTACTCCAGCACGTCGTCATAGAAATACCCGCCGCCGGACTTCGTCAGGGCGGGGTATTCGCCGACCTGGTCGGGATCGATGGCGGCGGGGTAGGGGGAAGGAGCGGAAGACGTCATAGTGCAGAATTCTTGCAGGGGTTGATGGGGCGCGAGATGCAGGGCGACACCTTATCCGATCTTTGGCGGGATTAGTGCGTCAACGCCAGGTGGGCGATGTATCCGGACCGGCTCTCTCCGGCAGCGCGCGCTTGTGATTTATCAGACGGTGCGACCAGCCAAAGGCCTCCGTGTGCGCAAGCGTTGGGGAAAACCGCAGGCTACGTGCATTGCCACAGCTGCCCGCTCACGCGGCAGCCCGAGCACCAGAACGTGTAATTGCAGCCCCCGCTGCCCCATAGCCATTCGCCGCCGTCGGCCTGGGGCAACCCGGAATCCAGCTGCATGACGGCAGCCATGTCCCGCTGGCAGTCGGGGCAGGCGGGGTAGTCGGCGGATTGCACCCAACTGGGCGCGCCGCCGACGCGGCTGAGATTCTGGCGGCCGTTCGATTCGCCCCAGTCCTGGCAGGTCCAACGGGCGGGCGCGGTAAAGAGCTGGACCTCGGCGTCCAGCAAGGCGCCGGCGACGAAGTCGGGTGTCGACGGAGCGTCCCGCTGCTGGGCCGGATGCGCGCTGGCGACGCCATCGGCATCGTGCCGGTAAAACAGCGCGCCGTCGCTCTCCCAACCCTGGCAGGACAGGCATGTCGCGAATTCGATCGGGTTGTCGCTGTCGATGCCCGCGCGGGCGGGTTCGGGCAGGGACAGCAAGCGATGCAAGGGCGCATGGCAAAGTCCGCAGGTGCTGGCAAGCTCGCCGCCCATGCGCGCATGCGTGACGGGCGGCATGCCCGCGTTCCAGGTGGGATGGGCCCTGTGGATGTCGCGCCGCCAGGCGGGTTGATCGGCGAGCATCCGCTTGCGCTGCGCGGCGTTGAAGCCGATATGCAGGGGCCGTTCCGTGTGCAGCGAGCGCAGGCCGTCGGCGTGCCGGGTGTAGCCGGCAAGCATCAGCCAGGACGCAGCAGCGGGATCCGAGGCATCGGGGAACAGGCGCGCCAACGCGTGCAGCACGGCATCGGGCCGGCGCGACCGCAGCAAGGCAATGGCGCGTGCGCGGCCCAGCGTTCCTTCGGTGGTGTCGTGCTCAAGCGCGGCGCCCCAGGCTTCCAATGTCGCGGCGTCCAACGCGCGCCAGGCCTGGCCATCCAGATATTCCGGACCGCCTTCGCCCGCGTGCGCAGCGGCCAGCAACGGTTCCCAGTTGCCCGCGAAGACATGAGGGTATTGCAGGGCGGCGGAATCCAGCACGGCAGACAGAAGGTCCGACCGGTCCCCTTGCATCGCGCGCTGCCAGGCCAGGCTGACCGTGGCCACGTACGTGTCGTCGTCCATCAAGTCGAGCGCGGCGTCGATGAACGTGGCGTTATCAAGCGACCGGTCCAGCGCCAGCGCGACCAGATCGCCCAACGCCTTGGGGTCTTCACGCTGCAGTTGCAGCGTTTGCGCCATGGGGTCGTTGTTCTTCCAACCCAGGCGTTCGAAAGCATCCAGAATGGCAGTGGGGTCTTGCATGGGCGGGCCCTGATAATTTTCAGGCCAAAAGCATATCCCATGCGGGCCAGGCAGGCGCCTTACCGCCCCAGTTTCATCGACACATCCGTATGCGTGCCGCGGTCCAGGTCTGCACCAAGAGACTGATCCCAGTCGGGCAGGTTCAACAGTTCCTTGCCGATTTCGCCCGCTTCGATGCGGCGGGCGATGTCGTCCAGCAGCAAGGTGCGCGTGGCGAAGCCCTTGCCTTGGAGGTCCCGCGCGAACAGCCGGTACGTCAGGTTGGGTTCCGCGCCTTTCATGACGCCCAGGTCCAGGATGCGACCTTGTTCATTGCGCATCAGCAGATGCCCGGGCCGGGCGTAGATGCGGTAGATGCGCCAGGGCGACGAGATGGCTGCGTGTTCGCGCTGTGCTTCACGCTTGGGCTCGCCGCTGTTGCCGCGAGGCGGCATGGATGCGGGCGGAAGCAGTTTGACGCAGGCGTTTGCGAATTTTGCGATCGACCTTCTGAATGCGCTCACGCGTATTCTGCGATCGGCGCGGACGCCATTGACGCGACGCGTGACATTGGAAGGGACTGCGAGAGGTTATTACGTTGAATGGGCATGACCATACTCCTGTATGGCGATACGGCGAAGGTAACGCACGTTCAAGCACCATCGCACCAGCATACGCGCTTTACCTCGCGCGCGTAGTTAAAAGCAGGGTTGGTTACGCAATAGGCAAACAATAAGGGGCATGCAGACATGCAGGCGCGTTTTTTTCGGGCCAAATTACCGCCAATTGGAACCGTAATAACTATTTGGTGGTAATCGGAAACGCCGATTGACTTTAAGAACCCCTGCACCCATAGTGGACTTGAAGCTTTTCGAGCATCGTGATTTTCGTCCGGTCTTGCACCCTTGGGGGCGCTTCATTGTTCGCAGTCCTTTCCTTGACAGGCTCATTTCGCGGGCGGTGCCCGCATTTAAAGGAAAGAGATTATGGAAACCGGAATCGTCAAGTGGTTCAACGACGCCAAAGGATTTGGCTTCATCATGCCCGAGAACGGCGGCAAGGATTTGTTTGCGCATTTCTCGGAAATCGTGAGCGACGGGCATAAGGTGCTGCTGGAAAACCAGCGCGTCAGCTATGTCACCGCGCAGGGCGCCAAAGGCCCGCACGCCACGCAAATCCGCGCTTTGTGAATGAAGGCCCTTGCGGCCTTTTGATCAAATAGGGGGTTTCATGTTTCACAACAATATGGTCTACAAGGGCTATCGGCTCACCGCTAGTGTTTCCCGGATTTCAGTCGGGGGCAGTGGCCGGCCCGCCTTCACCGCAACGGTTGCGGTGGAACTTGCGGCAGATCAGGACAAGCTCAACGAACATCATGCCGTACCGTTGTTCGAATCGGGTGGATTCGTTTCCAGCCCGGGAATGGCGGTGGATGCCGCGATCAATCATGGCAGGCTCGTGGTTGACGCACATGCCAGGCCAGTTTGATGTCCGGCAGCATCGCGCTGCGCATATGCCTGACCGGGCCGCCCTGAATTCCACGGGCGGCCTTTTATTTTCCAGCGGCGTCGTTTGATCCTGCCGTTGGTGCTTTTACCCCGCATGCCCAGGAGAATCGCATGTCGAATTCAACCGGCAGGGCAGGCAGGGCGCGATGGGACGATGAAGGCGGCGCGCGTTTTTCCGCGTTGGCCACGTCATTCGCGCTTGAGCAACTGGACGACGCCGAGCAGCGCATCCTGGCTTTTCTTGGCGCCTCTGTGCTGAACCAGTGGCAGGAACTTCCGCAAGACGCGCGGCAACGCATCCTGGCCCTTGGCATGGCGCAAGCCGACTTCAATCCCCCGCAAGTGAAGATGCGGATTGCGCGTTTCATGGCGGACGGCGGCAGCGGCCGGCCCGGGGACATGCCGCCCGTGCGCATGCGGCCGGGCATCACGCGCGTGGAGCGCGACGATGACGATTTTGTCGACCGCGCCAAGACGGCTTATAAGCAGGACGGTGGCGCTGAAGAACCGGCGCACTATAGCCACATCAACGAATTCGAAGGAAAACGTGTCGTCGTCCTGCGCAACAAGCGCGGGGTGCTTGCCGTATACGAAGACGTGCAAGGCCTGGTGACGCGGCTGGCGCGCTGGCCGGCTTCCTGGGTGTAAGGCAATACGGGCCGACGCCTGTTCAGCGCAGCGCGTCGACCTTTCGGATGCATCGTGGACGCACTGGTGTAAAGTCATTTCCCCACGATTTTTCCCTGAAGGAACGATGGTGAATGACTCCCACGAAACGTCGATACTGCTTTTCTCGTACGGGACGTTGCAGGACAAGGCGGTGCAGTTGGCCAATTTCGGCCGCGAGCTGACCGGGCGGCCCGATGCGATGACGGGATATGTCCAGCACTGGGTGGCCATTACCGACCCGGAGGTCCTGAAGACCAGCGGCAAGGCCGAGCACCCCATCGTGTACGCCAGCTACGACCCGAAGGACGAAGTCCACGGCACGGTGTTCGAGATCAGCCAGAAAGAACTGCACGCCGCCGACAGCTATGAAGTCGCGGACTACAAGCGCGTATCGGTGTTGCTGAAATCCGGCGTGCACGCCTGGGTGTACATCAAGGCCTGATGCGCCGTCTTCCGCCTTATTGCTTCAGCCCCAGGCGCCGCGCCAGCTTGTGCAGGTTGCTGGGGTCCACGTCCAGGGCGCGCGCGGCATGGGCCCAGTTGCCGTCGTGCGCTTGCAGCGCCCGGCGGATCGCCTGGCGTTGGCAGGCGTCCACCGTGTCGCGCAATGACGGCAGGCCGGCGGCCGGCACGTCATCGGGCGCCAGCGCTTCCGTGACGGGCATCGGCGCGTTGTGGTCCGACACGTCCAGCAGGCTCGTCTCCAGCGTGACGATGTCGTTGCGGTTGGCGCCGTGGCTGACCGCCTTGATGGCGGCCCGGCTGATCACGTGTTCCAATTCCCGCACGTTGCCGGGCCAGGAATAGCGACGCAGCATTTCTTCGGCGTCTTCCGACAGCCGCAGGCTGCGCAGGCCCAGCCGCGCGCGGTTCAGTTCCAGGTAGCGGCCGGCCAGCAGCAGCACGTCATTGCCGCGTTCGCGCAGCGGCGGAATCGGAACGGGGTAGACCGACAGGCGGTGATAGAGGTCGGCGCGGAAATCGCCTGCCTGCACCAAGTCGCTCAGACTGCGGTTGGTGGCCGCCACGATGCGCACGTCCACCGTACGCGGGCGGTCGTCGCCCAGGCGCTGGATCTCGCCGTTCTGCAGCGCGCGCAGCAGTTTGGCCTGCACCAGCAGCGGCAGTTCGCCCACTTCATCCAGGAATAGCGTGCCGCCGTTGGCCGCTTCGAAGCGCCCGGGCCGGTCGGTGACCGCGCCGGAGAACGCGCCCTTGGCGTGGCCGAACAATTCGCTTTCCGCCAGGGACTCCGGCAGGGCGGCGCAGTTCACGTGCACCAGCGGCTTGCCGCTGCGGCGCGACAGGCGGTGCACGCGATGCGCGAACAACTCCTTGCCGACACCGGTTTCGCCTAGCAGCAGGATCGGCAGGTCGGAATCGGCCACCACCTGGATTTCGTGCAGCAGCCGGGCGATGGGCGGACTGTTGCCCAGGATTTCGTGCCGGTCCGGCGCCACGCTGTCGGCGGGGGCGGGGCCGCGGGCGTCGCGCAAGGCGCGGATCTCGGTTTCCAGCCGTGTGGTGCGCAGCGCGGCTTCGACCAGCACGATGGCGTCGCGCAGTTCGGACTGCGCTTGCCCGTCGAAGGTGCCGACATCCAGCGCATCCAGCGTCAGCACGCCCCAGGGTTTGCCTTCGACGTGCAGGCTGGTACCCATGCAGTCGTGCACCGGCAGCGGCTCGCCGGCCATGCCGTTGATCAGGCCGTCATAGGGATCGGGAAGCGTGCTGTCGTGGTGGAAACAGGTGACGCCGCGCCGGGCCAGGATGGCGGCCAGGCGCGGGTGCTGGTGCACGGCAAAGCGCCGGCCCAGCGCGTCCTGGGTCAGGCCGTCCACTGCGATGGGGCGCAGATGGTCTTCTTCCTGTTGAAGCAAGGCCACCGCGCCGCAACGAAAATGCGCACGCAGGCTGGAGACCAGCCGTTGCAGGCGGATGGCCGGCGGCAGGTCGGCGACCAGATCGGCAAGCAAGAGGTTATGCATGGGGTGGATTTTACCGTCCAAGGGTGATTAAAACCCTATCGCGCAACGGTGCTATCTACCCTGTAATTTGCAGATGATTGATTTAACGCAAGATTTTTCTGGCACGCTTTTCGCTTCTATCCCAGTACCCGTCAAGATCACTGGAGAGACGCGATGAGCATGGTTGAGCAATCCCTGGGCCAATTGGCCCGCAGCATTCCGGGCGCCACGCAGGTGTTCCACGAATACGACCTGGATTTCTGCTGTGGCGGCAAGAAAAGCCTGGGCGAGGCAGCGGCCCAACGGTCGCTGGACCCGACCCAGATCGAGGCGCGCCTCGTCGCGCTGTCCCACAACCCGCCCCAGGAAACGGATTGGGGCCAGGCGTCGGCCGCTGAACTGATCGACCACATCCTGGCCCGCTATCACGACGTGCATCGCCAGCAGTTGCCCGAGCTGATCCGGTTGGCCTTAAAGGTCGAGCAGGTGCATGCCGACAGCCCGGATTGCCCGGCCGGCCTGGCGGACCACCTGCGCACGATGCAGCAGGAACTGGAAAGCCATATGCAGAAAGAAGAGCAGGTGCTGTTTCCCATGCTGGCCCGCGGCCATGGCGCGATGGCGACCATGCCGATCATGGTGATGCGCATGGAGCACGACGACCATGGCGTGGCACTGGAACGGCTGCTGGCGCTGACGCACGACCTGACGTTGCCGCGCGCCGCATGCAATACCTGGCGCGCGCTCTATTTGGGCATCCGCACGTTCAAGGAAGACCTGATGGCGCATATCCATCTGGAAAACAACATCCTGTTCGACGATGCCGCGGCGCCGGCGCGCAACTAAGCGGCCCGCCGCCCCGGGTTCCGCCTAGCGGTCCTGGGGCGGCACCCCGTCCAGGCTGCGGCGTAGCGCCTCGTGCGCGGCCAGATCCACGGGGCGGTGGTTGCGCCAAGCCCGATCTCGACACAAAAGGAATGAAAACGGCCAACCATGTTGCAGCCGGGCGGCGCTTGCCGCCTGTACACTCGGATCACCTTAGGCTCAGGGGATCCTAGATGGCCGGTAGCAGTTTCTTCGCATTGTTCGATGACATCGCCACGATTCTGGATGACGTCTCCGTCATGACCAAAGTGGCGGCCAAGAAGACGGCCGGCGTGCTGGGCGACGACCTGGCGCTGAACGCGCAGCAAGTGACCGGCGTGCCGGTCAACCGGGAATTGCCGGTCGTGTGGGCGGTGGCCCGGGGTTCCTTCATCAATAAACTGATCCTGGTGCCGTCGGCGCTTTTGATCAGCGCCTTTCTTCCATGGGCCGTGACGCCGCTGCTGATGCTGGGCGGCGCGTTTCTCTGCTTCGAAGGCGTGGAAAAATTGGCCCACAAGTTCCTGCCGCATGGCGAGTCCGCCGAAGGCAATCACGCTGCGCGCGCGCAAGCCCTGCAAGACGCGTCCGTGGACATGGTCGCGTTCGAACGCGACAAGATCAAAGGCGCGGTGCGCACCGATTTCATCCTGTCCGCCGAGATCATCGTCATCAGCCTGGACGCCGTGGCGAACGCCGATTTCACGCGTCAGGTGCTGGTGCTGTCGATCATTGCCGTGGCCATGACGGTAGGCGTCTACGGGCTGGTGGCCGGCATCGTCAAGCTGGACGACCTGGGCCTGTACCTGAGCCAGAAGCGGTCGCAGGCGACGGCGTGGCTGGGCAAGCGCATCGTGGGCGCGGCGCCCTACCTGATGAAGACCTTGTCGGTGGTGGGGACTGCGGCCATGTTCATGGTGGGCGGCGCCATCCTGACCCATGGCATCCCGCCTGTGCATGCCGCCGTGGAGCAGGCCGCCGCCGCGGTGGGCGGGGGCGGCGTGGTCCATGCGCTGACGTCCACCTTGCTCAACGCCCTGTTCGGCATCGCCGCCGGGGCAGTGGTGCTGGGCGTGGTCAGCGCCGTGAAGCGGCTGTTCAAGAAAGGCTGAATGCGGCGCGCCGCTATGGCGCGCCACATTTTCCTGGGCGCGTCAGAAGCGATACTTCATCGTCAGCATCGCGTTGCGCGGATCGCCATAGAAGCCGCCGAAGCCGGTCGAGTAGTACTTCTTGTCCAGCAGGTTGTTGACGTTCAGCGTGGCGGACAGATGCCGGTTGAAGTCGTAGCGGGCCATCAGGCCGACCAGCGCGTAGGCGTCCTGCTTGAAGGTCTCGTTGTTGGGGCCATAGTCTGCCTGGGCGATGCTGCTTTGCCAGGTGACGCCGCCGCCCACGGTCAGCGGATGCCATGCCCCCGGCAGCCGGTACGTGGTCCAGAGCCGGAACAGGCTGTTGGGCTGCCAAGTGTCGACGCGGCGGCCGTCGCCGTCCTTCAATTGGCGGTAGCTGTAGCCGGCGATCATCTGCCAGCCAGGCTGCAATTCGCCCGAGATTTCCATTTCGAAGCCTCGTGACGTGACCCCCTGCACCGTGCGGTACGCATAGGAGCCGCCACCGCCGCCGGTGACCCAGATGTTGTCCGGGTCCATCTCGGCCAGGTTGTCCTGCTTCAGTTCGAAGACGGCCGCGCTGGCGTTGAGCGCGCCGTTGAAGAACTCGCCCTTCACGCCCAGCTCGTAGTTGTCGCCCTCAAGCGGCGGCAGGAAACTGTTGTTGCGGTCGCGGTAGGCCTGCGGCTTGAAGATGCTGGTGTAGCTGGCATAGACGGACCAGTTGTCGTCCAGGTCGTAGACCACGCCGGCGAACGGAGTGATCTTGCCTTTTTCGCGCAGCTTGTCGCTGATGCTGGTGCCGTCGAAATAGTCGCTGTCGACATCGCGCTTCCAGTCGGTGTAGCGCCCGCCCAGGATGATCGAAAAACGGTCGGTGGGGCGCAGACGCGCAGTGGCGTAGACACCCAGTTCTTCTTCCCGGGTCGTGGAATTGCCGGTTTGCGTGCCGGCGTAGTCGGGCTTGGGCGAATGGCCGTTCCAGTTGAAGATATCGGGAATCGACGCGTCATAACCCGGCAAGCGCCAGTTGGGGAAGGTGGCCCCGCCTTGTTCGTAGCGTGACGCGCTGACGCCGAGCACCAGTTCATGCTTGCGGCCCAGCAGCGTGAAGGGCCCCGTAGCGTACAGGTCCACCGCCGTCTGCTTGGGGCGTCCATGCCAGTTGGCCAGCCACAGGCCCGCGCCGGCGCCGGTCTCCCGGTCGGGATAGCCGTTTTGCGCATAGCCTTGCAGCGCGTCGTAATCGTTCTGGGTGTAGTTGACGATGGCCTTGGCGGTCCAGTCGTTGGCGAACGTGTGTTCCAGGCTGCCGAAGACGGAGGTCTGCTTGCGGTTGTAGTAGCTCCAGTCCGCGGCGCCGTTCATACGACGCGAGAAGTCGGTGACCGAACCGTCGCTGAAGAAGGCGGGAAAGCCGCGGCTGGCGTTGTCCGTGCGGTCGTCCTGATACGTGATGCCTGCGGTCAGCAGCGTCGAATCGGTCAGGTCGGCTTCCACGATGCCGTAGAACACGTCCTTTTGCTGTTTCACGCGGCTGATGAACGAACCGTAATCCTGATGCGCCGCGACGATGCGGCCGCGGATGCGGCCGTTCTCGACCAGCGAGCCCGACAGGTCGGCCTCGGCGCGATAGCGGTCCCACGAGCCGGCGCTGGCCGACACCGAACCCGAGAAGTCGCGGGTGGGGCGCTTGCGAACCAGGTTGACCGCGGCGGCGGGGCTGCCCGTGCCGCTGACCAGACCCGTGGCGCCGCGTACCACTTCCACCCGGTCGTAGATGGCGGTGTCGAAGGTGATGCCTTCCAGCTGGCTCGACGTGGGGATGCCGTCGAACAGGTAGGTATCCACGGTGAAGCCGCGCGAATAGACCTGCGTGTATTCCTGCGTGGCTGTGCTCTTGTCGACCGAGATGCCGGTGGTCTGGCCCAGCACGTCCTGGATGGTGTTCAGGCCCTGGTCTTCCATCTGCTGGCGCGTGATGACGCTGACGGATTGCGGCGTTTCGCGCAGCGACAGGTTCAGCTTGGTGGCACTGGTCGATCCCGTGTAGGACTGAGTGTCTTCCGTCTTGCCGTCGCGCAGCGCATCGGCGCTGACGGTGACTTCGGACAGGGTGGTGGCATCCGCGGCGGCAACCGGACGCAGCACATAGCCGTCCGCGCCCGAGGGGTGGCCGGCCAGGCCGGAGTCCTTCAGCAAGCGGTCCAGTCCCGCGCGCGCGCCGAATTCGCCCGACAGCCCCTGGGTGCTGCGTCCCGCCACCAGCGCAGGGTCGATCGCCAGGTTGATGCCCGATTCGCCCGCGTAGCGCGACAGCGCCGGCCCGA